>JBFHRB010000162.1:0-7622 GCA_041591915.1 Nitriliruptorales bacterium
CGAGGCCCGCAAGCTCGTCGAGCGTGCCAAGGGCGTGCTGCAGGAGAAGGAGGGGATGAGCGAGGCGGACGCCTTCCGGTTCATCCAGAAGCAGGCGATGGAGCGCCGCCAGTCGATGCGCCAGGTCGCGGAGCAGATCCTCGAGCGCCTGGGCGACGACGCCTGAAGCGCCCGAGGCCGCGCCGACGGCAGCTCGGAGCAGCCCGTCCGACCGTTTCGCCCGGTTCTCCCGTGCGGTGGCCGTCCGGTCAGGGGTTCACCCGCCGCATCCTCCTACTGGCGTAGTAGACCTTGACCCGACACGCACGTATGGTGCGGCCATCCGCCGCCCGTGTCGTGTCCCGCACGTCCCCCGACACTCCCCGCGTGCGGACTCCCGAGAACACACCTGGAGGCAACAGTGCGACTCCCCAAGATGCTGCGCGCGACCGCCGTCGCGACGGCCGCTGCCCTGGCGTTCACCGCCTGCGCTGGCAGCACCGATGAGACCACCGACGAGACCACCGACGAGACCTCGACCGAGGGCGAAGGCGAAGGCACCGACGGCGAGATGGAGGACATGGACCTCGCGCTCGTCGACGAGGGCAAGCTCACGCTCTGCTCCGAGATCCCCTACGCGCCGTTCGAGATCGAGAACGAGGACGGCACGTTCAGCGGCTTCGACATCGACCTGATGGCCGCCATCGCCGACCACCTCGAGCTCGAGCTCGTGGTCCTGAACACCGGCTTCGACGCCATCACCTCCGGCACCGCGATGGCCGCGGGCGACTGCGACATCGCCGCCTCCGCCATCACGATCACGGAGGAGCGCGAGGCCAACATCGACTTCTCCGACCCGTACTTCGACGCGGACCAGTCCCTGCTGGTCAAGGCTGACTCCGGTATCGCCACGCTCGAGGACCTCGAGGGCAAGACCCTCGGCGTCCAGAGCGGCACCACGGGTGAGGCCTACGCCAACGAGAACGTCGGCGAGGGCGTCTCCGTCCAGTCGTTCGAGAGCGGCGCCGACCTGTTCGTGGCCCTCGAGGCCGGCACGATCGACGCGGTCCTCCAGGACCTGCCCGTCAACGTCGAGCGCGCCCAGCAGGACGACACCCTGACCGTGTCCTCCACCTTCCCGACCGGCGAGCAGTACGGCTTCGCCGTCCAGGAAGAGGGCAAGGAGGCCCTGCTCGAGGCCGTCAACAAGGCGCTCGCCGAGCTCCGCTCGGACGGCAGCTACGACACGATCTACGGCACCTACTTCACGGCCTGAACTGTGAGGTAGCACCACCGCCAGCAGCGAGGGGGACCCACTAGGGTCCCCCTCGTCGTTGGAGGAGGTGCCTGTGAGCGAGCCGTCCACGGTGGAGCGCCGGACGCTGGCGGAGCTCGCTCGTCCGAGCAGTGGCTTGAAACGGACGACGAAGCAGAAGCTGACGCGCGGATCGCTCTACAGCGTGTTCGTCATCGTGATCGTGCTGGCGGCGTTCCTGGCCGACTGGGGCGCGATCCAGCGCTCGTTCCTCAACCCGGACATCGCGCGGGAGATGTTCCCGCGGATCCTCACGATCGCTGCCCGGAACACGGTCATCTTCACGATCACCTCGTTCTCGCTGGGGCTGCTCCTGGGGCTGCTCCTGGCCCTCATGAAGCTGTCGACCATCCGGCCCTACCGCTGGTTCTCGAACATCTACATCGAGATCTTCCGCGGTCTCCCCGCGCTGCTGACGGTCCTGCTCGTCGGCTTCGCCATCCCCATCGCCTTCGAGGGCTTCCGCTGGCGCGACTGCTCCGTCGTTCCGGGCTGCGGCACCTACGGCGCGGGCACCGTCGGCCTGGGCCTCGTCGCCGCGGCCTACATGGCCGAGACGATCCGGGCCGGCATCGAGGCCGTCCCCAAGGGCCAGATGGAGGCAGCCCGCTCGCTCGGCATGAGCCGCGGCTGGGCGCTGCTCTCGATCATCATCCCGCAGGCCTTCCGCATCATCATCCCGCCGCTCACGAACGAGTTGATCCTCCTCATCAAGGACACGTCACTGCTGTTCGTGCTCGGGACGAGCGACGCCACCAAGGAGCTGACGAAGTTCGGGCGAGACTTCGCGAACCTGAAGTTCAACGGCACGCCGTACATCGTGGTCGGCCTCGTCTACCTCATGATCACCATCCCGATGACGCGAGTCGTGGCCCGCCTCGAGGCCCGCAACAAGAAGGCACGCTGATGAGCCAGGCCCCCGCGGCAGCCGCCGACACGCAGATCGCCATCGATGTCCGCGAGCTCCACAAGTACTTCGGTGAGCTCGAGGTCCTCAAGGGCATCGACTTCCACGTCAAGCACGGGGAGGTCGTGTGCGTCATCGGGCCCTCGGGCTCGGGCAAGTCGACGCTGCTGCGCTGTGTCAACCGGCTCGAGGAGCCGACCTCGGGCAGCATCCACATCGAGGGCCTGGACATCACCGACCCCGAGGTCAGCCTCGACATGGTCCGGGCCAAGATCGGCATGGTGTTCCAGCAGTTCAACCTCTTCCCGCACCTCACGGTCCTGCGCAACCTGACGATCGCCCAGCGGCGCGTCCTGAAGCGGAAGTCCTCCGTCGCCGAGGAGACCGCGCGCCGCAATCTGGAGCGCGTCGGCCTGAGCGACAAGATCGACGCCTTCCCGGCACAGCTCTCGGGCGGTCAGCAACAGCGCGTCGCGATCGCGCGCGCACTGTCCATGGACCCCGACATGATGCTGTTCGACGAGCCCACCTCCGCGCTCGACCCCGAGCTCGTGGGCGAGGTGCTCGAGGTCATGCGCGGGCTCGCGGACGAGGGCATGACGATGATGGTCGTCACGCACGAGATGGGCTTCGCCAACCAGGTCGCCGACCGCGTCGTCTTCATGGACGGGGGCGTCGTCGTCGAGGAGGGCCCGCCGAAGGAGGTCCTCGGCAACCCTCGCGAGGAGCGCACCAAGAAGTTCCTGTCGATGGTGCTCTGACGGGTCAGCGGTAGGACGCCCTCGGGTCGGCGTCCGGGTCCACGCCGAGCGTGACGAGCTCGGCACGGAAGGCCTCGTTGGCCGCGTCGTCCGGGCAGTACCGGACACGCCCGTCGGCGTCCATCGTGTCGCGCCAGAGCTGTTCCTCGAACGAGGGCGGGAAGACGGCGAACGGGGTGCCGCCGACCTGGGCGTTGGAGAACCGGCCGCGGATCCGGTCCCGGACCACGATCAGCAGCGGTGGCAGGTACTGGCCCGCCTCGAGGCAGGCAGCCAGCCGGTCGTCGAAGCGTGCCCGGTCGCGAAGCTCGTCGACCAGCTCGCGCGGCCACGCACCCGCGATCGGGTCCGCGGCCGGCAGCCAGTCGAGCTCGACGGGGGCGAGGGGTTCCTCCGCGAGCAGCGCGTCCGCCCCCTCGAGGGCCATCGGCGTCGGGTACTGCGGGGACGACACCGTCCACCAGGCGAAGCAGCCGAGTCGCTGGCCCTCGTCGGCCACCTCGCCGCCGTAGCCGGCCTCGGTCGAGACCTCGATCGCGAGGTCGAGCCCGTGGTTCACGGCATCGGCGTCGCCGAGGAGTTGCAGGGTTCCGACACCACCCGAGACGTCGAGGGCGACCTCGGCCACCCGGATGCGCTCGACGAGCGCGCCGTACAACCGGGCCGCGAAGGCGTTGGGGTCGGCGGCGTCTGCTGAGAGGGGTTCCGGGCGTGCCTGCACGGAGACCGTCACGTGCTCGCTGCGCTCGATGACCTCGACCGCGACCAGCGCCCGATCGCGGGCGCGCTCGCACCGGACCACGTCCCCCAGCGACACCCCGTCGGCGAAGGCCAGGATGTTGTCGATGCGGTAGAGCCCCGCCCCGGCGTCGACCTCCTCGGCCCACGGGCTCTCGGCCGCGTACGGACCGTGGGGGAGCGGGACACGGATCTTCACGGGCTCCATGGCGTCGCCCGTCAGCCGACCTCGCCGAGCCAGTCCGCGACGGCCTCGCCGATCTCGTCGGGCGAGTCCTCCTGGATGAAGTGGAGGCCCTTCACGGTGACCTCCTTCTGGTTCGGCCAGGTGCGACAGAACTCGCGCTGCTCGCCCGTGAGGATGATCCCGGGGTCGGCATTGACGAAGAGCTTGGGGATCGAGCTGTCGTGCGACAGGAAGTCCGCGTAGCTCGACACGATGTCGAACGTGTCGGCCGGCTCCCCCTCGATCGGGATCTCGCGCGGCCAGGTCAGTGTCGGGCGGCGGTCCTCGCCCTGCTCCGTGAACGGCGCCCGGTAGGCCGCCATCTCCTCGTCGCCGAGCTTGCGGCCGATCGAGGAGGGCAGGATCGCCTCGATGAAGAGGTTCTTCGTGAGGACGAGCTCCTCGCCCGCCTCGCTGCGCATGGCCTTGAAGATGTCGCGTGCGGCCTCGGGCCACATCGACCAGGTCACGGGCTGGACGATCGCCTCCATGTAGGCGATGCCGCGGACGGCATCCCGGTGGCGGTTCGCCCAGTCGAAGCCGAGGGCCGACCCCCAGTCGTGGATGACGAAGGTCACGCCCTCGGTGGCCCCGACCGCCTCGAGCCACCGGTCGAGGAACGCACGGTGCTCGACGAACCGGTAGCGGTCCGGGCCGCTGTCCGGGAGCTTGTCGGAGTCGCCCATGCCCATGAGGTCGGGCGCCAGGCAGCGGCCCTGCGTCTCGAGGTGCGGGATGACGTTGCGCCAGAGGTAGCTCGACGTCGGGTTGCCGTGCAGGAACACGACCGGGGGGCCGTCGAGGTCCCCGGCTTCCACGTAGGCCATGCGCAGGTCGTCGATCGCGACGTGCTTCTTCTCGTACGCCATGGCGGCATCGGTCGGCATGCGCGGCTCCCTCGGGGCAGGCCCCGAACGTAGTGCCGTCAGCCTGCCGCCGCCGCCGCGAAGCGCTCGCCGAGGACGAGGTCCCAGCCGAGGTCGTAGCCCTCGTGGACCCGCTCCGCGTCGTCTCCGCGCGACTCGAATCCCGTGTGGGTCAGCGAGACCCGCGTGCCCTCGCCACGGGCCTCGAACCGCAGGTCGACGCGGCTGTCGGACCCGGCGGGCCAGTCGGGGTGCCAGCGGTAGACGATCCGGTGGGGCGCGTCCCAGACCTCGACGATGCCCCACTCGCCCTCGCGACCATCTGCGGTTCGCTCGTAGATGCGGCCGCCCGCGTGCTCCTCCCACACGACCTCCGCCACCTCGCCCGGGTGGCAGGCGTGCGTCTCGAGCGGCCACCACTCCGCGCAGCGGCGCGTGAAGAGCTCGAACGCGTCGGCGGGGGAGAGGGGCACGTCGTAGGCCTTCTCCACGGTCATCGTCCCGGTCGTGGTCATCGCGGTGTCTCCTCGGCCGCCTGCGCGGCCCGTTCGGTCGCCGCGGCGCTGAAGGCGGCGAAGACGTCGTCCCAGAACGACTCGACGTAGGTCCGGAGCACCTCGAGCCCGGCACGCTCGAGCCGGTAGAGCTGCCGGGTCCCGTCACGCCTGCTGGTCACGAGCCCGGCCTCCCGCAGGACGCGCAGGTGCTGCGAGACCGCGGGGCGGGAGACGGGCAGGCCGGCGGCCAGCTCGCTCACCGATCGCGGGCCGGAACGGAGGCGGTCGAGCACCTGGCGTCGCGTGGCGTCGCCGAGGGCATCCAGGACCGGGTTCACATCGTTCATGACTCATACGTAAGCAGACACTTACGTAAGTGTCAACTTACACGCATGCGGCATCGGTCAACGGCGAGGGCCCGCGAACGGTCGCTCGCGGGCCCTCGGTGATGCGCTCTCCCGGACTAGATCATCGACGGGGTGAACGTCGAGACGTTGAGCAGCGGCTCGAGGATCCCGTCGCCGGACTCGTCGGTCCAGTCGTAGGTCCCGCCGTTCAGCAGCGCGGAGCGGATCTGGCTGACAGACATCCCCGTGCTGGCGAGCAGTCCGGCCGCCCCGGCAACGTGTGGTGAGGCCATGGACGTGCCGCTCATCGTCGCGTACCCGCCGGGGTAGGTGGAGTACGTGCAAACGCCGGGCGCGGCGATGTCCACCGCGCTGCCGAAGTTCGAGAAGTCGGCGAGCGTGTCCTCCTGGTCGTTGCGGCAGGTCGCTCCCCACGAGCCGCCCGGCGCGCCGTCGGAGTCGGCCAGCGCCGAGACGGTGATGGCGTCCCCGTTGCTCGCGGGGGAGTAGTTGGCCGCGTCGTCGCTGTCGTTGCCCGCCGCGACCACGTAGGTCACGCCCGCGGCCACGGAGTTCGAGATGGCAGCGTCGATGGCGGCGCTCTGGCCGCTCATGCCGAGGCTCATGTTCGCGACCTCGATCGTGCTGGCGTTGGCGGTGACCCAGTCGATCCCGCCCACGATCCAGGACGTGTAGCCGCTACCGCGGTTGTTGAGGACGCGGACGCCCCACAGGCGGGCCCCCGGCGCCACACCGACCACGCCGAAGCCGTTGTCGAGCGCGGCGGCCGTGCCGGCGACGTGCGTGCCGTGGCCGTTGCCGTCGTTGAACCCGCCGTTCTGGCAGGTCCCGCCGAACGGCCCGCCCTTCGCGCAGTTCACGCCGCCGGCGATGTTCAGGTCAGGGTGGTCCTCGTCGATGCCCGAGTCGAGGATCGCGATGTCGACGTCGACCCGGAGGTCGTCGACCCCGTCGATGTCGATGGCAGCGTTGGTGTCCGCGTCGATGCGCTGGATACCGCTGGGCACGGTCTGCGCGGCGATGGTGAACTCCTGGTCGAGCTCGACGGACGCGACGCGCGGGTCGCGCTCGAGGCCGTTGAGGCGCGCCGACGGGATCTCCGCGGAGAAGCCCTGCAGGGCGTGCGAGTACACGAAGCCGAGGTCGGCGCGATGCGCCTTCGCGACGGCCGCCGCGTTGGCGGACCCGACGCCGTCGGCGAGGGTCACGACGACCGCGACGCGGTCCTGGCCGTGGGCGGCCACGGTGCCGGCGCCGGCTAGCGCCAGCCCCGGTACGAGGGCCGCGATCAACGCGACCTGGCGGAATCGATGCTTCAACACAGAGCTCTCCCCTCAGATGGGCTCTCGATCTGGAACGCGGGACCTGCCCCTCCCCCCCGATGGGAGGCCCACGCGAGCGGCGCACGCTAGGGGACTAGTCCGAAAGGGCCATGCAGGCCGTGCGCACGCCGCGGCATCGAGAGCGCATGCACAGGTCGGCGATGCGCCGGGCGCGCGATCCGTGGACCCGAGGCGTGTCCACGGATCGCGTCGGACCTCGGACCGTCAGGCGGTCGGGTGCCGGTCCGTGCCAGGCGGCGCCGGGTAGCGCGACTGGTCCATCTCCTGTGTCTCGCGCACCCCGCGGCGCATCAGCGGTCGTGTCAGGCCGTGGACACACCCGACGGCGGCGTCGCGGACCGGCGCCGGCAGGCCGGTCCGCTCGGGAGGAGGCGTCAACCGCGAGAGCAGGGAGGACTCGACCCCGGCGGGCATCGCCATGGTCGCCTCGGCGGCCAGCGGTATCAGGCCGTCCGGGCGGTCGAGCGTCGTGGCGACCGGTCGGGGCCCGACCGGCTCGCCGACGCCACGCCGGGCGGCACGGTCCGCCCACGCCTGTTCGTAGAAGGTGATGCGCACCTCGCGTCCCGGCTGCTGCGCGAAGCTGGGCCGCACGCTCGGGTCGGCCTGCACGGCCCGAGCG
>JBFHRB010000163.1:0-7607 GCA_041591915.1 Nitriliruptorales bacterium
AGATCTGTGACGTCCTGCGCGACGCCTGGGGGATGTACACGCCCGCCGACACCATGTAGGCGCCACGGCCTGGAGGCCGGCGGGTCGCCGACACCATGTAGGCGCCACGGCCTGGAGGCCGGCGGGTCGCCGACACCATGTAGGCGCCACGGCCTGGAGGCCGGCGGGTCGCCGACACCATGTAGCCCCGGGCGGGTTGAGTTCTCCCGGGCGGGTGGACTTCTCCCGGTCATCTCGGGGGTTCTCCGCCCAGAGGCCGGCGCCGGGAGAACTCGACCCACGCAGTCACCCGATCCCGAGCTCTCCACGGCGCCGTTCGACGATCGTCATCAGCTCGGCCGCGAACCCCTCGGGGTCCTCGTGGAGCCGCTGCCAGCCGACGCGGACGACGATCCAGCCTGCGGCGTGGAGTTGGTTCTGACGTTCGTGATCTCGACGGAGGTCGTCGTGGGAGCGGTGGAACCGGAACCCGTCGACCTCGATCGCGATCCGCAGGTCCACGAGGGCGATGTCGACCAGCGCCCGGCGACCGTTGGGGAGCCGCACCGCGTACGGCTCGCGGTGCGCTCGGAGGCCGAGGCGGTCAACGACGTCCCGGGCGATGCGTTCCGCCTCTGAGTCGAACCGCGCCTCGGCCAGCATCGCCGCGAATCCGTGGGCACGCCGCGAGCCCGGCACGCCTCGCAGGGCCGCGGCGCGCCGAGCCAGGCGTGCGGGCGTGGTCAGGCCCCGACGCACGGCCTCGACGACGAGACCTCGAGCAACGTGCGACCCCACGGCGGCCATCTCGACCAGCGTCCGCTCCACGGTGAGGCACGGAACGCCGTCGCGGGTCGAGAGGTCCTCGTCGTCCCAGCGTCGCGTCCTGTGCGTGCGGACGGCGGCCGTCTGCGCGGCGGCTCGATCGTGCGGGACCATGACGTGGATCGGGCGCTCGTGCGGGGGTGCGAGCCCCCACAGCGCCGCCGCCGTGTCGTGCGATGCCACGGACGGCTCACCCATCCTGAGCAGGGCCGTCGCCACGTCGCGCTGGAAGCTGGCGGACGAGCCGGGGAGGTAGAAGAGGCCGCGCCCTGCTCGTTCCCAACCCTCTCGTGCGGCGATGTCGCGGACCGTCGAGTCCGCCATGCCCAGCTGGGTGAGCTGTCGGATTGCCAGGACGCCGTGCTGACGACGTGCGAGCTCGTTGATGTCTGCGCGCGGGACCATGCGCAGATACTTCACCGCTGGGCCCGACGACGTGGGCTGCGTCCGGCCCGCCTGTGGACAGCGACCCGCAACCTCTCCCGCGGGTGGACTTGTCCCGGAGATGCCGGGAGAACTCCACCCGCCCGGGAGAACTCCACCCGCCCGGGAGAACTCCACCCACACGGGACGGCGGGAGGTCCGGGCACCTACGCTCGTGGCGGACCGGGTGAGGAGGGCATCGTGGGGCGTCTCGATGAGGTCGACCTGACCAAGACCCTGACGCGCAAGGAGGAGTCCCGCCTCCTCAAGCAGGCATGGACGCGCCTGCAGCTGCTGCGCCTCAGCCTCGGGGGCCATCTCGAGAACGACATGGGCCCGGGCCTCACCGTGGTCTTCGAGGGCTGGGACGCGGCCGGCAAGGGCGGCTGCATCAAGCGGCTCGTCTACCCGATGGACCCGCGTCACGTGACGGTGATGCAGTACGCCGCGCCGACCGACCGGGAGAAGCGACACCACTTCCTGTGGCGCTTCTGGCCGGTACTGCCGGGCTGGGGCGGCATGGTCTGCTACGACCGCAGCTGGTACGGGCGCGTGCTCGTCGAGCGCATCGAGGGCTTCTGCTCCGAGACCGAGTGGCGCCGTGCCTACCGCGAGATCAGCGAGTTCGAACGGGGCCTCACCGAGGAGGGGATGATCCTCGTCAAGTTCTGGCTGCACCTCTCGCCGGAGGAGCAACTCGCGCGCTTCATCCGACGGGCCAACGACCCACTGAAGTCGTGGAAGCTGACCGACGAGGACTGGCGCAACCGCGACAAGCGGCACGAGTACGAGGCCGCGATCGAGGACATGCTGACGCTCACCGACCACGCGGACGCCCCGTGGTTCGTGATCCCGTCGGAGTCGAAGCGCTACGCACGCGTGCAGGTCTGCCAGACGGTGATCCGCGAGATCGAGAAGGGCATGCGGCGCTGGGGACACGAGCTGCCTCCCCGCTACCTGGAGCTCAAGGCCGAGCACGACCCGTCGTCGTTGATCCCGGACGAGGTCCTCGAGACGCTCGACAGCGACGTGCTGGGAGATGCCCATCGCGCCGAGGCCGAGGGTGGTGGCGAGGCAGCGTCGCAGGCCGACGCGCCCACCGACAGCGCCTGAGCCGCCGACTACCGTCGCGCTCCCCGGTCCCCAGCACGGACGCGCGTCCCAAGGACTGCCCGTGACCCAGAAGATCGTCATCCTCGGCGGTGGCCCCGCGGGCTACGAGGCCTCGCTCGTGGCCGCGGAGCTCGGCGCCGACGTCACGATCGTCGCCAAGGAAGGGCTCGGCGGGAACTGCGTGCTGTGGGACTGCGTGCCGTCGAAGGCCCTGATCGTCGCCGCCGAGGCGATGGGCTGGATGGAGACGGCCAACGAGCTCGGCATCCGCCACCTCCCGGACGCGCACGAGGACCCGACCACCGTCGACTTCCCGGCGGTCTCCAAGCGCGTCCTCGATCTCGGCGCCGAGCAGTCCGGCGACATCGAGGTGCGGGTCGAGGCGGCCGGGGTCCGGATCGTCCGCGGGGTCGGTCGGGTCTCCGGCTACCACGAGGTCACTGCCGAGCTCCACGACGGCGGTGTGGAGACCTTCGAGGCCGACTACGTCCTGATCGCGACGGGCTCGAGGGCCCGGGTCCTGCCGTTCTTCGAGCCCGACGGCGAGCGGATCCTCCTCGGCCAGGACGTCTACGGCCTGCCCGAGGTGCCCGAGCACCTCATCGTCGTCGGGTCCGGTGCCACCGGTGCGGAGTTCGCCCACGCGTTCCTGCGCTTCGGCGCCAGGGTCACGCTCGTGAGCAGCCGCAAGCTCATCCTGCCCACGGAGGACCCCGACGCCGCACAGGTCATCGAGGACGTCTTCGAGCGCCGCGGCATGAAGATCCTGCGAGAGGTCCGGGCGCAGTCGGCCCGCAACACCGGGGACGGTGTCGAGGTCGGCCTCAGCGACGGCTCGACGCTCGAGGGAAGCCACGTCCTGTTCACGGTCGGCCAGGTCCCCGTCAGCGACGGCCTCGGCCTCGAACTGGCCGGCGTCGAGCCGAACGAGTGGGGCGGCATCGACGTCGACGCCGTCGGGCGCACGAGCTGTCGGTGGATCTACGCGGCCGGTGACGTCGTCGGCCGCGTCATGCTGGCCAACGTCGCCGCGATGCAGGGCCGTACGGCGATGTGGCACTCGCTCGGCCAGGCGGTCACGCCGATCCGTTGGGACGCCGTCGCGGCCACGATCTTCACCGACCCCGAGGTCGCGACCGTCGGGCTCACCCCGCAGGCCATCGAGGAGCTCGGCATGCCGCACAAGACGGCACGCCTGAACTTCAAGGGGAACTCGCGCGCGAAGATGGTCGAGATGGTCGACGGTTTCGTGAAGATCCACGCGATGCCCGGCTCCGGCATCGTCCTCGGTGGCGTGGTCGTCAGCTACCGCGCATCCGACCTCATCCAGCCCATCGGTGTGGCCGTCCAGAACCGGCTCAGCGTGAGCCAGCTCGCCCAGTCGATGACCGTCTACCCGTCCATGGCGGGCTCGGTCGCCGAGTGCGCGCGGATGCTGATGACGGACTGAGTTCCATGGACCGCCGCCGCTTCCTGCGATCGACGGCGGGCACGGGCGCCGCGCTCGCGCTGGGACCGGGCTTCTGGCGCGCGGCGTTCGCTGCCCAGGCCGTCCTCGGCCCTGGCCCGTACGGACCGCTCGGCCCGCCGGACCCCAACGGGCTACGGATCCCGGAGGGGTTCACCGCTCGGGTGATCGCCCGCACCGGCGAGTCCATCGGCAGCTCCGGGTACGTGTGGCACCGCGAGCCCGACGGCGGCGCCACGTTCCCCACCGACGACGGCGGCTGGATCTACGTCAGCAACAGCGAGGTCGGGGGCAGCGCGGGTGGCGTCGGCGCCGTGCGTTTCGCTCCCGACGGCCTCATCGTCGACACCTACCCGATCCTCGCCGGCAGCAACCGCAACTGCGCCGGTGGGGCGACGCCGTGGGGCACGTGGCTGTCCTGCGAGGAGATCGAGCGTGGCCAGGTGTGGGAGTGCCATCCCGCGGGGGAGTTCGAGGCCCGCCCGCTCCCTGCGCTCGGCCTCTTCATGCACGAGGCCGTGGCCGTCGACGACGACCGCGGCCAGCTCTACCTCACCGAGGATCGCGGCGATGGCCGCCTCTACCGGTTCACGCCGACCGACTACCCGGACCTGGGCAACGGCGTACTGCAGGCCATGCGGCTGTCGGAGGACGGCGGCGTGACCTGGCTCGACGTCGGGGACCCGCTGGCCAGGCAGAGGACGACCAGGCGGCAGGTCCCGGATGCCAGCCGTTTCAACGGCGGTGAAGGCTGCTGGTTCGACAGCGGCCACCTGTACTGGACGACGAAGGGCGACGGCCGCGTGTGGGACCTCGACGTCGACGCGCAACAGGTCGAGGTGCTGTACGACCCCAAGGGGTTCGAGAAGGACGAGCGGGTCCTGCAGGGCGGCGACAACATCATCGCGTCCTCCTTCGGCGACCTCTACGTCGCGGAGGACGGCGGCAACATGGAGGTGGTCGTCATCAGCGCCGACCGTCGCGAGGTCGCCGCGGTGGTCGAGATGACGGCGGAGCACCGGCGCTCGGAGGTCACCGGCCTCGCGTTCGACCCGAGCGGGACGCGCCTGTACGCCGCGAGCCAGCGCGGTGCTGACGACCGCAACGGCGTCGTCTACGAGATCGAGGGCCCGTGGCGACAGGCGCCGCCGACGCCCCCGCCCGCCGAGCCCTCGCCCGAGCCGCCGGCCGGGGCACCCGGCGACGCCGCCACCTCCGACGGGCCCGCGGTCGCGACGGAGCCCCTCGACGACCCGGAGGGGGGACCCGAACTCGCACCGCTCGGCGTGGCCACCGTCATCGGCGGCGCCATCGGTTGGGCCATCGGACGCCGCCTGCCGCGCAAGGACACCTGAGCGATCAGCCCGGGGCCTGGGGCTGCTGGCCCGGTCGCCTCACTCCTCGATGTGGGCCAGTACCGCGCCGGACTCGACGACGTCGCCGGCGGCGTACAGGAGCTCGGTGACGGTCCCGTCGCGGTGGGCCGTGATGTTGTTCTCCATCTTCATGGCCTCGAGCACGCAGACGAGATCGCCCTGCGAGACCGTGTCGCCCACCTCTACGGCGTACTTGACGACGGTGCCCTGCATCGGCGCGACCAGGTCCTCGGCGGCGGCTGCGGTGGCGCCACCACCGTCCTGGCGCTGGCGGCGCTTGGCCTTGGCGGTGCCGCCTCCGCCGGAGCCGACGGCGACGGCTGCCAGCTCGCCGTAGACCTTGACTCCGAACCGACGTCCGCCGACCTCGACGGTCACGTCGCGGGCTGGCCCGTCCGGCTCGTCGCCGGCAGCCGCCTGCCCCTGCGGCTGCAGGGAGCTCAGGTCCCACTCCCTCTCGACGGAGACCGTGGAGTGCTCGCCCGCGGCGAACATCTCGTGGTCCATCGCGAGCCGGTGGAACGTGACGGTCGTGGGGATGCCGTCGAGCACGAGCTCGTCGAGCGCGCGGAGCATGCGCCTGCGCGCGACGTCGCGGTCGGCGCCCCAGACGATGAGCTTGCCGATCATCGAGTCGTAGACGCGCGGCACCTCCCAGCCCGACTCCGCCCCGGTGTCGAGGCGAACCCACGGGCCGAGTGGCGGCCGGAGCTCGGTCACGAGGCCGGGTGTCGGCACGAAGTTGAGCGCCGGCTCCTCCGCGTTGATCCGCACCTCGATCGAGTGGCCGGTCAGCGTGACGTCGTCCTGGGTGAGCGTGAGCTCCTCGCCAGCGGCCACGCGCAACTGCTCGTGCACGAGGTCGACGCCGGTGATCATCTCCGTCACCGGGTGCTCGACCTGCAGCCGCGTGTTCATCTCGAGGAAGTAGAAGGTCTCGCCGTCACCGTCGAGCAGGAACTCGCAGGTCCCGGCGTTGTGGTAGCCGACCTGCTTCGCGATCTTGATGGCAGCCTCACCCATGCGCGCGCGCAGGTCGTCGGACATCCCGGGGGCGGGTGCCTCCTCGACGAGCTTCTGGTGGCGACGCTGCAGCGAGCAGTCGCGCTCGCCGAGGTGGATGACGTTGCCGTGGGTGTCGGCGAGGACCTGGAACTCGATGTGGCGGGGCCGCTCGAGGTAGCGCTCGAGGTAGCACTCGCCGCGGCCGAAGGCAGCGACCGCCTCGCGCTGGGCGGACTCCAGCGCGTCCTTCATCTCGTTCGCCGAGCGGACCACCTTCATCCCGCGCCCGCCGCCACCGAACGCCGCCTTCACGGCGACGGGGTAGCCGTGCTCGTCGCCGAACGCGATCGCGACCTCGGGGTCGTCGGTCGGCTCCTGCAGGCCGGGGACGACCGGGACGCCGGCCTCGATCGCCGCGGCGCGGGCCGACAACTTGTCGCCCATCGAGCGGATCGCGTCAGCAGGCGGGCCGACGAACACGATGCCGGCCTCACGCACCGCGTCGGCGAAGTCCGCGTTCTCGGAGAAGAAGCCGTAGCCGGGGTGGATGGCGGCCGCCCCGGACTCCCGCGCGACCTCGAGGATCCGGGCGGTGTTGAGGTAGGACTCCGATGCCGGCGCCGGGCCGACGTGGTACGCCTCATCGGCGAAGCGGACGTGGGGCGCGTCGCGATCGGCGTCCGAGTACACGGCGATGCCGCGGATGCCGAGCTCACGACACGCTCGCAGGACGCGGATCGCGATCTCGCCTCGGTTGGCGACGAGGACGGCGTCGAACACGGGAGCCTCCTGGCGGGGTCTGTGCGTGCGGCGACGACGCGCCGCAGCGGGGCGGCAGCCTACTTGCGCTCGCGTACGGGGCTGCAGTCGGGCGGGCCCCCGGCCACCTGATCGAACGCTCGGTTGGCCAACACGTCCATCACGGTGGCAGAGTACGAACAACGAGCGAGAGCCCGTTCGACAAGACCTGCTCACCCCCGGCAGCGAGACCACTCTCTCCAACAGGAGTCCAAGCAATGCGCGCACCGAAGATCCTGGCCGCGACGTTCGTCGCGGCGATCGCCCTGACCGCCTGCGGTGGTGGGGGCGACGATGGCGGCGATGGCGGCAGCAGCGGTGGCAGCTCGATCACCGTGACGGCGGTCGACATCGCCTTCGAGGAGACCAGCCTCAGCACGTCCGCCGGTGACATCACGGTCCAGCTGAACAACAACGGAGCAGCCGTCCACAACTTCGTGGTCGAGGGCCAGGACGGGGACAACGCCGTGGCCGAGGCGAACGGCGGCGAGTCCGCCAGCGGGACGATCAACCTGGCCGCTGGCAGCTACACCTACTACTGCAGCATCACCGGCCACCGCGAGGCCGGCATGCAGGGCCCGCTCACCGTCAGCTGAGCCGACTAGCGTTGCGTGGCGCGC
>JBFHRB010000164.1:0-7605 GCA_041591915.1 Nitriliruptorales bacterium
CGACGACCGCTCCGCCGTGCTCACGGAGCCGTTCGCGGTGGCAGCTCACGGTGTGGCCCGCAACCTCCCGGAGAAGGGCGCCCGCGTACTCGTCATCGGCCCGGGCGCCATCGGGCTCGCCGTCGTGCACTCGCTCGCGGCTCTCGCGCCCGACGTCGAGGTCACGGTGGCCGCCCTGGACGACCGCAACGACGCGCTCGCGATCCGCGGAGGGGCGACGCACACGCTCCACGGGACGAAGGCGAGCCTCGTCGACGCGGCGGCGGAGCAGCTCGGGACGACCGTCCGGGGCAACCGCATCTCCGGCCCCATCCTCGAGCACGGCTTCGACGTGGTCTACGACTGCGTCGGGCTGCCGCAGACCATCGACGACGGCTTCCGCATGACGCGCCCGCACGGCCGGTTCGTCCTGCTCGGCACCAGCACCAACGCCAAGGTCGACTGGTCACTGGTGTGGCACCGTGAACTGACGGTCACGGGGACCTTCGCGTACGGCACCGAGGACGTCACGGACCGCGCCGCGATCGGGGCCGGGCGCCGACGGGGCTTCGAGGTGGCGCTGGACGTGCTGCAGCACGCGGACGCGGGCCACCTCGTGACGCACGTGTTCCAACTCCACGAGCCGGTCGACGCCCTGGCGACCTCGGCGGCCGGGCCCGCAGCGCACGCGGTCAAGGTGGCGTTCGCTCCGCAGGGTGATGCCGCCGTACACTCTGCGTGACGGACTAGTCCGTTGTGACCCGGCGAGATGGTCCGGCCGGCCCAGAGTTTCGCGTCACCTCTTGCCCGTACAGTCGTTGAGAGCGGCAGCGCCGCTGTGTCGGCGCACACCGGCAACCCCCGACAGGCTCCAGAGCGTCCATGCGCATCCGCCCACGGTTCCACAAGGACCGCCTCCACGCGGCCGCGATCATCGTGGCCGTCTTCGCCGCTGCCTGCGGGGTCGGCAACGCGACCTCGGCGGACGGGCCCGACGACGAGCCCACCGACTCACGCGTCAGTGCCCCGGCCGCAGCGGCTGACCTCGCGATCGAGGCCGGCGTCCCGACGCCGGTGCCGAGCCCCCAGGTCGTCACGGCCCCCGAGCCACAGCCGACCTTCGAGGCGCCACCGCCCGTGCAGGTGGCCGACTCCGTCGAGCTCAAGCAGCCCGAGCTCCTGGTGACGCCGCCCGCGGACAGCTACGCCACGATCTTCGCGGCGCTCGCCGTGCCGGAGGTGGACCACATCTCGGGCGCGGCCCTGTTCGAGGCGACGGTCCTGCGGGACGGGGTGGAGACGCCCGTCACGGTGCTGGGCATCGACCAGGCCACGTTCCGCCCCCTCACGCCGGAGGTCACCGCACAGTCCGCAGGCGTCTGGCAACGGATCGCCGAGGGCGACGTCGCCGTCCGCCACGCCGTTGCGGCCGACGTCCGGGCGGACCTCGGTGGCAACCTCCAGCTCCGCGGCCCGGAGAGGACGCTGAGCGTGCGCGTTGGTGCGTTCGCGTCAAACGGTGCGCCGCCCATCGCCGACATCGTCGTCCCGTGGGACCTCGCGAACCAGCTCGGTGCGCCGGACATCAACCTGCTCATCATCTCGGTGGACGAGGGTGCCGACGCCGACGACGTGGGCGAGGAGATCATCGACGCGTTCGGTGGTGGCTCCTTCGAGGTCGTCACCGGCCCCGAGGAGCGGCAGGCCGAGCTCAGCGAGCTCACACGCCGGCTGGACTCCTTCACCTACAAGGACCTCGGCGACGGCGTCATCGTCATCGAGCGCGCGTGGGTCGAGAAGTGGATCGTCACGGTCGACCTTCCCTACCTCGGCCGGACGCGCTGCAACCGCCTGATGGTCCCGCAGCTCGTCGGCGCGCTCAACGAGATCGGCCAGGTCGGGCTCGCCGGGGAGCTGGACCCCAACCAGTTCGCCGGCTGCTGGTTCCCGCGCCACATCGACTGGGACCCGCGCAAGCCGCTGTCCATGCACGCCTTCGGCCTCGCGGTCGACATCAACGCGCAGGACAACTGGCTCGGTGCCGTCCCCACGATGCATCCGACCATCGTCGAGATCTTCAAGCGCTGGGGCTTCGACTGGGGTGGCGACTGGCGACGACCGGACGGCATGCACTTCGAGCTGGCCCGGATCATCGAGCAGGGCTGACCCTCTACCATCCGGCGGCGTCACGAGCTCCGGAGCGCCCCTCATGCCAAACCTCGTCCTCGTCCGCCACGGCCAGTCACTGTGGAACCTCGAGAACCGGTTCACTGGTTGGGTGGACGTCCCCCTGACCGCGCAGGGTGAGGCCGAGGCCCGCGCCGCGGGGCGTGCGCTCGCCGGTCTCGACTTCGACGTCGCCTACACCTCCGTCCTGACACGCGCGATCCGCACGCTCGACCTCATCATGGAGGAGGCGGGCATCGACCTCCCCGTGATCCGCGACGAGGCCCTGAACGAGCGCAACTACGGCGATCTCCAGGGCCTCAACAAGGCCCGCACCGCCGAGAAGTACGGCGACGAGCAGGTCCACATCTGGCGGCGCAGCTTCGCGACGCCCCCGCCCGGTGGCGAGGCCCTGAAGGACACCGCCGAGCGAACGCTGCCCTTCTTCGAGCGCGCCATCCTCGGCGACATCGCCCAGGGCAAGAACGTCCTCGTCGTCGCCCACGGCAACTCGAACCGCTCGATCGTCATGGCACTCGACGAACTCGACGAGGAGCAGGTGCTGCAACTCAACCTGGGCACCGGCGTGCCGCTCGTCTACGAGATGTCCGAGGACGGTGGGGTCGTGTCGAAGACCGAACTCTCGATCGAGGGCTGACGCCATGGCTGACGAGCACACACGCCCCTCCCCCGGCCCCGAGGAGGGCATGGGGGTCCTGCACCTCTTCTTCAGCATCGACCGGGCTCGGGTCGCCGACCTCGGACCCTCGGCCGGCAAGGGCCTCCAGCAGGTGCTCGAGGAGCTCCAGGCCGACGAGGACCTCCAGGTCCACCTCTACAGCGTCTTCGGGCACAAGGCCGACATCATGGTCTTCGCCCTCTCGCGCGACCTCGCGGCGCTGCGCCGGCTCCAGACGGCCATCCAGGCCTCGGAGGCCGGTCCTGCGCTCGACCTCGGGTGGTCCTACCTCAGCATCACCGAGACCTCCGAGTACACGACGACCGCCGAGCAGCACCGCGAGGAGCTCGCCGGCAAGGGGGTCGAGGGCGACGACCTCGACCGCCGCGTCGCCGAGTTCGCCGAGCGGATGGCGACGTACAACCAGCACAAGCTGTACCCGGAGATGCCCGACTGGCCGGTCGCCTGCTTCTACCCGATGTCGCACCGTCGCGAGGGCGAGGACAACTGGTACTCGCTCGACTTCGACGAGCGGAAGCGCCTGATGCACGAGCACGGCAGGTCGGGGCGCGCCTACACGGGTCGCGTGCTGCAGTTGGTCAGTGGGTCCACGGGCCTCGACGACTGGGAGTGGGGTGTCACCCTCGTGGCCCACGACATCGCCGACCTGAAGGACATCGTCTACACGCTGCGCTACGACGAGGCGTCCGCGCGGTACGGCGAGTTCGGCCCGTTCGTGATCGGGCTTCGACGCTCGCCTGGTGAGCTCGTCGCCGAGCTCGGGCTACCGACGGGGTGACCGAGGCGCTCGTCGCCACCGACCTGCCGAGCCGCGTGGCCCGTGCGACCGGGCTGCTCCGGCACCTCGGCCTCACCGCCGGTGACCGGTTCATCACCCAGCTACCCAACGAGCCGGACACCCTCGCCCTCGGCGTCGCCGCGATGCTGGCCGGCGTCGTGCAGGTGCCGCTCCCACGCGAGCTGCCGGCGACGCAGGTCGGGGCGATCCACGCGGATGCGGCGCCCAGCGCGACGGTGACACGGTTGGACCTCGACGCCTTCGACGGCATCGAACCGACGGCCGCCTGGCCCCGGACACGGGCCATGGCCTACACCTCCGGGACCACCGGGACCCGCAAGGGGGTGTCGGTCGGCATCCACGACGAGGACTGGGGCCGTTCGGTCGTCACCGACGAGCATGCGGCCTTCGACGAGCGTCACGGCCCCCGACACCTCGTGGTGTCACCGCTCTACCACTCGGGCCCCTTCCGCCACGCCGTGGTCACCGCCCTGATGGGCGGACAGGTCGCCATCCTCCCGTCCTTCGACCCCGAGTCCCTCCGGCGGGCGCTCGTCGAGTACCGGCCGACGTCGCTGTTCGCGGTGCCCACGCACCTGCACCGATTGCTGCAACTGGACACCGTCGACCGCGACGTCCTCGCCTCGCTGACGCTGCTGGCGCACGCAGGTGCGCCCTGCCCCGTCCCGTTGAAGGAGCGACTGCTCGAGCTCGCACCCGAGGGCTCCGTCTGGGAGTTCTACGGGAGCACGGAGGGCCAGTTCACCGTGTGCCCGCCCGGGGCCTGGCGCGAGGCACCGGGGACCGTCGGGCGAGCACGCCCCGGGCACCGCCTGGAGGTCCGCGACGCAGCCCCCGACGGCGTCGGCACGGTGTGGGTCCACGCGCCCGGCCACGCCAGGTGGCGCTACTGGCGGGACGACGACCGGACCCGGGCCGCCTGGGACGGCGACGCGTTCACCGTCGGCGACCTCGGTCGGCTCGACGACGACGGCCTCCTGACCCTCCACGGACGCCCGGGCGACCTGCTGATCTCCGGCGGCGTCAACGTCTACCCGGCGGAGGTCGAGCGCGTACTCGTCGACCATCCGGGCGTCGGGGAGGTCGTCGTCTTCGGGACGCCCGACGAGGACCTCGGTGAGCGCGTGACCGCGGCGATCGTCCCGGCGCCGGGGGCGCACCTGGCCGGTGACGAGGTGCTCGCCTGGGCGCGCGACCGGCTCCTGCCGGCGCAGAGGCCGCGGTCGATCGTGCTGGTCGAGGACCTCCCGCGCACGGCCACCGGCAAGGTCGCGCGCGTCGGGCTGCGCGACGCCGTGCTCGGACCGGCCCCATGAGCCCACAGGAGCTGATCTCCCTGCTCGAGGGCCACGCCACGGTCGGACCTCGGGAGGAGCGTTCCCGGAGGCAGGCGCTGGGCCTCCTCCGCTGGCTGCGGCGCCCCTACGACGAGTTCGACGACCCGGCACACGTGACCGGCAGCGCCATCATCATCGACGGAGCCGGCCACGTGGTGCTCCACCTTCACCGACGACTCGGCCTGTGGCTCCAGCCCGGCGGGCACATCGACCCCGACGAGGCTCCGGGGGAGGCAGCGCTCCGGGAGGCGATCGAGGAGACGGGGCTCCCCGTTCGCCACCCTGACGGCGGCCCGCGGTTCCTGCACGTGGACGTCCACCAGGGACCGCGTGGGCACACGCATCTCGACATGCGCTACCTGCTGATCGCGCCCCCGGGCAGCGTTCCGGCGCCGCCGGAGGGCGAGAGCCAGGACGTCGAGTGGGTGACCTACGCGGAGGCGGCCCGCCGCAGCGACCCCAGCGTCGCCGATGCGCTGGCCGCGGTCGCCGCGCGCGAGGTCAGTGGCGGGTGAAGCGCTCGCGCATCGCGGTGACGTCGTCCTCGGTGCCCATGACGACGAGCGTGTCGCCGACCACGAGTGGTGCATCTGGCTGCGGGTGGGTGTCCAGTCGCTCGTCGTCGGGGTGCTTGATCGCGATCACCGTGCACCCGAACCGCTCGCGGACGGCCGCGTCGCGCAGGGTCTTGCCCTCGAGCTCCGACCCCTTGAGGACCGGCACCTCCTCGAAGGTGTAGTCGACCCCGTGGCCGCCGACTCCCTCCAGGAAGTCCGCAACCACAGGCCGTGTGAGGATCTGCGCGATGCGCCGCCCACCGATGGTGGCCGGGGCGATGACGCGGTCGGCACCGCCGCGCGCCAGCTTCGACTCGTTCTCCTCGGTCTTCGCGCGACCGATGACGAGCAGGTCCGGGCGCAGGCCCTTCGCCGTCAGCGAGATGAGGACGTTGTCGGCGTCCCCGTTGACCGCGGCGACGAGCGCCTTCGCGGTGGCGAGGCCGGCCTCCTCGAGGACGATCTCCTCGGTGGCATCGCCTCGGACGACGAGGTAGCCGCGGTCGTTGGCCGTCTCGACCTTGTGGTCGTCGGAGTCCACCACGACGAACGGCGCACCCTCCTTGTGGAGCTGGTCGGCGAGGTGGCTGCCCACACGCCCGAAGCCGCAGACGATGATGTGATCCCGCATTCTCGCGATGTCCCGCTGCATGCGACGCCTCTCGATGATGTGCCGGAAGTGCCCCTCGACGACGAACTCCGCTGCCGTGAGTGCCGTGTAGGTCGCGACGCTGACACCGGCCGTGATCAGCACGATGGTCAGGGCCTTGCCCGCCGCGTCGAGCGGCACGACCTCACGGAACCCGACCGTCGTGATCGTGATGATCGTCATGTACAGGGCATCGAGCGGGCTGACACCCAGGATGATCTGGTAGCCGACGAACCCCAGGAGCAGCACGACGAGGAACGCACTCGCGGCGTACCGGAGCCGGCGTTGCTCCGGCGGGGCCTGCGTGAAGCGCGGGTCCCTCGGACGCCGGGGGGCGCCCGGGTCGAGCTGCGACATCGCCCCTCCCGTTCCGGTGCGCCGGGCTACCAGCGCGCCTCGTGGTCCTCGGTCACCCCGGTCAGCCAGTCGATCGTGACCGGTCGCCCGTCTGGGCCGGGCAACGTACCGGCGTACCGCCCGATCGGCTGCACGTACCGGGACACGATCAGCCCCAGGCTCTCGTCCGCCGCGCGGACGCCGGCCGCCGAGAAGCGCAGCTCCCAGTCGTCACCGCCGACCACCCATGCACCGGACGCGTCGCCGAGCGGCTCGAGTCGGTCGACGCGGAGCGCGTGCGGCTGCCCGTCCCACCACACGACGTCCTCTCCGACCGTCTCGCCGTTCATGCCGGTCGAGGCGTTGAACCCGACCCGTCGCCCCTCGGCCATGCCGGTACCCGCGGCCCAGCGCCAGGTCGTGTCCCGATCCTGGCGTCCGGACGTCCAGTCGCTCCAACCCCCACCGACGACCTGCACGTCACGCCCGCCGATGGAGATGCTTCCCTGGGCGGCATTGCCTGCGAGCTTGCGGGTGCTGTTCCAGCCTCCGCCCGGCGTCCGAGTCACGCACACCGCTGCGGTCGCCGTCTGGCACCGGATGCTCACGTGGACGTCATCGATGTCGAGGACGAGGTCGCCGCGCGGCTCGATGGTCAGGTTGGCGTGCCGTCGTCCGAAGCGAGAGGGCTGGCCCGGCCGCCCGACCTCGATGCGATCGTCGCGCACGGACTTGCGCTCCCACGTCCAGACCTCGTCGCCATCCCAGACCCACGCGAAGGCGGTGGCGAGGGGGCCGAGTACCACGATCGCCGCGCCAACCGCCGCATCCGGCCCCGCGGCCGCGGCGTAGTGCCAACGTCGCGCCCGACCGCCGCGGCGTGGCCGCAACTCGAGCGGGTCCGTGTCGAAGTCGCCCGCCGCGAGCACATCGGTGCTGACGTCGCCCTCGAACCTCGGGAGCCCGGCCATCAGAACAGCCGCGGCGTTGCGTCGTCCTCGCCCCGGAGCCGTCCGAGGTCGACCTCCACGCAGTAGATCCCGCGGGACTCGGCGAGCACCCGGGCCTGCGGCTTCACCGCG
>JBFHRB010000165.1:0-7523 GCA_041591915.1 Nitriliruptorales bacterium
CCGCGCCCGCACCTGCAGCCACACAGACGGCGCCGACGCCGGCACCTGCGCCGGCCCAGCCGGCGGCCGGCGGCAACGGGTCCGCGGGCGTGGCTGCGCCCGGAACCCTCGTCTCGCCACTCGTGCGCAAGCTGCTGCGGCAGGCCGGCGTCGACCCGGGCTCGGTCCGCGGCACCGGGCAGGGCGGTCGGATCACCCGCGACGACGCCGAGCGCGCCATCGCCGGTGGCGGCGGTGTCCCGGCACCCGCAGCCGCCGGCGCACCAGCAGCGGCATCCGGCCCGGCGCCTGCTGCCGCGCCGGCACCGACCAGCGCTCGCCCGGAGGGCTCGCCCGTCCAGGTCGACTTCGGCGGCCAGCGCGAGGTGACCCAGGACCTGACGCGCATGCGCAAGGCCATCGCGAAGGCGATGCACGAGTCCATCACGACGACGGCCCAGCTGACCGCGGTGGTCGAGGCGGACGTGACGCGGCTCATGAACCTGCGGGCACGTGCGAAGGACGCGTTCAAGGCCCAGCACGGCGCCTCGCTCTCGCCGATGCCGATCATCACCCGCGCGGTGCTCATGACGCTGCCGCGGCACCCGTCGCTCAACGCGTCGATGGACCTCGAGGCCGGCACGGCGACGTACCGCAACTACGTCAACCTCGGGATCGCGGTCGACACCGAGAACGGCCTGATCGTCCCCAACATCAAGGACGCGCAGAACCTCACGATCGCCGGGCTCGCCCAGGGCATCGCCGACGTCGCGAAGAAGGCGCGCGGCACGGGGCTCAAGCCCGACGACATCAGCGGCGGCACCTTCACCATCACCAACACCGGCTCGCGCGGCGCGATGATCGACACGCCGATCCTCAACCCGCCGGAGGTCGCGATCCTCGCGACGACGCTGATCGAGAAGCGGCCGGTCGTGGTCGAGGGCGAGCTCGGCGACCAGATCGCGATCCGCCAGATGACCTACCTGTGCCTGACCTACGACCACCGCATGGTCGACGGCGCGGACGCGGCCCGGTTCCTGGTGGACCTGAAGTGGGTGCTCGAGAACCACGACTTCTCGGCCGAAGTCGGGGCCTAGGGCCGTACCCTCGGGCCCATGGCCGACCACACCGCCCTCCTCGCCGATCGCGCCCGGCCCGTCGCCCACGTGGATGCCGGGCTGGTGCCGTACGGGACCGCATGGGCGTGGCAGAGGGACCTCGTGGAGCGCCGCGCCGCTGACGAGGTCGCCGACACGCTGCTGACGCTCGAGCACCCGCGGGTGTTCACGCTCGGCAAGCGCGCCGACAGCACCAACATCCTGCTCGACGATCAGGCGCTCGCGTCCGGGGGCTACGACGTCTACGAGGTCGACCGCGGCGGTGACGTGACCTACCACGGCCCGGGCCAGCTGGTCGCGTACCCGATCCTGCGGCTGGGCGGGACACGCGGGATCGTGCCCTACGTTCGTGCGCTCGAGCAGGTCGGCATCCGGACCTGCCGCCACTACGGCTTCGACGCTCGGGCGGTCGAGGGCTACACGGGCGTCTGGGTCGGCGACGAGAAGGTCATGGCGATCGGCGTGCGCGTCAGCCGCCACGGCATCTCCCACCACGGCCTGGCGATCAACGTCACGACCAACCTCGCCGACTTCGGTGGGATCGTCCCCTGCGGCATCGAGGACCGGGGCGTGTGTTCCCTGCAGAGCCTCGGCGCGGACGACGTCACGGTCGCCGAGTGCACGCAGGTCCTGGCGGGCGCCTTCGCGGAGGTCTTCGGCGTTACCCTCGAGGCCACCACCTCCGAGGCGCTCGGCCTCGACCACGCTGCCGACGTGAGGACACCCACCCCGTGACCTCCGAACCCGTCATCCCGCCTGGCACGAAGCCCTTGCGGCTGCTCGACAAGGAGCGCGTGCAGCGTGCCGGTGTCGTGCGTCCGGGCATGGGTGGGCTCAAGGAGGGCCGCAAGCCGCCGTGGCTGCGGGTGCGCGCCGACCGGGGCGACAACTTCCGCGACGTGACGTCGCTCATGAAGGACCTCGACCTCAACACGGTCTGCCAACAGGCCGCGTGCCCCAACATCTACGAGTGCTGGGAGGTCCGCGAGGCCACCTTCCTCATCGGCGGCGAGGACTGCACGCGCCGCTGCGGGTTCTGCCAGATCAAGACCGGCAAGCCCGACGGCTACGACCGCGATGAGCCGCGCCGGGTCGCCGAGGCCGTCGAGCACCTCCGGCTCCGGTACGCCGTCGTGACGATGGTGGCCCGCGACGACCTCGACGACGGCGGGGCATGGCTCGTGGCCGAGACGATCCGCCAGGTCCGCGAGCGCACCCCCGACGTCGGCATCGAGGTGCTGACCTCCGACTTCGGCTACAGCCACGACCCGGACGCGGGACTCGCCGCGCTCGACGAGGTCGTCACCACGCCGCCGGACGTCTTCGCCTACAACGTCGAGACCTGCCGACGGCTGCACCCGTCGATCCGCCCGGGGTTCGACTACGACCGCTCGCTCGCCTTCCTGTCGGCCTCGCGCGAGCGGTTCCCGGCCACGACCGCCATCAAGTCGAACATCATCGTCGGCATGGGCGAGACCAACGACGAGGTCGTCGAGACGATGCGCGACATCCGCAGTGCGGGCGTCCAGCTCCTCACGATCGGCCAGTACCTCCAGCCCTCCGCGCAGCACCTCACCCTCGACCGCTACGTCACCCCCGAGGAGTTCGCGCGGTACGCGGAGGTCGGCGAGGAGCTCGGGTTCGACCACGTCGAGAGCGGTCCGCTGGTGCGCTCGAGCTACCACGCGGGGCAGCAGGCGACCGATGCCGGGTCGTGGGCGCCGTCAGGTGACCAGCCGGGAGCGCGCGCACAGGTCTAGGCTCGCACCCAGCGTTCAGCGGGGAGGGCTCGTGGCTGAAGGGGACCGGCCGACCATCCTCGTGGTCGACGACGACCAGGACCTCCTGCTGCTCGCGAAGGAGAGCCTGCTCGACTTCCACGTCCTCGTCGCCGGAGGGGGTCGCGAGGCGATCGACCTCCTGGTGTCGGCCCAGGGCCGGTCCATCCGTGCGCTCGTGCTCGACCTGATGATGCCGAACGTCGACGGGTTCGCGGTCCTCCGCGAGCTCCGGGCCCGGCCGGAGACGGCGTCCATGCCCGTCATCGTGCTGACCGCCCGGCAGGACCTGTCCGTCGAGCAGCAGGCTGACGAGATGGGCGCCGACGCGTTCTTGACGAAGCCCTACAACCCGCAGATGCTCGAGATGCAGCTGCGCATGCTGATCGACGCGACGCCGGCCATCGACCTCGATGCCGACCAGGCCATCGCGCTCGACGCACTGCACGACCTGGCCGAGGACGACGGAGGTCCGTGATGCGGCGGACGGCGGCTCTGCTGGCTCTCGTGGCCGCCATCGTCGGCACGGGGTGCCAGGCCGCTGGCGAGCGGCTCGCCGAGGAGGGCCTCGAGAAGGCGATCCAGATCGGCGACGAGGGGATCACCGACGTCGAGGTGGACGCGGACGGCGACGGCGTCCGGATCAACACCGACGAGGGCTCCATCGAGGTGGGCCAGAGCGAGATCCCGGACGACTTCCCGACCGAGGTCCCGCTGCCGGACTTCGACGTCAACGGCGCCTCCCGCCTCGAGAGCGAGGGCGATCTCAGCTGGTCGCTGACCGGGACCTACGACGGCACGCTGGCGGAGCTCGACGGGTTCTTCTCGAGCCGCCTCGGCTCCGGCGGCTGGACGACCGAACAGACGATGACCCAGGCCGACAGCTTCACCTACGCGGCGACGGGCAACGGCTACTCGGTCATCGCGAGCGGGATCGACCAGGGCGGCACGATCATGGTCACGATCGTGGTCACGACCGAGTCGAGCTGACGCTCAGCCCTGGTCGACGGTCAGGCGCGGGTGCTCGTCCGGCCAGGTGAGGTCCGTCCGCAGCCAGAGCGTGCGCTGTGGGAACGGGATCTCGATGCCAGCCTGGTCGAGCGCCTCCTTGGCCACCTTGCGGAACGCGCGCCCGACCTTCCACTGCTCGAGCGGCACCGTCTTGAAGACGCAACGGATCGCCACGGAGGAGTCGGCGAGTGCCTCGACACCCCAGACCTCCGGGGGTTCGGTGATGAAGTGGCCCACCTCGGGGTGGTCCTGCATCGAGAGGGACGCCTCCAGCAGGGTCTCGATGGCGAGGTCGAGGTCGGTGTCGTAGGCCACGCCGATGTCGAGCACGGCACGGCTCCACTCCTGCGACTTGTTCCCGACGCGCTTGATCTCGCCGTTCGGGATGTGCCACAGCACACCGTTGACGTCGCGCACCCGGGTCGAGCGCAGCGAGATGCCCTCGACGACGCCGGCGTGCTCACCCCAGTCGATGACGTCGCCGACGCCGAACTGGTCCTCGACGAGCATGAAGACGCCGGACAGGAAGTCGCGCACGAGGTTCTGCGAGCCGAAGCCGATCGCGACCCCGAGGATCCCGGCGGACGCGAGGATCGGGCCGACCGAGATCCCGAGCGTCTGCAGGACGATCAGGAACGCGATCGTGTAGATCGTCGCGGTGGTGATCGAGCGCATGAGCGCCCCGATCGCCTCGGCCCGCTGGGCCTGGCGGATGCTCGGGATGCGCTGCGTCGCGAGCATGTCGAGCCGGGCGCGCTTGCGCCACCGCGCAGCACCCTCGCGGAACTCCGGGTCCTGCATGCGTGCCACGAAGTGGCGGATCGACCGGCGCACGAGCCGATTGGCGACGAAGGCGATCACGATCACGAGCAGGATCTTGAGGGGGCCGCCGACGATCCAGAGGGCGATGTCGTGGACCAGGTCCGCCTCCGTCACGCGGCTCACGAGCTCGTGCAGGAGGGAATCGTCCGATTCCGGTGGGACATCGTGTGCGAACGGTTGCACGGGTGCTCCAGAGTTGCCGATGTTGTCCTTGGTTCGAGCCTACGGAGTCGATTCGCCACGCGACGGCAGGCCACCCGTACGATGGGTCCGTAACACGCTCGAAACAATCGAGCAACGCAGGGGTCACCCCCGGTTCGTAGCGTCCGCCCCGCTCGGGCTCGAGGTGAGTCCGATCAGGTTGGAAAGGCCGGGCGGGGCGACCGTTGAGCCCCAACCGCGATCCCTCGGTCGCGGACCGGTGGGTCGCGTCAGCGACTCGCCCCGCCCACCTGACCGCCCGATAGGGTCCTGCCCCTTCCCGAGCACGACAACGACCGACACACCCCCAAGGAGCAAGAGTTGGGTAGCTCACCTGAGAGCGCCGGCGACGTCCTCAAGCTCATCGCTGATGAGGGCTATGAGTTCGTCGACCTGCGGTTCGTAGACCTTCCTGGCCTCGTGCAGCACTTCTCCGTGCCTGCACACGCGGTCAACGAGGGCTTCTTCACCGACGGTCTGTACTTCGACGGCTCGTCCGTGCGTGGATTCCAGGGCATCCAGGAGAGCGACATGCTCCTGCTGCCCGACCCCACGACCGCGGTCGAGGACATCTTCCGTCAGCACAAGACCCTGATGATCTACTGCCACGTGCACGACCCGTTGACGGGCGAGGCGTACAGCCGCGACCCGCGCAACATCGTGCGCAAGGCGGAGACCTACCTCAAGTCCACGGGCATCGCCGACACGGTGTTCATGGGCCCCGAGGCCGAGTTCTTCATCTTCGACGACGTCCGCTTCAACACCCAGGGCCACGAGTCCTACTACCACGTCGACTCCGTCGAGGGCGCGTGGAACACGGGTCGCGAGGAGGACGGCGGCAACCTCGGGTACAAGCCCCGCTACAAGCAGGGCTACTTCCCGACCACGCCGATGGACCACTTCCAGGACCTGCGCTCGGAGATGTCCAAGAACATCGAGCGCATGGGCATCGAGGTCGAGGTCCAGCACCACGAGGTCGCCTCGGGTGGCCAGGCCGAGATCGACATCAAGTTCGACACGATGTCCAAGGTCGCCGACAAGCTGATGACGTTCAAGTACGCCATCAAGAACACGGCGCACGCGGCCGGCAAGTCCGTCACGTTCATGCCGAAGCCGATCTTCGCTGACAACGGCTCGGGCATGCACACCCACCAGTCGCTGTGGAAGGACGGGGAGCCCCTGTTCTTCGACGAGAACGGCTACGGCTACCTCTCGGACACCGCTCGCTGGTACATCGGCGGCATCCTCAAGCACGCCAAGTCGGTCCTCGCGTTCACGAACCCGACCACGAACTCGTACCGCCGGCTCGTGCCGGGCTACGAGGCGCCGGTCAACCTCGTGTACTCGGCCCGGAACCGCTCGGCCGCGGTGCGTATCCCGATCTCGGGCACGAACCCCAAGGCCAAGCGCATCGAGTTCCGCGTCCCGGACCCGAGCTGCAACCCCTACATGGCGTTCGCGGCGATGCTGATGGCGGGTATCGACGGCATCAAGAACAAGATCGAGCCGCCGGACCCCGTCGACAAGGACATCTACGACCTCCCGCCGGAGGAGCTCCTGGGCCTGCCCAGCGTGCCCCACTCGCTGGCGGAGGCGCTCGACGCGCTCGAGGCCGACCACGGCTTCCTGCTCGAGGGCGGGGTCTTCACCGAGGACCTCATCGAGACGTGGATCGAGTACAAGCGCGAGAACGAGGTGGCCCAGGTCGCGCTGCGTCCGCACCCGTACGAGTTCAGCCTGTACTACGACATCTGATCTCGTAGAGCGCAGGCTCTCTGCGCAGCAGCCGGAGCGGCCCCCGTGCGATCCACGGGGGCCGTTCTGTATGCGTCGGCGGCCGTCTCGGCTGGGGCCATACAGCCGACGCCCGAGCCGCCGGGCGACCTCGCCCGTGCGGGCCCATCGGCTCTGGGCCGCCAGGAGGGTTTCGCGCAGCCTTGCAGCACGCGACCGTGTCGCGCCTGCGCTGACGTCGGTCGCCGAACGCGACCGGAGGAGCCATCGTGGCCGTCAGCCGACAGAGGATGCCGACGTCGACCGCGCTGGCGCTCGCGGTGCTGGTCGCCGGCGCCGTCGGTGTCGCGGGGGCGCAGTCGGGCGGCACCGGCACGGTCACGCCACCACCCTCGATCGCGTTCGTCGCGACGGCCTTCAACTACCCCGACGCGCTCGCCGTCGGGCCCGTGGCGGGCAGGCTCGGCGCCCCGCTGCTCCTGACGGATCCCGCATCGCTGAGCGGTGAGGCCGCGGACGGGCTGCTCGCTGCCGACCCTGACGTCGTCATCATCGCCGGCGGCACCGCGGCGGTCTCGCAGGTCGTGGAGAACCAGATCGCCGCGCTGCTGCCGGGTGCGACGATCGACCGTGCGGCGGGCCAGACTCGCACGGACACCGCCAGGCTCCTCGCCGAGCTGATCGACACCTACAACCCGGCATGGCTCCCGGTCGACGCGACCGCGCTCGAGGCCGACCTCCTCGACGGCATCGACAGCTCGGGGTTCCTGCCAGCCGACGGCACCGCAACCAACGCCGACCTCCTCGACGGCATCGACGCCACCGGCTTCCTCCCCGCCGACGGCACCGCCACCAACGCCGACCTCCTCGACGGCATCGA
>JBFHRB010000166.1:0-7515 GCA_041591915.1 Nitriliruptorales bacterium
CGGGCGGGGCGACGATCGCCGCCATCTCGCGCGACGACATCTACCCGGATGCGCTCGCTGGCTCCGCGCTCGTCGGCGGCAACGGCCCGCTGCTGCTGACCCGCACGACCCAGCTCGAGCCGGCGGTCGAGGGCGAGCTGCGCCGCCTCCTGGCGCCGGGCGCGCGCGTCTACATCCTCGGTGGCGTGGCGGCCGTCTCGCAGGCGGTCGAGGACCGCCTGCGGGCCCTGGGCTTCGACGTGCAACGGCGGTTCGGCCAGACCCGCTACGAGACGGCCGAGGCGATCGCGCTCGAGGTGGGACGGGCGCCCACGGGCCAGGTCCTCGTCGCGAGCGGCGCGAACTGGCCGGATGCCGTCGCCGGCGGGGCCTACGCGGCTGCGCATGGCACACCTCTCGTGCTGTCGCGCCCCGACTCGGCGAACCTGACGAGCGGACTCGTCCAGACCCTGCGCACCCTCGACCCCGCCGACATCGTCCTGCTCGGCGGGACGGCCGCGCTCTCGCAGACGGTCGAGGACGAGCTGCGCTCGGCCTTCCCGGGCGCCGGTGTCCGCCGCGCGTTCGGCCAGACGCGCCAGGACACGGCCGTGGACATCGCGCGCCAGCTCTGGGGCAGGACGGTCGCCACGACCGGCGACGACTTCATCCTCATCAACGGATGGCGCGCCGAGGGCTGGGCCCACGGGCTGGCCGCGGCACCGCTCGCCGCCCGCAACGACGCGCCGCTGCTCCTGATGCGGGACCGGCTGGAGTTCGGCGAGCCGGAGGCGTACCTCCGCGCGGCCGGCTACCGGCTGCTGACACCGGCCGAGGGCCTGCTGATCGGGCCGGCGACGCAGGCGAACCGCCCGCTCGACGGTCCGTACACCACCCAGCGGCTCCGTGAGGTGCTCGGCGGCTGAGAGGGCATCACCCCAGGCACCGCCCGCTGCCGGGGATGGTGGCCAGTACGCTCGCCGGGGCCGCCGACCACCCGTAGCCGTCCGGAGCACCCGTGCAGCACGATCCGACCGACCGTCCCGAGGTCGACGTCTCCGTCATCCTCCCGGTCTACAACGAGGCGGGGCACCTGAGGGTCGAGCTCGAGAGGATCCGGGAGAGCCTCGACGCCTCCGCGCTCAGCTACGAGATCATCGTGATCGACGACGGGTCCTCCGACGGCTCGGGCGAGATACTGCGGGCCATCCCGTACATCACGCTGATCCAGTTCGGCACCAACCGCGGCTCGGGCAGCGCTCGGCGGATCGGCACGGCCGCGGCACGTGGTCGCGTCGTCGTCTGGACCGACGTCGACATGACCTACCCCAACGACCGGATCCCCGACCTCGTCGCCGAACTCGCGGGACACGACCACGTCGTGGGGGCACGCACCACCGAGGAGGGGACCCACAAGCTGCTGCGCACGCCGGCCAAGTGGGTCATCCGCAAACTGGCCGAGTTCCTGTCGGGCACCAGCATCCCCGACCTCAACTCCGGCTTCCGAGCGTTCCGCCGCGACGTGGCGAAGCAGTACCTGCACCTGCTGCCGGCCGGGTTCTCGTGCGTGACCACCATCACGCTGAGCTTCCTGACCAACGGCTACTCCGTGAAGTACGTGCCGATCCCCTATGCGGCGCGCGCGGGCGAGTCGAAGTTCCACTGGTGGAAGGACACCCGCCGCTACGTCACCCAGGTCGTGCGGATGATCCTCATGTTCAACCCGCTGCGCGTGCTCGGCCCGATCGGCATGACCCTGCTGCTGGTGGGTATGGGCAAGCTGGTCTACGACGTCGCGACCGACTGGTTCGTCGTGGCGATCAACACGATCGTGGTGCTGATGGCCGCGCTGCTGACGCTGCTCGTGGCCATGCTGAGCGACCTCGTCGTCCAGCTGACCCGGCCGAAGGCCGAGGTGATGCCGGCCACCACCTACGTGGCCACGCCCACCCGGGAATCTGCCTCGGGCTGAGCGACGGCCGCCGGCGCGGCCGCGACGAAGCAGACGTGCCACGTCAGCAGGTCGGCGAGCAGGCCGGGGAGCCGTGCCGTGTTCACCGGCAGGAACCGCACGAAGGGCTCGCCCGGCTCGAAACCGGCTCGCACCAGGAGCCGTCGGGCGTCGCGGATGCGCAGCGGGTGCAGGCCGTAGGGCCCGTACGCCTCGTGGTAGCCACGGATCGACTCGCCACGGCGCCGGTTGTTGACCGCCACCGCGACGCGCTCCCCCAGGAGGTGCCACGGCTTGAAGTGGTGGCCACCGATGAGGAAGAGCGACCAGAACGGCGGGAAGCTCAGGAACAGGGTGGCCCCCGGACGGAGCACCCGGGCCGCCTCGCGGAGCATGACCGTCGGGTCGTCGAGGTGCTCGATCAGGCTCGAGCAGTAGATGAGGTCGAACGTGTCGTCGTCGAACGGCAGCGTCGTGACGTCCGTCTGCACGAAGGGCACGCCGTCGGGGAACTCGGGGAGCTTGCGAAGATCGGTGGCCACGAACCGACGTGCACGCGCGTGCAGCGCGGGCGAGTACCCCCCACCTCCACTCGCCAGTTCGAGGACCGCCATCTCGCCGAGGTCCAGGCCGCGACGGTCGAGGTCGTCGATCGTCGTCTCGGCGATGAACCGCTGCATGTCGAGGTAGTCCTGTGGCGACCGGTTGCGCCGGAAGCCCAGGACGACGGTTCGCCAGAGGATGGTCAGGAAGCGCCGCACCCGGCGGACGCTACCGTGCGCGCCGACGCCGCCGGCCCCTCCGGACGGCCAGCACGCCCGACCCGGTGGCCGCCCTCGTGTCCCGATCGACGACCAGCCGAGTGCCACTCCTCGTGGCGGCCGTCTGGGGTCTCGCGGCACTCGTCGTCCTCGTCTACGTGTGGGGCTCCCCCGAGCGGACCGCCCTGCAGTTCCCCGACGAGATGTCCTCCGCGCGGGGCATCCACCTCACGGCCGAGACCGGGCGCCCCGTGGCCGACGTCCCGTTCGAGGACCCGTCCTCCTTGAACCGGATGCGCATGTGGGCGGACGTCCCGGACGGGCGGACGGCTGCCTACCCCACGGCGCTGCCGTTCCTCTACGGATCGCTGCGCGCACTCCCCGGCGGTGCGTGGGCGATCTTCGTCCTGCCAGCGATGGGCGTCGCCGCGATGGCCGCGGCCGCGGCCCGGCTCGCTGGTGACCGCCCGTGGCTCGGCGCGGCTGCCCCGGCGTTGGCCTTCCCGGCGACGTACTGGATCCTGCGCCCGTGGGTCAACGTGTCGCTCGAGCTCGCCCTCGCCATGGCGGCGCTGTGGTGCCTGGTCCGCTGGTGGACCGACGACGCCGAGGACCGCTGGGCGTACGCCGCGGTCGCGCTCGCGACGTTGGCGGCCGTCGTCCGGCCCGATCACGTCCACCTCCTGCTCGGGTCGACCCTGATCTGGACGCTGGCCCGCCGGCCCCGCCGATGGCCGCGGTGGCTGGGCGTCCACGTGCTCGGCGGCCTCGTCTACGTCGGCCTCGTCGTCGCCGGGAACCTCGCGACCACCGGCGAGGCGCTCACGACGCCGATCGACCTCCTGGCCTTCCCCGAGGAGTTCCGCGACGTCGGCACGGACCTGGGGTTCCCGTTCCGCGAGCTCGTGCTCGTCGTCGCGCCCAAGGGCATCCCGCCGCTCAGCGAGATCGCCCGCCAGCTCGGCAAGTACTGGCTCCGCCTCGGGCCCGTCGCGCCGGTCGTCCTCGGCGGCCTCGTCGTCGCGGGGGTGCTCGCCCGCCGGGCCGTCGTCGAGCGTCGGGCCGTCGCCGTCGCCACCACGACGACGCTCGCCCTGCTGATCGGCCACACGGTGAGCCGCGTCGATCCCCAGGTCTGGGGAGCCAACCTCGATCAGCCCTGGATCAACCACACGATCCCGCGCTACACGGCCCTCCTCTACGTGGCCTTCGCCCTGCTGATCGTCGCCTCGGTGGCGCGCCTCGCGGGCCGGCGGTTGGTCGCCGGCGCCGCCGCCGTCGCGATGCTGGCTGCGGCCGGGGCCATCTACCCGTTCCTGCCCCCCGTCGAGGCCGACGGATGGGTCGCCCACCGGGTCGTCCTGCGCGAGGCCGACGCCTACGCCCGCGACCTCGCCCCGCAACTGCCGGCCGACGCGATCGCGTACTCGATCCGCCTCGACCGCTACCTGTGGCCGGCCGTCGAGGTCGGCATCACGCAGGTCGAGCGCCCACTGCCCGGTGCCCCCCCGATCCGCCTGGAGGACCTCCCGGTCTCGTTCGCCGCGGCCCTCGACGCCGGGTACACGCCGTACGTCTTCGAGCTCGATCCCGGCCTGGCGGAGGAGCTCGCGCAGGTCCTGGCGATCCAGGGGCTGGCGCTCGAGCCGACCGCGCTGGCCGTGCCGCCCGTCACCGGCATCGTCAACCACTCGCCCTACCGCGTCGTGGCCGCTCCCGCGTAGTCGCCCGGGCGCCGCCGATACGCTCGCATGGATACCGACCACCGCCCAGGAGCGACCGCCACCGTGGCCCTGCCTCGCGCCCTCGTCCGCGCCGTCGCGCGTGCGAAGCCGCTGGTGCCCGACGGTGCCTGGCCCGTCCTGCTCGCGACGCGCTCGCTGCTCGGCCAGCGTCCGGTCATCGGGCTCCCCCACGCCAAGCGGGTCCTCGTCGTCGCCGCGCACCCCGACGACGAGGTGATCGGCTGCGGGGGGACCGTGCGCCTGTTGGCCGATGCCGGCGCCACCATCACCGCCGTCTACGCGACGTCCGGCGACGCATCGATCGGATCGGACCGCACGGCGGAGGAGCTCGCCGAGCTGCGCGAGGCCGAGGCGCGTGCGGGGGCCGCGGTCATCGGCGCGACCCGCACCACCTTCCTGCGACTACCGGACGGCGGCCTCGCCGACCGATCGGACGACCTCGTCGCCGCACTGACCACGGTCATCGACGCGGAGGCACCCGATGTCGTCCTCGCCCCGTGGCGGTGGGACGACCACCCCGACCACCGGGCGATCATGGCGGCCCTGTGCTCGTCCGGGCTCCCCGATGACCTCGAGGTGTGGACGTACGAGTGCTGGACCCCTCTGCCCGCCAACCGGCTGGTGGACGTCACGGCCGTCGCCGACGTGCGGGAACGCGCCCTTGCCGAGCACGCGACCGCCGCGCAGGCCTTCGACCTCAGCGCGATGCTCGCGCTCGGGCGGTACCGGTCCGTGCACGGACTGATGGGCAACGGGGTCGCCGAGGCCTTCCTGGCCGGCACGCTCGCCGAGCACCGCGGCCTCGAGGACGGATCGGCGCCATGACGGAGCCGGTCCTGCGTCGAGGCACACACGACGACGCCGCCGCGATCGCGACGGTGATCCGCGAGTCGTTCCCCGACAACCCCAAGGGCCGTCTCGAGGTCCTCGAGTGGCAGTACTTCGCGAACCCGTTCGGTCCGACGCTCATCTGGGTCTGGGACGACCGCGGCGACATCGTCGGCCACTACACGTCGATCCCGTACCCCTGCCGGTTCGACGGCCAGCCCGGCACGGTCGCGGTGGGCATCGACGCCGCGACGGCGCCCTCCCACCAGGGGCGCGGGCTCTTCCTGGGCATCGCGAAGGCGCTCTACGCCGACGGTGGCGAGCACGGGATGCCAGCGACGATCTGCTACCCGAACGCCAACTCCACCCGAGGCGTGACCAAGGCCGGATGGCGCCAGATCAGCAACCTCGAGACCCTCGTCATCCTGACCGGCGACGAGCTGGCAGCCGGCCGCACGAAGCTCCCCCGGGGGGTCGTGGCGCTGGGGCGCAAGGCCGTGTTCCGTGAGCGGGGTGCCGAGGCAACTGGCGAGGTCGTCGCCGCGCTGCCCGACGGCATCGACGACCTCTGGCGTGCACACGAGGACGACGTCCCGTACGGCGTCATCCGGGATGACGCCTGGTTCCGCTGGCGGTACGAACAGCACCCGGACGCGGGCGAGTACCTCTTCGCCATCGCCCACGACGGCGCCGACCTCCGCGGGCTCGCCGTCGGCCGGGTCAAGGAGGCGTTCGGAGGCCGATTCGTCTACGTGCTGGAACTCCTCGGCGACGACGATGCCGCCCGTGCGGCCGTGAACGCCCTCCGCTCGACGGCCTCGGGCCTGGATGGCCTCGGGATCGTCTGCAACCCGGGGAGCCCGACGCATGCGCGGGCACGGGCCGCCGGGTTCCGGCCCATCCCGCGCGCACTCGCACCCAAGGACCTGCCCTTCGGCCTGGTCGACAACACGGGGACGCGCCCCGAGCTCGTCCAGGCGCCCTGGGACACCGCCTGGGGAGATGTCGACCATCTCTGAGCGCCCGCGCGTCCTCGTCGTGACCACGAACTTCCCGCTGCGACGGCGTGGCGATCGCACGGGCAACTTCGTGGTCGATCCCGTCGTGGCGCTCGCCGATGACGTCGACACGACCGTCCTGTGCCCGATCGACTCGCGTCTCGCAGCCCCGCGAGAGCGCTGGGAGGGCAAGGTCGACGTGGTTCGCTACCGCTACTGGTGGCCGCGCCGCGCCCAGCGCCTCGCGCACGGCGACGGCATCCCGACGGCGCTGCGCACCGACCGGCGCGCGTGGCTGCAACTCGTGCCGTTCCTCGTCGCCACCGTCCTCGTCGTCCTGCGACACGCACGCCGAGCCGACGTCGTGCACGCGCACTGGCTGCCGGTCGCACTCCTGTGCCTGCCGGCCCGGTGGCTGCACCGAACGCCCATCGCCGTCACCCTGCACGGCACGGACGTGACGCAGTTCCCCGACCGCTTCGTCGCCTGGGGCCTGCGACGCATGGACGTCGTCGTGTCCGCACACGACGACCTCCTCGCGACGGCCGGACGCCTCGCGCCCCGGTCGCGGCGGGAGCGCATCCGCCACCTGGTCGAGCCCCAGCCGGTCGACGCAGCCGAGGACGCCGAGGTGGCGGCTCGGCTCGAGGGCGGCCCCGTCGTCCTCTTCGTGGCCCGGACCTCGCCCGAGCGCGACCCCCTCACCTTCGTGCGCGCGGCCACGCACGTCCGAGAGGTCGTCGATGGCGTGACGTTCGCCCTCGTCGGCAGCGGACCCCTCGACGATGCGATCCGGGTGGAGATCGCGGCGCTCGCGCTCGAGGACACCGTGGAGGTCTTCGGGCACCGACCGGACGTCTGGACCTTCCTGGGGCGCGCCGACGTCTTCTGCGCCCTGTCCGATCGCAACAACGTCTGGGTCACGGCCCTGGTCGAGGCGATGCGTGCCGGCGTCCCGGTCGTCGCGACCACGGCGGGAGACACGGCACGGGTGCTGCGTGACCGCCACGACGCCATGCTCGTCCCGGTCGGGGACGACCGCGCGGTAGCTGAGGCGATCGTGGCGGTCCTCACCGACGCGACACTGGCCGAAGGGCTCGGGGCCACGGCGACGAACACCCTCGCCGAGAACGGGTTCGACCCCGCCGCGGTCCGCTCGCAGACGCTCGACCTGTACCGCGAGCTCGCCGGGGCGCCGGCCGGATGAACGGCGTCGTGATCCGGCCCCTGCCGTTCCCGCAGCGCCTGCGTGC
>JBFHRB010000167.1:0-7466 GCA_041591915.1 Nitriliruptorales bacterium
CACCCCGACGACGCGGACAAGATCCGCCAGCGAAGGGCGGATGGTTGCCCGTAGGCGAGGCTGGTCTTGAGGCTTCTCGGCTCGCCGCAGGGCAACCACCGCCCGTAGCGGCGCGAGTACGCACCCAACGGCACCAACCACCGCCCCGAAGCGAACCGCACCCCGAGAGCCCCACCCCCCAGGCCCACCAAGCGCGCGCGACTACGCCCGGAAGGCCCCCATCCCGTACCGTCCTCACATCCCCTGAGCGCCGCCCCAGTCGCGTGCGCCTCTCCCCCGCCACATCCCAGGACACCGACCTTGCTCGTCTCCGGCCGCTTCTCCCCGCACCCCCGAGGCTTCGGCTTCATCGACCTCACCGCCCCGACCGAGCTGACGTCGCCCACCGGCACGACCGCCACCGTCGACTCGCTGTTCGTGCCCCCGGACCTCGCACGCGGCTGGTTGGCCGGCGACGAGGTCAAGGCCGAGGCGCTCCTCGAGGAGGACGGCCGCGCCGCTGCCACCTCGCTGGCCCTCGTCAACCGCTCACGGCGTTTCGTTGTCGGCGAGGTCACGACCTACGGCGTCACGCCGGTGCTCTCGCTCAACCCGCGCATCGGGTCGGGCCACCTGCCGATGACCCCGGCGCTCGCCGAGCAGCTCAAGCACAACCAGAACCGCCAGATCGTCGCCATGCTGACGACCGCGGAGGACGGCACGATGGCCGCCGGTGCGCTCGTGACCGGCCCCGACCCGACCGCCGCCCCGAAGGCCATCCGTGCGCGCGCCGTGACGATCGCGTTCGGCAACGCGGACCCCGAGGGCATCCCCGGTGGTCCGGCCGCCGTCGGGCTCGACCCGGTCGAGACCATGGGCATGGCCCTTCGCTCGACGGGCCGCATCGCCGGCGGCCACGCGGGCCTCGCTGCAGGCCTCGACCCGCTCGTCGGCCCCGTACCCGCTGCGGAGCGGGAGCTCCACGACTTCACCGAGCAGACCTGCATCACGATCGACGCCGACACCACGCGCGACCTCGACGACGCCGTCGCGGCCGAGTGGGACGGCACGGCGGAGACCCCGGTCCGGCTCACCGTCCACATCGCCGACGCCGCCGGCGCGGTCGGCATGGGGTCCCCGGCCGACCGCTACGCCCGCACGATGGGCACGACGGCCTACTTCGTGACCGGCCCGACGGCGCCGATGCTCGACCCGACGCTCTCCGAGGGCGACCTCAGCCTCATGCCGGGCCTCGACCGGCGCGCGCTGACGGTGATCATCGACATCGCGGCCGACGGCGCGACAGAGATCGTCGACATCGACCTCTCGTGGATCCGCACGACGGCGCGCCTCTCCTACGCGGCGGTCGACGGCTACCTCTACAGCGGTGACGCACTCCACCTCGCCCGCGGCCAGCACGGCCCGTACGGCGCCGAGTCCGCAGACGTCCAGCGGGTCGCCGCCACCGTCGACGCCCTGGCCGAGGCCTCGCGCCGTCTCGGCGTCGAGCGCGACGCCCGCGACACGCTCGAGTCGTTGTTCGAGCCCGCCCTGTGGGACGCCACCACGATCGACGGCAAGATCCGCGCCGTCGACGCCGACCCGCACCCCGAGGCGCAGCGGCTCATCGAGCGCGCGATGGTCGCCACCAACGAGGCGATCGCCACGCGCGCCGCAGCACGCGGCGTGCCCATCCTCTACCGCAGCCACGGCGGCTTCGACCCCGACCGCGTGAAGATGCTGCGCGCCGCCGCGGCCGAGATCGGTGTCGAACTCCGCGCGGACGACGAGGTGCCCACACCGGGCGACGTCCTGCGGGCCATCGCCGCCCTTCGGGAGGAGGGGCGCGAGAAGGCCGCCGCGCTGCTCGGCACGGCTGCCACCAACGCCGTCGCGCGCGCCGCCTATCGCGCGACGCCGGGCGAGCACGTGGCGATGGGCTCCGGCTACTACACGCACTTCACGAGCCCGATCCGGCGCTACGCCGACCTCGTCGTGCACCGCCAGGTCCGAGCCGTCATCGGCGGCGAGCAGCCCCCGTACAGCGAGGAGGAACTGGCCGCCCTCGCTCCGTGGCTCGATGCCCGCGCCGGGGCCGCAGGGTTCGCGCAGGCGATCGAGCGCAACGAGCTGTGGTCGATCCTGCTGACCCGCAACGCCATCGCGTGGCCCACCGAGGCGATCATCACCGGCATCACGCCGGCCGGGCTGCGTGTGCGGATCGTGGCCGCCGGCGTGACGGGCTTCGTCCCGGCGGCACACGTCCTCGGCGTGTCCTTCCGCGAGCGGCCCCGCCTCGACGTCGACGAGCACGGGCTGAGCACCGTCAACGGCGCGTTCGGCCTCGGCCAGCGCATCCGTGTCGCGCTCGACCGGATCGACGAGACGGGACGCCCCGAGCTCAAGCTCGCCTGACCGGTCGGGGCGTCACCCCGAGCTAGTGCGCGCCCTCGAGGTCGTGGAGCAGTCTCATCCCGAGCCGATCGACGGAGCGCGCGGTGTTCGCGAGTAGTGCGACCGCGACAAGTGAACTCGGGACAAACCCCACAAAGCTGACGAAACCTCCCGTCCCGCCGTTGTGCCACCAGACGGGTGCCCGTCCCCGCCGGTCGAGGACGTGCCAGCCGAGCGCGACGCGTAGCGCGCCCCGGACCTGGCGCCGAGGTTGGGTGCACAGCGCGATGGCGTTCCCGAGTGGCGACGCCTCGGGGTGGAGGTGAGCGGCCAGAAGGACGAGCAGGTCGGCGGCGGTCGATCGCAGGGCACCGGCTCCAGCCAGCGCCTGGAAGTGCCAGTCGCTGACCGGACGACGTCCCCGACTGTGCCCCTGCGCGATGTTGTGGCCGTCCTCTGGGCGGCGCGGGGCTGTCCTGCTCATGTCGAGTGGGCCAGTGATCCGGTCCGCGACGAGCTGGTCGTACGGCCGGCCCAGCGCACGACTGATCGCCACACCAAGCACACCGGCCCCGTAGTTGGAGTAGCGAACGGCACGGCCGGTAGGACGCTTCGGCGATCGTGCCAACGCTTGGGCGAGGTCATCAGGCGTGAAGGTGGCGTAGGGGTCGTGGCGGTTCTGGAGCGCCTGACGCCGCAGACCAGGCGGAAGGCGAGGCAGCCCGGAGGTGTGCATCGCAAGGTCAACCAGAGCGATCGGGGGGCCATCTGGTTGGTTCGCCGCATCCGGGAAGAGCGTGTCGAGCCTCTGATCGAGCGTGACCTCGCCCCGGACGGCTGCGTCAGCGAGCAGCAACGCCGTGAAGACCTTGGTCACCGACCCGATCTCGAAGCTCGTGTCTTCGTCAACACGACGACCGCCGAGCTCGGTCTGGCCGACGCCAACCGTCGCCGCCCGCCCGCGGCCGAGAACCCCAATCGCCAACCCCAGATGGCGAGGACGGACTCGATCGACAGCGCGCACGACGACCTCGGCAAGTTCGGGGTCCCCAGCCGTCAGCTCGCCAGCTGTCAATGCGGTGCTCCTTCAACGCAGCGCAACGCTATCGGCGCCTGACGTTCGACCGGCAGCCCCTCCAAGTGGCCATCGATCGTGCCCAGAGCACCAACACGGACGCCCCGAGCTCAAGCTCGCCTGACCGGTCGGGGCGTCACCTGACGACGACCCCGCCGAACGGGCACTCGGACGACTCGGTCGTCTGCATCGTCCGCAGGTCCGCGATCGAGGCGACCGAGTCGGCCCGGGCGTCGTACTCCTCGAGCATGGTCAGGTGCAGCGTGTGGGTGCCGGGGGTGATCGGCGTCGAGATCCGGAATCGCGGCGTCGCCGCCTCGAACGTCGTCTCGACCGCGTACTCCGGACGCAGGTAGAAGATCCCGACCTGCCCGACCGAGAGCGGCGTGCCCGACGCGTCGCGCGCGAAGCTGGCAGGCGCGTCGAGCGTCCCGCTCCACATGCTGAACGACGATCCGTCGACCTCGGCGAGGAAGGCGTCGTTCCCGAAGGCCTCGGGGTAGTCCTCGGTGAAGAACCGGACGTCCATGGCGAGGCAGTTGTCACCGGCCGGAACGTCGAGCCCGATGCGCAGGACCGTCATGTCGAACAGGCTGTCGCCGTGGTCGGTGTTCACGCCACCCCACTCGTGCTCGGCCCACGCGTCGAGGTCATCGGCGAGGTAGACGTCGCCGGTGCTGAGCAGGCCGACCGTCGAACCCTCTGCGTAGCGCGGCAGGTCGATGCCGTAACCCCACGGGTACGGCGACGAGACGACCTCCTGCGCCATGGACCTGACCGCTGTGGAGGACAGCGACACGTCCCACGGTTCGAAGGCCCACACCGCGCTCGTCACGAGCGCCGGGTTCCGTGCGATCTCGCGCGCGAACTCGAGCGCGTCCGTCGGCTGCCCGAAGACCTGGAACTGTCCCGTGCGGTCGACGACCGCCGTCACCGTGACGGTCCCGGACCCGACGTTGACGTTGTCGACGAAGGCGTCGGCGCGGATCGTGTGCACGCCGGGCGTGAGGTGTACGAAGTGCTCACGACCTCCTGAGCCCTGGAATCTGGTGTCGTCGGTCCACCACTCGACCTTGTCGTACTCGCCGTCGCAGCCAGCGAGCGTCACGGGCACGTGCCCGGCTGGCACGACGGCGCCCGGAGTGGGCTTGGTGACCGCGATCGTCGGCGTGTCTGACCGCGCCAGCGTCTCGCGGACGTCGAAGATGTTCGGTGCGGTGTAGTCGACGAGTTCGATGCCGGCGACGACGACGTGCATGCCGACGGAGCCGCTGAGTCCGGCGTACAACTCCCACGTGGGTGTTCGCGCCGTACCGGCCTGGAACTCGAGGTACGGACGCACCGTCATCTTGGGCCCGACGACGTCGTAGAGATCGATGGAGAACTCGAGATCTGCGTAGGCCTGCGCGTCGACGCTCGCACCGAACGACACGCCGGGACGTTCCGCTTCGAACCGCGTGTCCACGCCGCTCAGGTTGCGCCACGTGCCGTCCCGGTACTCCGCACCGACGGTGAAGAAGAGCTTCTGCTCGGCAGCGGCGGTCAAGGTCGCAGACAGGTTCCCGCTCGCCCCGGCATCGATCTTGATCTGCGGGACGAGCACAACCGGCACAGGTCCGACGAAGAACGTGATGGGCGCGAAATCGAGTGTGATGACGTGGAGATCCTTCGAGGCCGTGCGCTCGTACTCCGCGGTCATCTGCAGCGCGAGGTCCTGGTTGACGTCGAACGCCAGGAGGAACCCGGCAACCTCTGGGGTCAGCCGGATCTTCTTCGGCCAGATGCCCCACTTGAGCTCGAGCTCGGCCCAGTCGATGTCGAGGTCGGCACGCACGTCTGCGTCCACGTCGACCGCGCCCTCGAGCCGCACCGATGCGTTAGCGCCAAGGGGGATGACCTTGTCGAAGGTCAGCCCCTGCCCGACGAGAGGTTTGGGCTCCGGCGGCGTCGCCGTCGGCTGGCAGACCTCCTCGACGTAGACGCCGCTCTGCGTGCCGCTGCCGGTGCTGATCCGAGGCGTCCGATCGGTCCCGAGGCTCGGCTCCGCAGACAGCGACCCCTGATGGAGCGCGTCCGTGAGGCTCCCCGGTGCCGTGATGACGACGTACTGGCCCCCGACCTGCGACACGATCACGACCACGCGCAGCAACCCCTCCGGCGTCGTGGCCGAGACAGGCGCAACGACGACCTGACTAGGCTCGAGGCCGGGGTCGCGGTTGAAGACGATCTCGCCCGCACCGACCGACACGATCGCCGGAAGCTCGTCATCCAGGATCACGGTCTCGGGGGCCACGACGGCCTCACCCGGCGCTGGGAGCTCGACCACGACATCGACACCGGTCGGCCAGGAGTTGCCCGCCGCGTCGACGACGACGACGTCGATCCGGTGGAAGCCGGCATCCGCGGCGAAGAGGTCCACGGTCCATCGTGCGGGGTCGGTCGCGTTCGAGACCTCGGCCGGCCCGACGTAGACCCCGTCGACGAAGACGTGGGCCTCGAGGATGGCCGTCTCGGCGTCGGTGGCCCAGCCGGAGACGCGCACCCGCCGATCGGTCGCGCGGATCAACTCGTTGGGTGTCGGCTCCTCGATCCCGACCGTCGGCGGCGCCGCGTCGGCGCACCCACCCGGCGGATGCAGTGCGTCAGCAGCCTCTGCCACCACCGCGTCGGTCACGGCCGCGGTCCCTCCCGCGACGTGGAGGACGCTGTTCGCGCAGTCGGCGATGTCCTCGAACCATGCCCGAGTGATGGGCGGGAAGCTCCCCGTCCCCGTCAACGCGATTGGCGATGGGCCCGGGGCGTCGTGGCCTGCGTGAGCGCCCAGTGCCAGTGCGTCCGGGAACCGTTCGCCGGTCGTGAGGTTCACGTGCGTGCTGGCCCAGCCGAAGCGCCCGTAGGCCCAGTACGCGAACTCAACGGCGGTCTGGAACCGGTCCTGCCCCGAGACCCGCAGTGTCGAGATGCCGAGCGCGTTGATGGCCGCCTCGACGCCGGTGGCCACGGCCGCCGGTCCGCCCGCCACGACGACCTCGGTGACACCGAGCTCGATCAGAGCGTCACGCGTCACGTCGGGCAGCTGGTCCGGCAGCGTCAGCAGGAGCGGCACGCGCTCTGCCGCCGAGATGGCGCTGGCGACGAGTGCGTCTGGGAAGTTCGCGCCGGACGCGACGATGGCCAGGGTCGCGTGCCGTTCGCGGTCGAGCCCGTAGGTCGCGATCTGCGCGGCCGTGTCGTACCGCGTCATCCCCTGGATCCGGACAACATGTCGATCGTCTCCCTCCAGGGCCGACACGACGGCCGGCCCGATGGCCAGCTCGCCGCCGAGGACGATGACCGTGCGTGGGTCGAGTTCGTCGACCGCCGCCGCTGCCGACGGGACCAGTCGGTCGGGTGCGGTCAACAGGATCGGCGATCCGAGCAGGCCGGAGAGGTAGCCAGCGGCGAGGCCGTCGGGGAACGCGTCGTGACGTGCCAGCAGCACCGTCGCGGTGTCGTAGCGCGCCGAGAGGGGCGTGTCATCGACCGCCATGAGTCGAGCGGTGTCAGCCCGATCGAGCCCGGCGTAGCGCAGCACGATGGGGCCACCGTCCGCTGCGGCAACACTCCGGGCGGCCGGGACGCGGGGCGGCGAGTCGGGACGCGATGGCTCCGCTGCGACCGTGGGCGCCATCGTCGCAACCACGAGTGCGAGCAGCGCGACGAGCGAGGCTGCCGTCCTCGCCCTGGCTCGTGCTGGACGCATGGCGGCACCTTGCTCCGACCCTCACCTTGACCCGGGCCGGGTCGTCGGGGCTAGGGCGAACGCCCCTGAGCACGCGGGCCGTTCAGAGCGTGGGTACGCCCCGAGCCATGCCAGACCTCGCGACGGCTGTGGTCAGCTCCCGTACCCCTCGGGGTTCTGGTGCTGCCAGCGCCAGTGGTCGGCGAGCATCTCGTCGAGCCCGCGCGATGCCTTCCAGCCGAGCAGGCGCTCGGCGGTCGCCGGGTCGGCCCAGATCTGCTCGATGTCCCCGGCACG
>JBFHRB010000168.1:0-7462 GCA_041591915.1 Nitriliruptorales bacterium
AACCCGCCCGCCCCCAGCGTTGCGTTCAGATCAGCGCGGGCTCAGGCGCCCTTGGTGATCTGCGTCCAGTCGACGCGCCCGAAGGCGTCCACGACCACGCTGTCCACCGGCGAGTTCCAGGAGAACTGGTTCTTGCCGTAGAACATCGGGATCAGCGGGACCTCCTCACAGGCGATGGCAGCGACCTCTTGGTAGACCGGGATGGCCTGGTCGAGGTCAGCGATCGCGAGGGCCTCGTCGAGCTTGCCGTCGAAGTCCGCGTTGTCCCAGAACGTGGTGTTGGCACCGACCGGGAACGCGAAGCGCGAGTCCAGCAGGAGCTGCCAGTAGTTCTGGGGGTGCGGGTAGTCCATGCCCCAACCGAGGCGGAACGGACCATCGACTTCCTTGTTGTCGAGCTTGTCGAGGTAGTCAGCGAACTGCAGCTGCTCGAACTTGACGGCCGAGGTGTCGATGCCGAGGTTCTCGCCCAGCTGGTTCACAACAGCCTCGACCCAGGCGTCGTGCCCTGCGCCGGCGTTGAACCAGAAGGTGACCTCGCCGAGAGCGTCAGCGCCACCAGCCTCCTCGAACTTGGCTGCGGCAGCGGCGGGGTCGTAGCCCCAGTTGTCGCAGACGCGCTCCTGGTAGCCCGGGATGACGGGCGACAGGAGGTTGTAGGCCGGCTGACGACCGTTGTTGAAGATCGCCGTGGTGATGGCCTCCTGGTCGATGGCCATGGAGATGGCCTGACGCAGCTCCTTGTTGTCGTTGTACTTGTCGAGCTGCATCGGGAAGCCGAGGTAGTTGATCGACGACGAGGACGACTCACCGAAGTTGGTGTCGCCCATCTGGCCGCGGACCTCGTCCGAACGCTCGGCGGTCACCGAGTCGACGATGTCGAGGTTGCCGGCCAGCAGGTCGTTGATCGCCGTGTCGACGTCCGCGTAGATGCGGAACTCGATGCCGTCGATCGACGGAGCGCCCAGCGGGTAGGCGTCGTTGCGAACGACGTTGATGGCGACGTCGTGCTCCCACACGCCATCGATCTTGAACGGACCGTTGCCGATCGGCGCCTCGTTGAACGCCGCCGGGTCGTCGTAGAAGGCCGACGGGAGCGGGAAGTAGGCGGTGTAACCGAGCTTCGTGTTCCAGAAGGAAAGCGGCTCGGAGAGCTCCGCCGTGAAGGTCAGGTCATCGACCTTCGTGAGACCGGAGAGGGTCTCGGCGGTGGGCTCGATCGGGTTGTCGTCGTCGTCGGTGCCCGGGTTGACCTCTTCGAACCCAGCGATGTCGGCCATGAAGCCGGAGTTCTGCTGGGCGTTGGGGCCGTAGGCGGCGTAGTTCCACGCGTTGATGAACGAGTCCGCGGTCACGGCCTCGCCGTCGTGGAAGGTCCAGCCGTCCTGCAGGACGATGGTCAAGGTCTTACCGCCGTCGTCCGAGGTGATGGACTCCGCGACACCCTGGGCCGGCTGCGAGGTGGCGGGGTCGTAGGTGATCAGGCCGGTGAACAGCGTGTCGAGGACAGCGTTGCCCTCGGACTCGTTGTTGTTGATCGGGACCAGGCCGTCGGGCTCACCGATATAGGTGGAGACGGTGCCGCCGGCGACCATCTCGCCTTCGCCCTCGCCTTCACCTTCGCCCTCGGTGCCTTCGCCCTCGGTCTCGGTGCCCTCGCCTTCCGTGCCGCCCGTCTCCTCGGTGCTCGAACCACAGGCCGTCGCGATGAGCGCGGCCGCGGAGAGCGCGGAGACGACGCGGACCAGCTTCGGGATGCGTCGCATGTAGATGTTCCTCCTGGATGGATGCAGCCGACGTCGGGTCGCTCCCTACGACGGCAGTAGTAGGACGGTACCCCTGATGTTCGGGCGCGGCAACGATGTGCGAGCCGCGGCCTACTACGCGGGTCGGAGCCTAGGTGTAGGCGCCCGCTGGGGGGCGTACATACGTGCGTTCAGCGCGCCCACGTGCAGGGAACCGCCACGCCCGCGGCGTATCCCCACCGTCCTCAGTCCCGGCGCAGCGCCGCGACCCCGGGCAGGTCCTTGCCCTCGAGCAGCTCGAGGCTCGCCCCGCCCCCGGTGGAGACGTGGTCGACGCGGTCGTCGAATCCCATGGAGCGGATGGCGGCAGCGGAGTCGCCGCCCCCGACGACCGTGAAGCCGCTCGAGCCCGCGACGGACTCGGCGACGCGACGCGTCCCCGCGGCGAAGGCCTGCCACTCGAAGACGCCCATCGGGCCGTTCCAGAAGACGGAACCAGCCGCGGAGATCGCGCGCGCGTAGGCCTCGGCCGAGTCCGGGCCGATGTCCAGGCCCATCTGGTCCGCGGGCATCGCGCTCACCGGCACGGTCGTGGCGGGTGCGTCCTCGGCGAACTCCGGTGCCACGACGACGTCGGTCGGCAGGTGGACGTCGACCCCACGCCCTCGAGCCTCGGCCACCAGCTCGCGCACGGTGTCGACCTGGTCCTCCTCGAGGCGCGACGCGCCGACGTCGTGCCCCTCGGCGGCCAGGAACGTGAAGCACATGGCCCCGCCGACCGCGATCGCGTCGACCTGCGTCAGCAGGTTGCGCAGGACGTTGAGCTTGTCGCTGACCTTCGCGCCGCCAAGGACGGCCACGTAGGGACGGGCCGGGTCGTGCAGGAGTCGCCCCAGCACGTCGAGCTCGCGCGCGAGGAGGCGCCCCGCGTAGCCGGGCAGGTGCGCGGCCACCCCGGCCGTCGAGGCATGTGCCCGGTGGGCCGCCCCGAAGGCGTCGTTCACCCAGACGTCCGCGAGGCTCGCGAGCTTGGCGACGAAGTCCGGGTCGTTCGCCTCCTCCCCCGGCTCGTACCGGAGGTTCTGCAGGAGCACGACCTCCCCCTCGCCGAGCGCCTCGACGCGATCGCAGGCGTCGGCCCCGACCACGTCGTCGGCCACGGGCACGGCCTGCCCGAGCAGGTCGGACAGGCGTGCCCCGACCGGCTCGAGGCTGTAGGCCGGGTCGACCTTGCCCTTGGGGCGGCCGAGGTGGCTGCAGAGCACCACGCGGTGCCCCGCACCGATCAGGACGCGCAGGGTCTCGAGGGACGCCTGCAGCCGGAGGTCGTCTGCGACCTCGCCGTCACGCAGCGGCGCGTTCAGGTCGGCCCGGAGCAGCACACACTTGCCGCTGCCCTCGAGCTGGTCGACCGTCGCGACGCCTTCGAGTGCGGGGACACCCACGGCGCCTACCTCTCTAGAGCTTGGAGCCGACGAACGTGACGAGCTCGGCGAGGCGGTTGCTGTAGCCCCACTCGTTGTCGTACCAGCCCATGACCTTGACGAGGTTGCCGCTCGCCATGGTCAGCGGGGAGTCGAAGACGCACGAGTGGGGGTTGCCGACGATGTCGGTGGAGACGATCGGCTCCTCGGAGTACTCGAGGATCCCGGCGAGGTCGCCAGCCGCGGCCTTCGCGAACGCCTCGTTGATCTCCTCCGCCGTGACGTCACGGTCGAGGATGCAGACGAGGTCGGTGATCGAGCCGTCGGGGATGGGCACGCGCAGGGCGAGCCCGTCGAGGCGGCCCTTGAGCTCCGGCATGGCGAGCGAGGCGGCGCGGGCGGCACCGGTCGTGGTCGGCACGATCGAGACCGCGGCGGCGCGGGCGCGGCGCTTGTCCTTGTGCGGCGCGTCGTGGATGTTCTGGTCGCCGGTGTAGGCGTGGATCGTCGTCATCAGGCCCTTGCTGATGCCGAAGTTCTCGTGCAGCACCTTGGCCATCGGCACGACCGAGTTCGTCGTGCAGGAGGCGTTGCTGATGATGTGGTGGTTCGCCGGGTCGTAGTCCTCGTGGTTGGCGCCGAGGACGAACGTGGCGTCGGGCTCCTTGGCGGGCGCGGAGATGATGACCTTCTTGGCGCCGGCGTCGAGGTGCTTCTGGGCGCCCGCACGGTCGGTGAAGAACCCGGTGGACTCGACGACGACGTCGACCCCGAGGTCGGACCACGGGAGGTTGGCCGGATCGCGCTCGCTCAGCACCTTCAGCGTGTCGCCGTCGACGACGAGCCCGTCGGCCGTGGCCTCGACGCTGCCGTCGTAGCGGCCGTGCACGCTGTCGTACTTCAGGAGCAGCGCGAGGGTGTCGTTGTCCGTGAGGTCGTTCACGGCGACGAAGTCGATGTCCAGGCCAGCCTTCTTGGCGGCGCGGAAGAGGTTGCGGCCGATGCGGCCGAAGCCATTGATGGCGACGCGGAGTGCCATGGGTGGATCCCTCCCAAGGGGTCTGTCGAGGTCGTGATGCGGCGGTGAGCCGAGACTAGCAATCGACCTCGGCGGATCTCCGGGGAGTTCGCGCGTCGCCACCCGGCACGCGGGCCCGCAGCAGGCCGGCCACGAACAGCCACGTCGCCACGGCGTTGATCGCGAAGTGCGCGGTGATCCGGATCGCCACCATCCGGGCGCTGGTCGGGTCCGCGAGGCCGAGCGCGGTGGTGAGCCCGACCGGGCGGCCGATCGCCGCGACGCTGAGGACGAGCGCGCAGTGCTCCAGCACGTGCAGCGCCTGGATCGTCCGCGCTCGCCGGAGCTCGTCGACCCCGTCGAACAGCCGTACGGCCGCGACCGCGGCGGCCAGGAAGAAGGCGTTGCCGACCAGGTGCAGCAGCTCCGTCCCGAGTGGGGCGCCACCGGCCACGACGGCGAGCCCGTCGCGCGCCTGGGCGGCCCACGGCGTCAGCCACGCACCGAGTCCGGGTCGCCGGACCCACACGGCCATCTGCAGGGCATGCTCGAGGGCGTGCACGGACTGCACGAGACCACCAGCCAGGACGAGTTGGCGCAGGCGCGCAGGCGCGCGCCCGGGCGGGGCGGCAGCGACGGCCATCCGGGACTCCCGAGTCTGGGCCACGACGATGCCACAGGGGACGTCCGCGGTGACCCACGGGTTGCCGCTGGCTGTGAACTCAGCCCCGGGCCTCGGCCTCGATCGCCAGCTGGCGCAGTCGCTCGAGCCGGCGATGCACGGTGCTCTTCCCGACCGGCGGGTCGCACAGCTGCCCCAGCTCTGCCAGTGACGCCGACGGGTTGGCGACACGCGCGAGGCCGACGGCCAACAGGTCACGGTCCAGCTTGTCGACGTCCAGCACATCGAGGGCCCGCGTGACCTCGCGCACCTGCGTAGAGGCTGCCGCGACCGTGCGCCGGAGGTTGGCCGCATCCGCGTTCGCGAGGCGCGTGGCGTCGGCCCGCAACTCCCGCCGGAGTCGATGGTCGTCCCAGGCGAGGAACGACTGCGTGGCGCCGACCTGGGCCAGCAGCGAGCCGATCGCCTCGCCCGACTTGATCACCACGCGGTGGCCGGCCTTGCCGTGCCCGACGGTCGCCCGCCCCCCGCTGAGCCGACCCAGTACCTCGGCCAGTCCGTCGGCGAGGTCGTGCGTCGGCACCGCGACCTCGAGGTGTGCGGGCCGTCCCGGGCGGCTGAAGGAGCCAGCGGCGAGCAGTGCCCCGCGCGCGTAGGCCCGGGCATCGCACTCCCGCCTGACCCGGTCGGGGTCGAGCCCCTGCTGTGGCATGCCGTCGGGTCCCAGCAGGCCCGCCTCGACGGCGACCTCCCGGCCGCCCGAGTCGACGTGCACCTCGTAGGTCGTCGACCTGCGAACGCCGCCCGGCTCCCGCACGTGGAGCTCAGCGCGGACGCCATGCAGGTCGTCCAGGAGGCGGTACGCGCGACGGGCCACGGCGCCCGAGCTCGTGTCGATCTCCAGTCGCAGCGGGTCGCCGTCGCCGTCGAACCGGAGGTGGATGCGACCACCGAGGCGCACCAGTGCCGCCAGCTCCGCCCGCCGGTCGCACGCCTTGTCGGGATCGATGCCGGCAAGCTCCGCGCGGACGGACTGCGAGAAGCTGGTCGAGGGGCTCACCGGGCCGCGGCGCTCACGAGCCCCGGAGCAGCTGCTCGAGGAGGTCGGCCAGCTTGAGCGGGTCGTGGCCGTCCTCGCCATCGAGGAGGTCTCCGCAGACGACGTCCTTGACACGCAGGCGGAGCTCCTCGGGGCGGATCTGGAGCGGGGCGCCCTCGCCGCGCGGGCGGTCGCCCTGGTGTCCGACGAGCGCGGTGACCTCGACCCCCACGGCGTGGCGGTGCAGGGCGTCGAGGTGGTCCTCGAGCGTCATCCCCTCGGTCTCGCCGACCTGCTCGCGCAGGTTGGCGACGTAGGCGACCGGCGCGTCGCTCGCGGCGATCGCCTCGGCGATGCCCGGGACGAGCAGGTTCGGGATGATCGACGTGTACAGCGACCCGGGCCCCAGCACGATGAGGTCGGCCCGCCGGATCGCCTCGACGGCCTGCGGGGCCGCGACCGCGTCGGGTGGGTCGATGCTGACCTGCTCGACACCCCGTGTGCGGGCGATCCGGACCTGTCCGCGGATCTCGATGCCCGCAACCTGCGCACAGAGGTCGAGCGGGGTCGTCGTGCAGGGCAGGACCCGGCCCCGGATGCCCAGGACCCCACCGATGCGATCCAGACCCTCGACGAGGTCGTCGCCCGCCAGGTCTGCCGCGGCGATCATGATCAGGTTGCCGAGGCTGTGCCCGTCGAGCTCCCCGCGGTCGAATCGGAACTGCAGGATGTCCACGAGCTCCTGGCGCGGGCTGAGCGCGGCCATGGCCATGCGCATGTCGCCGGGCGGCACCACACCCAGGTCTCGGCGCAGCCTCCCGGACGAGCCGCCGTCGTCAGCGACGGTGACCACGGCCGTGACGTGGTCGACGACGTGGGTCAGCGCCGCGAGGCTGCGGTTGAGTCCGTGGCCGCCGCCGATGGCCACCGCGCGCGAGCCGTCGCCCGGCCCGAGGCCGACCCCGGCCGCCTCGACGTGGGGGTCGCGCTCGTAGCGCCGGAGCTCACTCACGGCCAAGGTCCCGGTGCGAGACGTTGACCGGGACGTCCTTGGTGTCGCGCAACCATTCACCGATGAGCTCCGACAGGAACACCGACCGGTGCTTGCCGCCGGTGCAGCCGATGGCGATCGTCAGGTAGCGCTTGCCCTCCTCCTGGTAGCCCGGGAGCGTGGTGTCGAGCAGTGCCTTGAACCGCTCGACGAAGTCCTCGGTCGCGGGCTGGCTCCGCACGTACTCCTGGACCGGCTCCTCGAGCCCGGTGTGCCCGCGCAGTTCGGGCACCCAGTGCGGGTTCGGCAGGAAGCGGACGTCCATCACGATCTCGGCCCCCTTCGGCGGGCCGTACTTGAAGCCGAACGACGTGACGTTGACGCGCATGGCTGCGGTCTCGGCCGACCCGAAGGACGCGATGATGCGATCCCGGAGCTCGTGGACGTAGAGGTCGCTCGTGTCGATGACGAGGTCGGCCCAGCCGCGCAGGTCGTGCAGCAGCTCGCGCTCGCGGTCGATGCCGACCGTGACCCCGTCCTCACCTCCGAGCGGGTGCCGGCGGCGGGTGGCGCTGAACCGCGCACGCAGGGACTCGCCGTCGGCTTCCAGGAACAGGACCCGG
>JBFHRB010000169.1:0-7392 GCA_041591915.1 Nitriliruptorales bacterium
CCGTCGCCCGCCTCCGGCGGGCGCGCCCATGCCCGGGCCGCCCCGGCCCCCGCAGTGGCCATCGCGAGAGAGACCCCACCATGGAGCAGCTCGGCAGCCTGCCGCTCATCATCCTGTTCGGCGGACTCATGTACCTCCTGCTGATCCGCCCGCAGCAGAAGCGCCAGAAGGAGCACGCGGCGATGCTGCGTGCCGTGAAGGTCGGCGACGACATCGTGACGGTCGGCGGCCTGCACGGGACCGTCGTGGACACGGCCGATGAGACGATCGACATCCAGGTCAACGACACGACCGTCCTCCGCTTCCAGAAGTCGGCCGTCTCCAAGATCGTCATCGACGCCGACGACGTGGACGACGAGTCCTCCGACGACGCGGTCGACGCCGGTCCGCAGGACGCGGTCGGCGACGTCCCCGAGGCCGCCGGCGAGGACGCGCCGAACGGTGAGAAGTGGCCCGAGGCCGACGCGTCGTGAGTGACCAGGAACTCCCGCCCCCCGGCATGACCGAGGTCGACGCCGGTGACGAGGACCTGCCGCGCCACCGGGTCCACGACCCGGATCGGTCGGCCAGCGCCCTCAGCGATCCGGCCTCGGCGCTCGGTGAGACGGCGGAGGCCGCGGTCATCCGCGGCGTGAACGCGCGTGCCGCGGTCGCGGAGGCCCAGGTCGTCGCCCTCGAGGCCGAGCGGCGCACCGGCGCGAAGGTCGACATCCTGGCGCGCCTGCAGGAGGACGAGATCGTCTCGGCCTTCATCAAGCTGGCCGACCAGTCGCTCGGCGCGATGGGCTTCACCGAGCACGGCTTCCGGCACGCCAACCTCGTCGGACGCATCGCCTACAACGTGCTCAGCCACCTCGGTGCGGATGACGACCTCTGCGAGCTCGCGGCGATCGGGGGCTACCTCCACGACGTCGGCAACGTCGTCTCGCGCGGCTACCACGGCCTGTCCTCGGCATGGATCGCCTACGACGCGCTCCGACGCCTCGAGGTCGACCCGTACCGCATCGGGCTCGTGCTCAGCGCGGTGGGCAACCACGAGGAGCAGTACGGCAGCTCCATCGGACCCGTCGGGGCCGCGGTGATCCTCGCCGACAAGGCAGACGTGCACCGCAGCCGCGTGCGTGCCAACTCCGACCCGGACAACGACATCCACGACCGCGTCAACGAGGCGGTCACCCCCTCGTTCCTCAGGGTCGACAGCGACGCTGCGACCATCACCCTCGAGCTCGAGCTCGACACCGACCGCAGCACCGTCCTCGAGTACTTCGAGATCTTCCTCGACCGCATGATCATGTGTCGCCGCGCCGCCCGGACGCTCGGTTGCGAGTTCCGGATGACCGCCAACGGCACCCAGATCGCCTGACCACCAGGAGCTCCACGTTGAAGGGCAAGCTCGTCGCATCGATGCTGACGGTGCTCATCCTCGCCGCCGCGTCCGGCGTCTACCTCGGGCTGGGCAACACGCCACAGCTCGGACTCGACCTCAAGGGCGGGATCAGCGCGATCCTCAGCCCCGTGGTCGCCGAGGGTGAGACCGTTGACACCGACATCCTCGACCAGACCATCGAGGTCATCCGGGCCCGCGTCGACAGCCTCGGCGTCGCCGAGCCGGAGATCGCACGCCAGGGCGAGGACGTCCTGATCCAGCTCCCGGGCCTGCAGGACGAGGCCCGGGCACGCGAGGTCATCGGCCGTACCGCGAAGCTCACCTTCCGGCCGGTGGAGGCGATCATCCAGCCCGGTGACCCGCGTTACGAGGCCACGGGCACCTGCAGCGAGCTCGCCGAGCAGCGCATCGACGACGAGGACACGGTCGTCCTGTGCTCTGCGGGTGAGGACGCCACCGAGCGGGCGCCGGTCCTCGACGACGAGGGCAACCCGGTCTTCGACGAGGACGGCAACCTCGTCGAGCTCCCGATCAAGTACGAGGTCGGCCCGGCCGCCCTCGGTGGGCCCGAGGTCGCCGACGCGCTGGCGGTCCTCAGCCAGACGGGCGTGGGCTTCGACGTGCAGCTCGACCTCACGTCGGAGGGCGGCGACAAGTTCGCGAGCGTCACAAGCGACCTTGCCTGCCGGCGCGACCAGGGCCAGATCGACAACCTCGCGATCGTGCTCGACGGGGTCGTCGAATCGGCACCGGGGATGCAGGTCGGCGTCGCCTGCGGCGAGGGCATCGCCGGCGGCTCGGCGATCATCTCGGTCGGTGGTGGCGACGACGACACCGAGGCGCAGAACCTCGCGCTCGTGCTGCGGACGGGCGCGCTGCCGATCACGCTCGAGCCGTCCACGTTCGAGACCGTGTCGCCGACGCTGGGCGCCGAGTCCCTGCAGGCGGGCATCCTCGCCGGCGCGATCGGGCTCACGCTGGTGGCGATCTACCTGATCTTCTTCTACCGCTGGCTCGGGCTGGTCTCGATCACCGCGCTGCTGGTCTTCGGCTCGCTGATCGTCGGGATCATCTCGTTGCTGGGCGAGGTCGGCTTCACGCTGACCCTCGCAGGCATCGCCGGCATGATCGTCTCGGTCGGCATCACCGCGGACTCGTCGATCATCTACTTCGAGCGATTGCGAGACGAGGTCGAGTCCGGCAGGACCATCCGCACGGCCGTCAAGCGTGCGTTCGAGTCGGCCTTCCGCACCAACCTCGCCGGCAACACGGTCACCCTGGCGGCTGCCGTGATCCTGTACTTCCTGGCCGTGGGCCCGGTGCGCGGGTTCGCCCTGACACTGGGGCTCGCGACCGTGCTCGACATCCTGATCCTGTACTTCTTCACGCGCCCGGCGGTGCACCTGCTCGGCGGCTCGAAGATCCTGTCTCGCCGGAACATCCGGGCGGGCGAGGCTGCGGAGGTGGCGGCATGAGGCGTCCCAACTACGACATCGTCGGTCTCCGACGGCGCTGGCTGATCGTCAGCGCCGCACTGATGCTGATGTGCATCGGGGCGCTCACGCTGATCCGGCTCGACCTCTCCATCGACTTCACCGGCGGCTCCTCGTTCGTGCTGGACGACATCACCGAGCCCGACATCACCGCCGCGCAGCTCGGCGACGTGGCGTCCGACGCCGGGGCCGTCGACGTCCAGGCGCAGGTCAAGACCGAGGACGGCGAGGCCGTCGGCGCCATCGTCCAGACCGGTGAGCTCGATCCGGGCTCACCCGAGGAGCTGGCGGTCAAGGACGCGCTCGTCGAGGCGACCGGGGCCCGCCAGGTCGACGTGAACTTCGTCGGCCCGACGTGGGGTGCGCGGATCTCCGCCAAGGCGCTGCAGGCGCTGGTGGTCTTCATCGTCATCGTCGCGCTCTACATCTCGGTCAGGCTCGAGGCGAAGATGGCGGGCGGCGCCATCGTGGCCCTGGTCCACGACCTGCTCCTGACGGCGGGTGTCTACGCGATCGTCGGCTTCAAGGTCAGCCCGGCGACCGTGATCGCCCTGCTCACGATCATGGGTTACTCGCTCTACGACACGGTCGTCGTGTACGACCGGGTCAAGGAGCAGACGGCCAACATCGGTGGCCCGGGCTTCCGCACGTACGGGGAGGCCGTGAACACGAGCCTCAACGACGTCCTGTGGCGCTCGATCAACACCTCGGTGACCTCGGTGCTGCCGGTCGGGTCCCTGCTGTTCGTGGGCTCGCAGCTGCTGGGTGCGGACACCTTGCAGGACCTCGCACTGGCGCTCTTCATCGGCATGGCGACCGGCACCTACTCGTCGATCTTCGTCGCGGGCCCCTTCCTCGCGTGGTGGAAGGAGAAGGAGCCGCAGTACGCCCGTCTCCTGGTCAAGGACGAGGTCCGCGTCGAGGAGATCGAGCGCAAGGTCGAGGCGGGCGAGATCGACGCGGAGCAGGCCGAGGAGCTGAAGAAGGCCGGCCAGGCGGCCACGCCCGGCTACGTGCGTGGGCGGGGCAAGAAGCCGCGCAGCAAGCGCAGGTAGGGGGCGGCCGTGCGCATCGAGTTCGACACCGAGGTCCTGGCGACCAAGATCCGCGACATCCCGGACTTCCCCAAGGCGGGCGTCACCTTCAAGGACGTCACGCCGCTGCTGCTCGACCACGTCTCGTTCTCGGCCGCGGTCGACGCCCTCGTCGTCGCCTTCGGCCGGGGCAACGTCGACAAGGTCGTCGGCATCGAGGCACGCGGGTTCATCTTCGCGGCGCCGGTCGCCTACCACTTCGGAGCCGGGTTCATCCCGGCACGCAAGGCCGGCAAGCTCCCCTCGCCGACGCGCTCGGTCACCTACGACCTCGAGTACGGGACGGAGACGCTCGAGATCCACGAGGACGCCATCCAGCCCGGCGACCGGGTCGTGATCGTCGACGACGTCCTCGCGACGGGTGGGACCGCGGCAGCCACGGCGGAGCTCGTCGAGGGGCTCGGGGCGGACCTCGTCGGGCTCGGCTTCCTGATCGAGCTCGAGTTCCTCAACGGAGCCAAGAGGCTGGGCGATCGCGACTGGGTGAGCCTGCTCCGGTACTGACTCGACCTCACAGCGTTACCCTCGACGCACTCGAAGAGGCAAGGACTGGCCACGTCCACCGAGGCGGGTCGCGATCCGCGGCAGGTTCCCCCACCGCCCCCGACGCCTTCCGGCGTCAAGGGCGTGCTGGCGCGCCTGCCGATCGCCACTCCGGGCACGCCGCCGGCACTGCACCGCCTCGGCGAACGGGTGCGCGAGTTCAGCCCCCGGGTCGACATGCGCCAGGTCGTGCGCGCCTACGAGTACGCGCAGGTCGCCCACCAGGGCCAGATGCGCAAGTCGGGTGATCCCTACATCACGCACCCGATCGCCGTGGCCGAGGAGCTCGCAGAGCTCGGGCTCGACACCGCGACACTCGTTGCGGCACTGCTCCACGACGTCGTCGAGGACACCGGCGCCAGCAAGGAGGAGGTCACCGAGTACTTCGGCGAGGAGGTCGCGCTCCTCGTCGACGGCGTCACCAAGCTGGACCGCCTCCAGGTGGAGTCCAAGCAGCAGCAGCAGGCCGAGACGCTGCGCAAGATGTTCGTCGCCATGGCGAAGGACATCCGCGTCCTCCTGATCAAGCTGGCGGATCGGCTCCACAACATCGAGACCATCGAGTCGATGCCGCGCGAGAAGCAGAAGGCGATCGCGCAGGAGACGCTCGACATCTACGCGCCCCTGGCACACCGACTCGGCATCCAGCAGTTCAAGCTGCGACTCGAGGACCACGCCTTCAGGACGCTGCACCCCAAGCGCTACGACGAGATCGTCGCGATGGTCCAGGAGCGTGCACCCGAGCGTGAGCGCTTCATCGAGGAGGTCGTCCGCGAGGTGCACCAGCAGCTCCGGGAGATCCGGGTGAAGGCCGAGGTCCACGCTCGCCCAAAGCACTTCTTCTCGATCTACGAGAAGATGGTGAACAAGGGCCGCGAGTTCGACGAGATCTTCGACCTCGTGGGCATGCGGATCATCGTGTCGTCGGTCCGCGACTGCTACGCGGTCCTCGGGCAGATCCACGCCGCATGGCGTCCCATCCCGGGACGCTTCAAGGACTACGTGGCGATGCCGAAGTTCAACCTCTACCAGTCGCTGCACACCGCGGTGATCGGGCCGAAGGGCCGCCCGCTCGAGATCCAGATCCGCACGAAGGCCATGCACCACACCGCCGAGTACGGCGTCGCCGCCCACTGGAAGTACAAGGAGACGGGGCGCGGGGGAGCGGCGACGGGGGACGAGCTGCCCTGGCTGCAGCAGCTGCTCGAATGGCAGGAGGACGTCCGCGAGCCCGGCGACTTCGTCGACGCCGTCAAGCTCGACCTCTACGAGGACGAGGTCTTCGTCTTCACGCCCGCCGGCGACGTGCGCGCCCTGCCCGCGGGCTCGACGCCGATCGACTTCGCCTACGCCATCCACACCGAGGTCGGCCACCGCTGCATCGGCGCGAAGGTCAACGACCGACTCGTCCCGCTCGACCACGTCCTGCACAACGGCGACACGGTGGAGGTCCTCACCTCCAAGGCCGAGGACGCCTCGCCGTCCAAGGACTGGCTGAACATCGCCGCCTCCCAGCGCGCGCAGTCCAAGATCCGCAACTACTTCAACCGCGAGCGGCGCGAGGACGCGATCGACCGTGGGCGCGAGGCGGTCGGCCGGGCACTACGTCGCGACGGGATGTCGATCGCACGGGCGATGTCGAGCGGCGACCTCGACGCTGTCGCGGTCGACCTCGGCTACCAGGCCGCGGACGGGCTCTTCCGGGCCGTCGGCGACAACCACGTCCAGGCCTCCACGGTCGCGCAACGCGTGCTCGGCCGGCAGGTGCCGGACGAGACCGAGGACGACGTTCCCGACTTCGACATGCCCGCCGCGATGCCGGCGGCGTCACGGCACTCCGAGGGAGTCGTGGTCGAGGGCGCGGACGGCCTCCTGGTGAAGCTCGCCCGCTGCTGCACGCCCGTGCCGGGGGACGACATCGTCGGTTTCGTCACGCGGGGACGGGGTATCAGCGTCCACCGTCGCGACTGTCCCAACGTCGTGGGCCTCCTCGAACAGGAGGACCGCATCGTGGCCGTCCACTGGGACGCGAGGGCGTCCGGCGCCTTCCTCGTGACGATCCAGGTGGAAGCCCTCGACCGCAAGCACCTGCTGCGCGACATCACGGCCGTGCTGGGCGACCTCCACGTCAACATCCTCAGCGCACAGGTCACGACGCGTCGCGACCGCGTCGCCGTGCTCCGGTTCTCGTTCGAGCTCGCCGACCCCACCCACCTCGACTACGTCCTGCGGTCGATCCGCCACGTCGACGCGGTGTACGACGCCTACCGCGCGGTACCGCAGGCGGCACGCTGAGTCCGTTGGCTCCGGCAGGGCCGCGTGGGTAGCCTCGCCACCGGAGCGCCCTCGGGCGCTCCGACGCACGTCTGGCCCGTAGACCTCTGGCCCGTAGACCTCTGGCCCGTAGACCTCTGGGAGGAGACCCCTGTGGAGCGCGACCTCGTCGTCGTGGGTTTCCCGCTCGGGCGGTGGCAGACCAACTGCTTCGTGGTCGGTGACCGGGCGGCCGGCCGGGCGGTCGTCATCGACCCCGGTGAGCACGGGGCCGACCGGGTGCCGGAGGCACTCGACGGGCTCGGTCTCCGCTGCGATGCGATCCTGTTGACCCACGGCCACCTCGACCACTTCTGGGCCGTGCCGGACCTCGCGCGCAGCCTCGACGTCGAGGTCCACCTGCACCCCGGCGACCGTTGGCTGTGGGACGACCCGGCCGCGGGCTTCGGCAACCTCCCAACCGGTGCGCTCGAGCAGGCGTTCGGCCTGCGCTGGGACCCGCCACACGACCGCCTGGTCGACCTCGCGGACGGCCAGCGCCTGGACCTGGCGGGGCTGTCGTTCGACGTGCAGCACAACCCTGGTCACACGCCCGGCCACG
>JBFHRB010000170.1:0-7344 GCA_041591915.1 Nitriliruptorales bacterium
GCACCGGTTCACGCTGTCGCGCGTCGTCGACCAGTACGTCACCCTGTTCGAGCACGCGATCGAGGAGGCACGGTGACCCTGTTCCTCCTCGTCGGGCTCGCCGCGGCCGCACTCGCCGGCGTTGCGTTCCTGGACCTCATGATCCGGCGGACCGAGGTCGGCGTCGCCGTCGCCGGCGTGGCGGCGATCGTGAGCGCGATGGACCTCGACCCGGCGACCGCGTTCGGGCCGTTCCGGGTCTCGCTCGAGGACGCCGTGTTCGGCCTGCTGGCCGTCGCCGGCGTCGCCCGGATGCTCCGCCAGTACCCGTGGACGCGCACGCAGTGGCTGGTCGTCGGGTTCACGGCCCTCACGCTCTACAGCGTCTATCGGGGCATCCCGCTCTTCGGCATCGGGACCGCGGTCAACGAGGCACGCAAGTACGTGCGCTTCCTCGGCGCGGTGCTGTACGTCGCCGCCGAGGTCCCGACCCCGCAACGGCGGGACGACATCGCCCGTGTCTGGCTGTACACCGCGGCGGGCCTGTTCGCCCTGACGGTGCTGCGCTGGATCGGGTTCCTGAGCGGATCCGGCCGCGGGATCCTGGGCAACGACGGCGACCTGCGCGTGATCGACTCGTTCGCGACGCTCGTGGTGCTGACCGCGGCCATGCTCGGCGCCGGGGCGCTCAACTGGCGCCGGCGGGGCAGCATCGACGCCGTCCGCTCGGCACCCCCACCGAGGTGGTTGCCCGGACTCGTCGGCGCGCTGCTGTTCGCGATCGTGTTCCTGCAGCACCGAACGCTGTGGATCGCCGCCTTCCTCGGCATCGGCCTGCTCGTGATCCGCGACCCACAGCTCACCCGCCGGCTCACCCTGGCGGCGCTCGGGGCCACGGCGCTGGCAGCGGTCCTCGTCTTCGCCGTCCTCGGACAGGGTGTCGACCGCGTGATCGTCGACGAGCTGACCGACTCCGCCACCAACGTCGACACGTTCGAGTGGCGGGTGCAGGGTTGGCAGGAGCTCATCGAGGAGCAGTCACCCGCGGACGTCCACGACCTCCTCGTGGGCCAGCCGTTCGGTCGTGGGTTCCCGCGCTTCGTCGACGGGCGGATCGTCAACGTCTCGCCCCACAACTTCTACCTCGAGCTCTACCTCCGGGTCGGCGTGCTCGGGCTCGCTGCCTTCGTCGCGCTGCACGCCATCCCGTTCCTGCGCCTCTACCCGACGGACGGCGGTTCGCCCCTCGTGCGCAACGACGTCCTGGCGGTCGTGCTCGCCGTGCAGTTCCTGTACTACGCCTCCTCGCACCCATCACCGGAGCAGGGCGTGCTCCTCGGGCTCGCGCTCGCCGTGACGGACCGCGGTGGGTTGCCTCGACGCCAGCGGCGTCCGTCGCGCGTGGCGGTGCCCGCGTGACCCACGTCGCCGTGCTGCTGACCTGCCACAACCGCCGGGACGACACCCTCGCGTGCCTCGACACGCTCGCCGCACAGGACACGTCCGCGTCGACGACGTGCCATCTCGTGGACGCTGGTTCGACGGACGGCACCGCGGCGGCGGTGCGCGAGGCACACCCGGACGTGCACGTGCACGAGGCCGGCGCCGACCTGTTCTGGAACGCCGGCATGCGCGCCGCGTGGCAGGCGGCGATCGACGCGGGTGGCGCCGATGCGTACCTGTGGCTGAACGACGACACCCGCCTCGACCCGTCGGCCCTGAGTCGGCTCCTGGCGGCCTGGCGGGGCGCCGACGGGGACCCGATCGTGGTCGGCGCCGTCACGGACCCCGAGACCGACGCGCTGTCCTACAGCGGAGTGGTGCGGACGGACCCGCGGCGCCCGCTGCGGTTCACGCGCGCCGCGCCCGGCGAGACGGCACGCCCGGTCGACACGATGAACGGCAACTGCGTGCTCGTTCCGGCGGCCGTGGTCGAGCGGATCGGTGTCCTCGACCCCACCTTCGCCCACGGCATGGGCGACTACGACTACGGCCTCCGCGCGCGCGCCGCGGGGATCGAGGTGCTCCTCGCCCCCGGCACCGTCGGGACGTGCCCGGCGAACACGAAGGACGGGGGATCCCGAACCGTCCGGGAGGAGCTCCGCCACCTGCGCAGCCAGCACGGCATCCCGCCCCGCGACTGGGCGACGTTCGCTCGACGCTGGGCGGGCCCGCTCTGGCCGGTCTACTGGGCGAGCCCCTACGTTCGTCGTCTCGCGCGACGAGCCATGGGGAGGGCGGGGTGAGCCCACGGGTGTTGCGGACCGTCGGGGTCGGGCTCGTCGTCCTCGGCGTCGTGTCCCTCGCCGTCCTCGGGTGGTGGAGCCGCCGCCCCGTCGAGCCGCGCTCCGTCCGCGTCGGATCCGGCGACCCGGTGACGCCGTCACCGCCGACGGCCATCGACCCGACGGACCCCCCAGCCGAACCGGTGCGCATCGAGGTCGGTGCCGACCTGCAGGCAGCCGTCGAGCTGGCACCCGAGGGCACGGAGTTCCTGATCGCCTCGGGCGTGCACCGCGAGCAGCAGGTCTTCCCTCGCGACGGCATGACGTTCCGCGGCGAGCCCGGCGCCGTGCTGTCGGGCGCTCGCGTGCTGGACCCCGACGACTTCCGCAGGGACGGCGGCCGCTGGGTGCTCGACGGCGTGGAGGCCGAGGGGTTCGTCCACGGGAAGCTGAGGCCCGACCGCACGCGCGAGGCCCACCCCGAGGACCTCTACGTGGACGGCGAACGCTGGCGCCACGTCGAGTCGCTCGCCGACCTCGACCGGGCCGGCGAGTGGTTCCTCGACTACCCGGGCGACCGCCTCCACCTCGCCGTCGACCCCGCCGGCCTCGGCCTCGTCGAGCTGGCCACCACCGAGTTCGCGTTCGTCGGGCCCGGCGTCCGCGACGTCACGATCGAGAACCTCACCGTCCGCCACTACGCGACGTGGGCACAGCGCGGGGCGATCAACGGGCGTGACGGCGTCAACTGGACGATCCGCTTCGTCGATGCGTCCCACAACCACGGCATGGGCATCGGCATCGGCCCCGGGATGCACGTGTCGAACTCGCGCATCTCGCACAACGGCCAGATGGGGATGGGGGGCGTCGGCGCGCTCGGGACCGACACCGACCTCGCACCCGGCGAGGCCCGCCAGATCCGGGTCACGAGCAACCGGATCGACCACAACCTCGAGCTCGGCTACGACTGGGCGTGGGAGGGCGGCGCGGCGAAGTTCGTGCGGACCTCGGGCATGGTGTTCGCCAACAACTGGGTCCACGACAACGCCGGCCCGGGCCCCTGGTTCGACATCGAGAACGAGGACGCGACGATCTGCGCGAACCTCGTCACGAACAACCTGCTCGGCATCTTCTACGAGATCAGCTTCGGCGCCGAGATCTTCCGCAACACCGTGAGGAACAACGAGCGCGACGACCCCAACGCCGCAGCCGGGATCTTCATCTCGACCTCGAACGACGTCGAGGTCTGGGGCAACGTCGTCAGCGGCTCGCCGACCGGCCTCAAGATCATCGATCGGGAGCGTGGCGGGACCGACGACGGCCGCGAGTTCGTGACGACCGACGTGTTCGCCCACGACAACGTGCTGGGCGCAGACGACTGGAACGGCCTGGACCTGCTCGCCGAGGATCCTGGCGTGCTGGCCGCCGGACACCGCTTCGCGGACAACACCTACCTGGTGCCCTCGACGGGTGGCCGGCACTGGCGGTGGGGCACCGACACGCTCGGCTGGGACGCATGGCGCGACCTCGGCTTCGACGGGTCCGGGGAGGTCCTGCGGCTCGGTGGCTCCGAGGCCGAGGCGCTGATCGAGGAGGGGGTCCCGCCGAACATCGGGTTCAACCTCGCCCACTACGGCCCACTGGAGGACGGGCAGGCACCGCCCCAGCAGCCCGCCCCGTCCCGGTGCGACCTCAGCTCGCTTCGCTGAGCGCGTCCGCGTAGGCGTGCTCGGCACGGTCGGCCGCGACGTCCCAGTTGTACTCGTTGGCCACCGCGACGAGGCCCGCGCGGCCCATCGCGGCGGCGCGGTCGGGGTCGCGCAGGAGGCCGATCAGTGCGACGGCGAGGGCCTCGGGCTCACGCGGGGCGACGACCCCGCCGCCGGTGCGTGCGAACAGCTCCCGTACCGGCGGGATGTCGGCACCGACGGCAGGCCGCCCGACCGTCCAGGCCTCGAGGTAGACGCCACCCAGTGCCTCCCCCTCGCTCGGGACGCAGAGCACGGTCGCGGCGCGCAGCCGCGCCCACTTCTCGTCCTCCTCGACCGAGCCGAGGAGGTCGACCCGCGGGTCGGCCGTCATCGCGTCGCGCGCCTCGTCCGGACCGTCGAGCCACGGGCCGACGACGACGAGCCGGGCCTCGGGCAGCTCGGCCCAGACGTGCCGCATGGCGGCGTGGAGGATCTCGACGCCCTTGTAGTGGCGGATCTGGCCGAGGAAGGTCACGGTCGGGGGCGGTGGCGGGGCCGGGATCTCGGCGTCCGGGTCCGGGACCTCGCCGACGGGCCCGACGACGGTGCGCAGGATGCGGCCGCGCGCGACCCCGCCGGCGACCAGCTGGTCGGCCTCGGCATCGCTGAGGACCAGCACGCGCGACGCGCGCCGGTACAGGTCCCACCACCACCAGTGCCAGGGCCTCGTCCAGTGGGGGTGGTGGTTGGGGGTGAGCACGAACGGGATGCCCCGCTCGGCTGCGGCCTGCACGAAGGCCTCGTACATCCACTCGCGGCCGATCCGGGACAGGTGGAGGACCTCGGGCCGGGTGGCGTCGAGGACCCGACCGGCCTCGGCGCGCCACACGTCGGTGAGTCGGGGGGCCACGGTGCGCATGGCGGGCGGGTAGGCAGCCAGCCACGCGCCCGCCCGGCGTCGCTGCGGCCCGTCGAGCCCCACGTGGTGGACGGGCACACCGTCCAGCACGTCCGAGTCTCGGCGTCCGGGCGAGCGCAGCGTCGTGCCGAGCGCCCAGTCGGTTCGGGTCTCACGCCACGTCGTCGCGACGGCGACCTCGTGCCCGCGAGCAGCCAGCCGTTGGTGGAGGACGTGGGCGTGCTGCTGCGCCCCGCCCATCGACGGCGGGTAGGTGGTGAGCACGCTCAGGATGCGCGTCACCTCCGGCTCGCTGGGCGACCGACGGCGGCGAGGGCGTCCTGGATGCCGAGCGCGAACCGATCCGCCATCACCTCGATCGTGTAGTCCGAGCGGTGCTTGCGCGAGCCGGCGCTCAGCCGAGCGCGGAGGTCGTGGTCGTCGAGCAGGGCACCGAGGGCGCCGGCGAGGGTCGCCGGGTCGGTGCCTCCGACGACGCGGAGGCCGTTCTCCTGGTCGATCACGTAGTCGGCCTCGGGAGGGTGGGGGCCCTCGTCGGCGATCACCACGGGGAGGCCCAGCGCGAAGGCGTCGACGACGACCAGCCCGGCCCAGGTAGGCACGACGAGCGCCGCGCAGTTGGCGGCGAGCGCGGCGAGGTCGTCGCCGAAGCGCAGGCCGGCGAGGTGCGCCCACGACCGGTCGGCGCAGAAGGCCGCGACCTCGTCCTCGAGGTCACCTGATCCGGCGAAGACGAGCTCGAGATCCCCGTCGCGGTCACGGAGGAGGTCCGCCGCGGCGAACAGCGTGGGGAGCCCCTTGCGCGGGCTGAAGCTGCCGAGGTACAGCAGCGCTCGCCCGGAGGTGAGGCCCAGCTCCTGCCGCGCGGCCTCGCGGGCGTCGTCGGTGACCGCGTCAGCCGCTGCGGCGAGGGCCGTGGTGTCGGTGGCGTTGCGCACGACCGTGACCCGCTCCGGTGGGAACCCCGCACCGGTGACGATCCGCGCGGTCCCCTCGGTGTAGCCGAACCACCAGTCGGCGCTGCGGACGAGGGCGCGCTTGATCCAACGGCCGACCGGGTGCGAGTCGTCGTCGAGGGTCTCGCCGTGGCCCCAGTACGCCCACGCCGGGCCGACCCGCAGCTTGCGGGCGAGCCAGAGCCGGTAGTTGAGCAGCAGGCGGGACGCCTGCTCGACGATGACGAGGTCGGCGTCGCGGATGCGGTCCCACACGTCCAGCCGGACCAGTCGCCCACCGAATGCCTCGACCTCGGCGGCGTTGACCTCGCGTGCCCAGGGGACGACGCCCTCGTCCCTGCGCGCGCCACCGATCGAGGTCGTCGCGTGGTAGAGCTCGAGCTGGACGGAGGACCGGGCCAACTCGCGCTGCAGGTGCACGTAGAAGGGCTCGCGGTAGGTCCGCAGCGACCGCTGGACGATGGCGACGCGGCGTGTCGGCGCCGGGATGGCGGCCGAGTCCAGCCAACGCTGCGCCTCCGACAGCCACCCGTTGTCGGAGAGGAGCCTCCGCCTGGCCATGGGCTGTGCAGCCCGTGGCAGCAGGAGCCCGAGCATCCGCACGAGCGAACCGAGGTCGCCGGCCGCGATCGCACGGAGGTACGACCGGAACGCGAACCACCGCTGCCCGGCCCGCAGCGCCTCGGACCCGAGGAAGCGGTGCTGCATGCCCATGTCGAACTGGCGGTTCGCACGCGCACGGAGCTCCCGGTGCTTCTCCTGCATGAGCAGGAGCTCGGGCTCGTGGGCCGCGGCGCCCTGGCTGATCTGGCCCCCGTGCTGTCGGTAGGCGACCAGCGGGGCCGACACGAAGGCCGGCGGCCCGGTCCCGAGCAGCCGCAGGCTCAGGTCCCAGTCGGTCTGCCAGCGGAGCCGCTCGTCGAGCAGGCCGTCGTCGGCGAGGGCGTCCCGGCGCCAGATCATGCCGCTCAGGCCCGCCGGCACGGCGTAGGCAGCCGGCAGCACGTCCACGAGCCGCTCGGGCACCAGTGGCGGCTCGCCGCCGATGATGGTGCGGCTGGCGTCGATGTAGACGCAGCCGCAGTACGCCCACGAGGCACCGTCCGCGTCGGCGGCGTCGAGCTGCCGGCGGAGCTTGTCCGGGGCCCAGACGTCGTCGTCGTCGAGGAAGCCGACCCACTCGCCCCGCGCCGCACGCAGGCCGGTGTTGCGACCCCCGGTGGGGCCGAGCGACTCGTCGTTGCGGATCACGACCAGCCGAGGGTCCTCGAGCGTCGCGAGGTAGGCGGCCGTCTCGTCGGTCGAGCCGTTGTCGACGACGATGACCTCGTGGTCGACGTCGCGCTGCCCCAGCGCGCTGGCCAGCGCGACCGCCAGCATCGCGCGCCGGTTGTACGTCGAGATGACGACGGAGACCTTGGGCACGGACCTCTCAGCGGGCGGATGCGCCGCGACTCTACTTGCGCGAGGTGCCCCGGCCCGGAGGTGCCCGGGTCCTAGCCTGCGGCGATGCGGGTGGACGGGCAGGACCTTCGGGGCGAGACGCTGACCGCGTCGGTGTGCGTGGTCGGCAC
>JBFHRB010000171.1:0-7341 GCA_041591915.1 Nitriliruptorales bacterium
CAGCGACGGCTACGTCTGGGTCAACAGCGCCTTCTACGGGATCGTCGAGCGGTTCGACCCGGTGACCGGCGAGCGCGAGCTGTTCGACGTCCCCAAGGGCGGGGGGCAGCTGGTGGCGACGGCCGGAGCCGTGTGGCTCGTCGGCGAGGCCGGAGACCTCGTCCGCCTCGACACCGCCAGCGGGGAGACCAGGACAGTCGCGGTGCCGGGCGGGGTCGGCGACCTGTCCGTGCACGGCGATCGGCTCTACCTCACCCACGCCGACCGCGGCCGCGTGTCGACGCTGACGCCCTCGGGCGAGCTGGAGACCGTGATCGACATCCACGAGGAGAACGTCCGCGACGACCACGGCAACGCGGCGCCGATGAGCATCCGGGTGTGGGGCGACCTCGCCTACGTCACCGAGAATCGCAACCCGGGCGAGCTGCGGTCGTACATCGTCGAGGTCGCGACCGGCCGGGTCATCCAGGACGCGGCCTTCGGGGCGACCCACGTCGGGCCGCGCTGGACAACGGTGGCGCTGGCCAGCGACCAGACCGTCCTGATCGAGCACACGAGTTGGGCGCCGGTCTCGCGCACCGATCCGGGGATGAGCACCCGGGACGCCTGGAACGTCCACGAGTCGTCCGACGGCTCCGTCTGGTGGACCCGCCAGACCGAGGGGCTGACCTGCCGCCACGGGGCGTAGGGCGTTGTCTATCCCCGGGGGTAGCGTGGCGCGGATGGAGATCCGCCGACTCACGCCCGACCTCTCCGAGGACTACTTCCGGCTGTTCGGCCAGTCGTTCACGGACTTCCCCGAGTGGGGGGCGTGCTTCTGCGCCTTCTACGACGACCCGCGCGACGACGAGACCGTCGAGGCCTACAGCCACGATCGCAACCGCGGGTACCGCCAGGCCGTGATCGACCGCGGGGGCGCGTACGGGCTCCTCGCCTACGACGGCGACGAACCGATCGGCTGGGTGAACGCCGGCCCACGGTCGGCCTACCTCAACCTCCGCAGCTTCTCCGACGTCACCCCGCCCGACGCCCCGCCGACCGGGGCGGTCATGTGCTTCGTCATCCACCCCGACCACCGCGGACGCGGGGTCGCGACGGCACTGCTGGCGGGGGTCGACGACCACCTCCGCGACCTCGGCATGGAGGTCGTCGAGGCCTACCCGCGTCTCGCCGTGCCCGACGTCGCGGACTTCCCGTGGACCGCGGCGTTCTACAAGGGCAGCCCGTCGATGTACGAGAAGGCTGGCTACGACCGCGTCGCCGAGCACGAGCGCTTCGCCGTCTACCGCAAGGCGCTGTGACCGGGCGCGGCCGTCCGGGCGTCAGCGGCTCGTGTACCAGTACTCGTCGACGAGCCGGTCGGCGGTGCCGGTGAGCTTCCGCCACCCGTAGCGCACGGGGAACGTCATCATGTGCCAGTCGCCCTGCTCGTCGAACTTGCGGGTGGAGGCGATCGCCTCGACGTCGGGCGGGACGACGAACCGCTGACCCCGCTCCCTGCCGAGGCGCTTGAGGCCGAACAGGAACCCGACGTCCTCGGCGTAGCGCTTGTCCTCCGGGTAGCCGCCGAGCAGTTCGAAGTCGTCCCGACGCAGGAAGACGACGCCGCCCTCGAGCCCCATCGCGCGCACCATCCACTTGGACAGGTGGTACGTCGTGCGGATGCCCACCGACCAGCGCTCCATCGTCATGGAGGTCGCACCGCCGACCACCGTGTCACGCCGCATCACGCGGTCGATGGCGATGAACGCGTCGGGGTGCACCTGCAGGTCCGCGTCGACGAACGCGATCACCTCGCCCTTGGCTGCCCGCGCCCCGCCGTTGCGCGCCGCGGCGATCGCGCGCTTGCTGACCGGGACGATCGTCGCCCCGCGCTCTGCGGCGAGCTCGGCCGTGCGGTCGGTCGAGCCGTTGTCGGCGACGATGACCTCGACGCCGCGAGCGCCGTCGGTCTCCGGCGCCTCGGATGCCCTCGCCTCCTCGTGCCGCCGTCGGGCCACCTCCACCGTGTCGAGCAGCCGCGGGAGCAGGAGCTCCTCGTTGTAGGCCGGGACGACCACCGAGATGCGCGGACCCATCGTCTTCCCCCCGGATGCCGACGATGACCTCCCTCGACCCTACGGACGGTCGGCGTGGCCGTCACGTGCTGGCGGCCGATACCGTGGCCCACGCACGCCCCCGCCGACGTCTGGACCCCGCGTGGCCCGCAACTTCGAGGCGTTGGCGTGGGTGCAGACCCCGACCGGCGGGCTGAGCCTGTGGCGTCGGCTCGAACCGACGCTCGGCGTCGACGTGTACGAGGTCAAGCTCGGCGACGAGTACCTGATGTCGAGCCTGTTCACCGTCGCCGAGGAGGAGCTCGCGAGGATCGGCCTGGCGGCGGTCGCGGGGGAGGGGCCGCTCGACGTGGTGGTCGGTGGCCTCGGGCTCGGCTACACCGCGATGGCCGCGCTCGAGGACGACCGCGTCGGGTCCGTGGCCGTGGTCGACGCGCTGCCGGCGGTGATCGGCTGGCACGAGGACGGCCTGCTGCCGGACGCCCGAACACTCACCGCCGACCCGCGCACCCGGCTCGTGCACGGCGACTTCTTCGCGCTCGCCACGGCCGAGGGTGGCTTCGACGCGGAGGGCATCCCGCCGCAGGTGCACGCCGTGCTCCTCGACGTCGACCACACGCCCGAGCACTGGCTCGCCCCCCACCATGCCGCCTTCTACTCGGTGGAGGGCCTGACGGCGCTGGCGGACAAGCTCCACCCCGGCGGGGTGTTCGCGCTGTGGTCCGACGAGGCGCCGACGGAGGCGTTCCTCGCCACGATGGGCGAGGTCTTCACCGACGTCGACGGCCACGTCGTCAGCTTCGACAACCCCCTCACCCGCGGCACCTCGAGCAACGGCATCTACGTCGGGCGGCGCGCCTGACGGTGTCGCAGCCCATCACTGTGTGGACATCTGTTGCCGTGTGGTCCTCCGTTGCCCACTTGTCGCACAGACGTCCACACGGCGGAGGGGTCGGCCTGGCTCAGTCGTCCTCGTCCCCGCCGTCGCCGGCCACCGCGTCCGGGTCGCCGCCGCCGCCGAAGCCGATCCAGCCGTCCGCGAGCTCGACGACGTCCATCTCGAGCCCGACCGCGACCTGGCGGACCAGCTCGGCGACCAGCGGGGCGCCGTCGGTGAGCTCGAGGGTCTCCTCGTCGAGGTAGACGTCACGCCGCACCTCGAGCATCAGCGCCGACACGGACCGGTCCTTGCCGTACGCCCACTCGGGCACGTACGCCCCGGCGAACGGGGTGTTGATGTCCCACCACAGCCCGAGCCGCTCGCACGCCTCGATCGCCGAGGTCATCGCCCAGCCGGGGGTGTGGCCCTCGTCCTTGCCCAGGCACACGTCTGGGCGGGCGATGCGACCCCGCTCGTAGGCGAGGCGCTCGGCCGGGTAGGAGTGGAGGTCGAGCACGAGGCAGCGGCCGTGCTCCTCGCGGACCTCGCGGACGAGGTCACCGAACGCCTCCGCGTACGGGTCGAACCACCGCTCCTTGACCCGCGCGCGGTCGGCCTCGCCGAGGTCGCGCAGGGGCTTGCCGTCGGCCGTCCTCGTGTACGCGAAGCCCATGCCGACGGCCTCGAGCTCCTCGCGCTCGTCCGGGAAGCGCTCGGGGTCGCAGACGAGCCGCGACAAGCGGTTGACGAACGCGTACGCGCCGGCCTCGACTGCCGCCTGCGCGAGCACGTCGGTCGCGTGGTCGGTCATGCGCCGCAGCTCGTCGGCGAGCGCGTCGTCGCCGAGCACGAAGGCGTCGCGCTCGTCGTCGGGGATCCACGTGCCGGCGTGCGGGACGTGGATGACGACGGGCACGCGACCGTCGACACGCTCCCACGGGTGGGAGGGGTCGGGCGGCGCGGCGCCGGGTGAGGGGGTGGCGGTCACGGCGATCCTCGCTTGCGAACCTCCGTCGAGCGCGGATGTTCGCAGATGACGGGCCGTTGACGAGCATCCGTGTCACACCCTCGTCGTAGGTTGCCGGGCAACGAGAACGAGGGGATGCGCTCTGCACCTGTCCGCGCTGGTCGAACGGCTGGACGCGATCGACGTCGCTGACACGTCGGCTCGTGGCCTGGCCGCGCGCGTGGCCGCGCTGGACGAGGTGCAGCGGCTGCTCGACGCGGCGCGAGCCGAGGCGATCGCGCAGTTCGATCGCTCGCAGGCCTACGAGCTCGACGGCTCGGTCACGGCCGCGGCGTGGTTGCGCACGTTCCTCCACACGCCGCCGAAGGAGGCGGCCGAGCGGGTGCGGTCGGCGCGGTTCCTGGCCGACCGCGACGCCACGCGGGCCGCGCTGTCGTCGGCACTGATCAACTACGGGCACGTGCGGGTGATCCGCCGTGCGTTGGAGGACCTGCCGGTCGAGGCATGGGACGACGCCGAGGCCGCCCTGCTGGCTGCCGCACGGCGGTGCCACCCCGAGCGCCTGGCCCGCGAGGTCGGTCGACTCCGGCAGCAACTGCTGCCCGAGCCCGAGGTGTCGGAGGACGAGCAGCTCGTCGACCGCCGTTACCTGCGCACGTCGACGACGCTCGACGGCATGGTGTGGCTCGAGGCGCTGCTCGACCCCGTGGCCGCCCGCGTGGCGGAGACCGCGATCGAGGCGTTCCTGCCCCGCGACGGCGCGGACGTCGACCCCTCCGAGAAGCGGACCATGCGTCAGCGTCGCTGCGACGCGCTGATCACGGCCTTCGAGGCGGCGCTGGCCGCCGGCGAGGCGCCGACCTCCGACGCCGGGGTGCGCCCACACGTGAGCGTGCTGGTCGACCTGTCCGTGCTGGAGGACCGCCTCGGGCTGGCGCGGGGCGAGCTCGACGAGCTCGACGTGTCGGGTGAGGCGCTGCGGGGGTTGACCTGCGACGCCGGGATCTCGCGGGTCGTCACCGGCGGCGGATCACTGCCACTGGACGTCGGGCGTGAGACCCCGGCGGTCAGCCCGGCCCAGCGGCGTGCCCTGCGCGTGCGCGATCGCGGGTGTCGGTGGCCCGGGTGCGAGGCGCCCTGGCGATGGACCGAGGCCCATCACGTCGTCCACTGGGCCCACGGCGGTCCGACCGACCTGTCGAACCTGGTCGCGCTGTGCTGGCACCACCACCACCGGGTCGCGCACGGCCCCGACGGCGAGTGGGCCCTGCACCTCGCCCGCGACGGCACGCTGACCTGCACCAACCGGATCGGCAGCGCGTTCGTGTCACGACCAGCCGGCCGCCAACCCGACCTGCTCGATCCCCGATCCGGATCCGATCCCCTGCGGTCCAGCCTGCTCGACCCCGCCCGGCCAGACCCCGACCGACGACCCGCCCGCCCCGACCCACCGCGCCTCGCCTCCGAGGCCCGCGGGCGTTACGTTCTGAGCGCCTGAGGGAACCGACCACCGGACTCGTGCGTCGGGTGGGGTGTGAGGGCGGGTGATCCGGGGGATGACGTGGGCCTGCGTCGGGACTTGCACGAGGCGGAGCGCGAGCGGTTGCGCTGGGAGGTGCCGGCAGCGACCGCGGTGGCGGGCCTGTTCCTGTTGTTCGCCGCGGTCGTCGGGGGCGCGATCGCGTTCGGCGAGCTCAACTCGGCCGACATCACGGGCCGCCTCGGCCCCTTCGGCGCTTGGTGGGAGGAGCGGGCCGCCGAGCGGGAGGCCCAGCGGCTCCTGGCAGAGCCGTTGCCCGACGGCTGGACGTCTGTGCACTGCGAGGGACTCGAGAACGCAGGCGTCGTCGACGTCATCGAGGCGCTCGTCGTCGCCGAGCGCGACGTCGGCGTCTGGCTGACCCACCCCGACGGCGCGCTGGTCTTCTGGCCCGGCGACCCCGACAGCGAGCTCGGCTCGCAGATCGCCCACGTGACCGACGGCGAGCCCTGGATGCTGCGCGAGGTCCGGGCCGACGCCACCCGAGCGGAGGTGTACGCCGTGCACGCGGCCTCATCGCTGGCCGCCGGGTTCCACATCGCGGGTCCAGCCGTCGTGTGCCTGCCCGAGTTGCAGCGGCTCGTCGAGTCGATGGGGTGACGGGACGCTCCAACGGACCTGCTCAGGCAACTGACAGCGCGCAGCAAGGGCGATAGCGTCGGACGCGCGCAGGGGGGAGCGCCTCGCACGTCGAGGAGAACAGCCCCATGAGCTCCGACGCCAACGGCTACACCGCTCCGGGGTTCGAGGGCGTCCGGTCGGCCTTCGAGGCCAACTTCCACGACGGGCTCGAGGTCGGCGCCACGGTCGCCGTCGTCATCGACAACGAGCTCGTGGTCGACCTCTGGGGCGGCATGGCCAACCCGCGCACGGGCGAGGCCTGGCGCGAGGACACCCTCGTCAACATGTTCTCGACGACCAAGGGCCTGTCGGCACTCGCCGTCGCGCACGCCCACTCGCAGGGCCTGATCGACTTCGACATGCCGGTCGCGAGCTACTGGCCCGAGTTCGCGGCCAACGGCAAGGCCGAGATCACGGTGCGGACGCTCCTCTCGCACCAGGCCGGGCTGTGCGCGATCGACCACAAGCTCGACCTCGACGCGCTGGCCAGCCCCGACCGCGTCGCCGCCGCCATCGCCAAGCAGGCACCCGCCTGGGAGCCGGGCCGCAAGCACGGCTACCACGGCATCACGCTCGGGTGGTACGAGTCCGAGCTCGTCCGCCGCGCCGACCCCGAGCACCGCACGATCGGCCGCTACTTCGCCGAGGAGATCGCCGAGCCGCTCGGGCTCGACTTCCACATCGGCCTGCCCGACGACATCCCCGAGGAGCGCCTCGCCCGCATCATGGGCGACTGGTACCGCGTGAAGATGGCCCTCAACATCGGCACGCTCCCGCGGGAGTTCGTGAAGGACTTCCTCAACCCACGGACGATCACGGCACGCGCCTTCTCGAACCCGAAGGTCCTGGGCATCCCCGTCCGCTACAACGACCGGGCGGTCCGCCGCATCGAGCTCCCGGCATCCAACGGCACGGGAACGGCCCGGTCCGTCGCGACCGCCTACGGCGAGTTCGCCACCGGCGGGCGACGGCTCGGGATCGACGCGGGCACGCTCACGGCCCTCATCGAGCCCGCGACCCCGCCGACCGACGGCCTGTTCGACGAGGTGCTCCGCACCGAGACGCTGTTCTCGCTCGGCGTCTGCAAGCCGTTCCCGGGCTTCGAGTTCGGCTCGCCGAGCGCCTTCGGCACGCCCGGTGCCGGCGGGTCCTTCGGGTTCGCCGAGCCGGACCTCAACATGGGCTTCTGCTACGCCATGAACCGGATGGGCTACCACCTGCTCGAGGACCCACGTGAGGTGCGGGTCCGACGGGCGGCGATCGAGGCGGCCCGTGC
>JBFHRB010000172.1:0-7320 GCA_041591915.1 Nitriliruptorales bacterium
ATCGTCTGCAACATCGGCCACTTCGACACCGAGATCCAGACGGCCGCGCTGCGCAAGTACGAGTGGGAGAACGTGAAGCCCCAGGTCGACCTGGTCCACCTGCCCAACGGCCGCGCGATCATCCTGCTGGCCGAGGGGCGCCTCGTGAACCTGGGCTGCGCGACCGGGCACCCGAGCTTCGTCATGTCCAACTCGTTCTCCAACCAGGTCCTCGCCCAGATCGAGCTGTGGAAGAACCACGAGGACTACAAGAACGAGGTGTACGTCCTGCCCAAGCACCTCGACGAGGAGGTTGCCCGCCTCCACCTCGAGAAGATCGGCGCCCGGCTGACGGTGCTCACGCCCGAGCAGGCGGACGCGCTCGGCGTCGCGGTCGAGGGTCCGTACAAGCCCGACAACTACCGCTACTGAGGCATTTCGGCTCGGGCACCGAGCCACGGATCGACGGCCGGCGAGCGATCGCCGGCCGTCGTCGTCGTCAGCGCGGGGGAGAGACTCCTGCGCAACACGCGTGACGGATGTGCTTGGAGTGGCTACAGTTGTTCGGTGTGACCTCTGAGAAGGTTGCGTGCACGGTCGCGACGCGGGAGTATGGCGCCGCGACCTGACGTGAGGAGGACCCCGTGCAGGGCGCCAGGGGCAATGCCGGTCTGACCATCGCGCGATCCGGGGCCAGCGTGTCCACGATGGTCGTGACCGCGCTGATCGTGGCCGTACTGACCTCGGTCGGTGCGAACGCCGTCGCGGGCTTCGGCTCGCAGGGCGGGGCCAGCGACGAGGAGCTCATCGACCGACTCGTCGAGATCGAGGCCCAGGTCGGCGACTCCGGCCTCGAGGTGTTCCTCGATCCGGAGACCACGTGGGCCGAGTTCGCCGGCGACTTCGTCGGGACGAAGGTCGCCCTCGACCGCGTCGAGGGGCAGGCACGCGACCTGTTCATCACGGCGGACGAGTCCGACGGACCGGTGGCAGATGCGGTCGCCGCAGCGGCGCGCGGCATCCTGCTGCAACGGGAGGCACTCGGCTACCTCGCGGAGTGGGAGTCGGCAGACCTGACCTTCCCGGCGCCGCTCACGTTCGACTCGCTCGACGTCGCCATCGGCCAGGACACGCGTCGCGGCGATGCGGAGGCCGGGTTCGAGCTGCTGATCGAGGCCTTCGAGCTCCAGCTGCCGGCCTACACGGTCCTGCGGGACACCGAGGCCGCGGACGCGACCGAGCGTTCGACCTTCGAGGGCGCCTACGCCCAGCTCAAGACGTTCGAGTCCGAGACGCTCCCGCGACTACGCCTCGCCCTGTCCGACGAGGACACCCAGGTGATGGCGACGATCGACAGGTTCGAGACCGCGGCGCCGGGCGTCGAGGCGCGTGCACGGTCGATGACGGTGCAGTGCATCGACCGCGACGCCTACGAGACCATCATCCGGGGCGCCACGGGCGGCGACCAGGACGCGGTCGTCGCGGGTCTCAGCGAGCTGCTCGCGGACAACGTGATCACGGTCGACTGCCCGGACCTCGACAACGAGAACGTCATCACGCTCAAGCCGTAGCCCGGACGACCTTCCCCTCTGACGCCCCCCGCCACGCGGGGGGCGTCAGACGTTCCGGACGGGCGTGCTCGCGCCGTCCGCCGGGCGCCTCTACCTTCTCGGCCGTCGCCACGGAGGGCGTTCCACTTTCTCCCTCCCGCCATCGGCCGACAGGACGTGTCGTCGCACCGCGGATCGGTGTCGACGACGGCCGCCCCCAGGCCCCAGCGCCGGGGCAGACAAGCCCGAACGCACGACGAGAGGTGCGCAGGTGAGCGAGGTCGACCAGGGCCAGAAGACGGACGGCGGCGGCGGCAGGGTCCCGCCGTCGTGGGTCGAATCGCGGCGTTTCGTGCCGCGAGCGTTCGTGCAGCCCGTCCTGTCGTTCATGCGCACCGAGGCCAGCGGCGGCATCATCATGCTGATCGCTGCGGTCGTCGCCGTCGCGTGGGCGAACTCGCCGTGGGGCGAGACGTACTTCAGCATCCTCGAGACGCACATCGAGATCGCGTTCGGGGAGTTCCACTTCCACCACCTCTCCGAACTGACGGTGCAGCAGTGGGTCAACGACGCCCTCATGACGATCTTCTTCTTCGTCGTGGGCCTCGAGATCAAGCGTGAGCTCGTCGAGGGAGAGCTCCGCGATCCCAAGGCGGCTGCCCTGCCCGCGATCGCGGCGCTCGGCGGCATGTTCGTCCCCGCCGGCATCTACCTCGCCTTCACCGCGAGCCTGGGCTCACCGGCCTCCGACGGCTGGGGCATCCCGGTCGCCACGGACATCGCGTTCGCGGTCGGCGTCGTCTCGATGGTCGGACGGAAGGTGCCGATCGCCGCGAAGCTCTTCCTGCTCGCGCTCGCGATCGTCGACGACATCGGCGGCATCCTCATCATCGCCATCTTCTACACCGAGAAGCTCGCGCTGAGCTGGCTCATCGCCGCACTCGTCGGCCTCGTCGTCGTCGTGGTGATGAAGCAGATCAACGTGCGCAGCGTCGCGGCCTACCTGGCGGTCGGATCCTTCGTCTGGCTCGCGGTCCTCGAATCGGGCGTCCACGCGACGCTGGCAGGCGTTGCCCTCGGCCTGCTCGCGCCGACGCGCCCCTTCTACCGGCCGGAGTTCTTCCCGGCGCGTGCTCGGCAGCTGGTGGACAAGATCGACGGCTACGTCGGCGAGGGTGGCGACCTCGACCACCACACGACCGAGCGTGTCGAGTCACTGATGGAGGACCTCCGCCGGCTGAGCCGCGAGAGCATCGCCCCCATCATCCGGCTGGAGCACGGGCTCGCGAAGATCTCGAGCTTCCTGGTCGTGCCGATCTTCGCCCTCGCGAACGCTGGCGTCGTCCTGTCCGGCGACAGCATCAGCAGCGAGGAGGGACGCGCCGTCTTCCTCGGCATCACCCTCGGACTGCTGGTCGGCAAGACCTTCGGCGTGTTCGGTGCGACGTGGCTCGCACTCAAACTCGGCCTGGGAACGATGCCGCGGGGCGCGAACCTGCGTCACCTGTTCGGGATGTCCATGCTCAGCGGGATCGGGTTCACCGTCGCGCTGTTCATCGGTGCGCTGTCCTTCGAGACGGGCAGCCCGCTCCTCGCCGCCGCCAAGGTGGGCATCTTCGTCGCCTCCATCCTCGCCGGTGTCGGTGGGTTCGTCTTCCTCAAGATGGGCAAGGACGAGTCCAGCGGAGGGGACGAGGATCCGCACGGCGAGCCTGCCGATGCTCCGGTCCCGGCGCACGTCTGACCGCCGCGCGGTAGCCGGACTGGGGCGGCCACCCGAGTGTGCCTCGAGCCCTCGGGCGGCCGCTCAGCGGCTCCGCTCGTAGGGGACGCCGTCCGCGGCGGGTGGCTGCGCGTGCCCGATCGCCCCCGCGAGGACGACGATGGTCACGACGAAGGGCAGCGTCTGCAGGAACTGTGAGGGCACCGGGAAGTTCGCCACCGTGACGTCCAGGAACTGGATGCGCGTCTGTAGGGCGTCCGCGAACCCGAAGAGCATGGCACCACCGAACGCGCTCCACGGGCGCCACTTCCCGAAGATCAGCGCCGCCAGCGCGATGAAGCCCTTCCCGTTCGTCATGAGGTCGTCGAACGACCCGACCGTCTCCAGGGAGAACCACGCCCCGGCAAGGCCAGCGATGAGCCCGCCGAGCACGACGGCCTGGTAGCGGATCCGGATCGGGTCGATGCCGAGTGTCTCGGCGGCGTGGGGGTTCTCGCCGACCGACCGGACGCGCAGCCCCCACCGTGTCCGGAACAGCAAGAGGTGGGTCGCGATGAAGATGACGAACATGAGGAAGTAGATCGGGCGTCCGCTGAAGAGGCCGTCGCCGATGATCGGGATGCGGTGGAGCAGCGGGAGGTCGATCACCGGCAGCTTCTGGGCCGTCTGCACCCCGGACGGCAGGATCACCTGCTGGCGGAGGAACGACGTGACCCCGATGGCGAGCAGGTTGATCACGACGCCGGACACGATCTGGTCGACCCGGAACGTGACGGACAGCCACGCGTGCAGCAGGGCCATGAGTCCGCCCGTGATGACCGCGACGATCACGGCCAGGAACAGCGGGAAGCCCCCGGTGCCCGATCCAGCCACGGCGTAGAACGTGAAGCCGATGCCGGCTCCGGCCAGCATCATCCCCTCGATCCCGATGTTCACGACACCAGACCGCTCGGACCACAGCCCAGCCAGTGACCCGAGCGCGATCGGCGTGCCGAGCCGGATGGACTCGGTGAGGATCGGCACGAGGTTGGTCGAGTCCTTGGGCGACAGGCCGATGGCCGCGACGAGCACCATCGGGACCACCAGGAACGAGCCGACGATCAGCCCGATCGAGGCCCACCGGCGGGTCCAGCGTTCGCCCACGGCCACGGCGCCGAACAGCAGGTACAGGACCCCGAATCCGAGCAGGACCGTGCCCGGGTCGAACGTGAGCGTGGGGGCGTCGCCGCCGACCCCGAAGCGGAAGTTCGCCTCCTGGCCGGACAACGCAGCGGCGACCCGGCCGACGAGGACGCCGCCGACGAACAGGAAGAGGACGCCGATCGTCTGCAGCCGGCTGAGCTGGCCCCAGCGTCGACTCTCGACGTAGGCCTCGCGATCGGCCGTGCGGAGGTCCTCCTGGGGCGGGGGAGTGGCAGCGCTCATGTCAGGCCCCCCAGCCGCTCGCGAACGCGCGTCGTCCGTCGCCGCCCTCGGGCACGCGGAACAGCCAGCGCACGATGGCGTCTGCCGCCACGAACAGCAGCACGAGCGCCTGGATGATCCGGACGAGGTCGATCGACAACCCGGCCTGCGCCTGCATCGTCGGGGCGCCGGCGAGCAGCGAGCCCCACAGGAGCGCCGCAGGGATCACCGCGAACGGGTTCGCGCGGGCCAGCAGGGCGATGGCGATGGAGTCGAAGCCGATGTTCGCGAACACACCCGGCAGCAGGAAGCCGTCGCCCCCGGACACCTCTGCCGCGCCGGTGATGCCGGCGAGCGCGCCGGATGCTCCCATGGCCAGGATCACGATGCGGTTCTTCGAGATCCCCGCGTAGGTCGCCGCGTGCGGGTTGAGGCCGACGGCGTTGATCTCGAAGCCGGTCGTCGTGCGTTCCATGGTGAACCAGGCCAGTGCGCAGAGGAGCAGGGCCAGCACCGTGCCCCCGTGCAGGACCGTGTCACCGAACCCGAAGAGCCGGAAGCCATCCGCGATGGGCGCCGTGCGAGGGACCGACGACGAGGTGTCGAGCAGCAGCAGGGGCTCGCGCGAGGAGACGAGCCACTCGGTGATGCGGAGTGCGATCGAGTTCATCATGATCGTCACGATGACCTCGTGGGCGCCCGTCTTGGCCTTCAGCAGGCCGGGGATCCCGCCCCACAGCAGACCGCCGACGACACCGGCGAGCAGGATGAGCGGCACGCCGATCACTGCGGGAACACCCGCCAGGAAGGACCACGTCCCGACCCACGCTCCCGCGAGCGCACCGACCAGCAACTGTCCCTCCGCCCCGATGTTGAACAGGCCGGCCCGGAAGGCGAGGGCCACGGCCAGCGATGCCCCGATGAAGGGCGTCGACCGTTCGAGGGCGCCGGCGATGTTGTCGACGCTGCCGAACATCCCGCGGAACAGGGCGGCATACGCGACGAAGGGGTTCGCCCCGGTGCCCCACATCACGAGGCCGGCGAGCACGAAGGCAACGACGAGTGCGTACACCGGGACCATCACGGGCTGCAGGCGGAGGTAGAGGTCCACCGCGTCCTTCGCGCTCCGGCGCTCCTCGCTCACGCTGCCTCACCTCCAGCCATGAGCAGGCCGAGTCGCTCCCGCGTCGCCTCCGCCGCGTCGACGGTGTCGATGATGTGCCCGCGGTAGATGACCGCGATGCGATCGCTCAACGACCGGACCTCATCGAGCTCCGCGCTGACGAGGAGCACCGCCGTGCCCTCGTCACGCTTGCCGATGATCTGGTTGTGGATGAACTCGATCGACCCGACGTCCAGGCCGCGCGTCGGCTGGGCCACGATCAGCAGCTTGAGGTCGTGTGACAGCTCTCGGGCGACGATGACCTTCTGCTGGTTGCCGCCGGACAGGGTCCCGATCGTCACGTCGATGCCGGGCGTCCTGACGTCGAACTTCTGGACCAGCTCGGTCGCGTTCGAGGCGACCGCTTCCCGGTCGCGGACCCACCCTCGGGCGAACGGCGAACGGCTGTAGCGGTTCAGCACGAGGTTGTCGGCGATGGTGAGCGCCTCGACGAAGCCGTGCTTGTAGCGGTCCTCCGGCACGTGCCCGACGCCCATCCGGTGGACCTGTCGGGGGTTGCGCCCCACGATGTTGCGGCCGTCGAGCCTGATGCTGCCCGACGTCGGCGCGCGCATGCCGGCCAGCGCCTCGACCAGCTCCCGCTGTCCGTTCCCCTCGACGCCGGCGATGCCCAGGATCTCGCCCGCGCGGACCTCGAGGGTGACCCCCGAGACCGTCTCGACGCCGCGGTCGTCGTCGACCCGGAGGTCACGCACCTCCAGCACGACGTCGCCGGGCTGCGCGGGCCCCTTCTCCACCTGGAGCACGACGTCACGCCCGACCATCAGCGACGCCAGCGACTGGGGGGTCGACTCCTTCGGGTCCGCGGACCCGACGACCTTGCCGTGTCGCAGCACCGTGACGCGGTCGGCCACCGCGAGGACCTCGCGGAGCTTGTGCGTGATGAAGACGATGGACTTGCCCTGCTCGACGAGGCTCGCAACGACGCCGAAGAACTCGTCCACCTCGCCGGGGGTGAGGACGGCGGTCGGTTCGTCGAGGATGAGGATCTCCGCATCCCGGTACAGCGCCTTGATCAGCTCGACGCGCTGCTGTTGACCAACCGACAGGTCGCCGACGGTGGCGTCCGGATCGACGTGGAGCCCGTAGGTGTCGCTGAGCTCGGTGATGCGCCGGCGGGCCTCCTCGAGGTCGAGGAACGCCCCCTTGGTCAACTCCTGCCCGAGGATGACGTTCTCCGCCACGGAGAACACGGGGATGAGCTGGAAGTGCTGGTGGACCATCCCGATGCCCGAGGCGATGGCATCGCGGGACGAGTGGAAGCTCTTCGGCTCGCCGTGGACGACGATGTCGCCCTCGTCGGGCTGGTAGAGCCCGAAGACGACGTTCATCAGGGTCGACTTGCCGGCGCCGTTCTCGCCGAGCAGGCAGTGGATCTCGCCCCGGCGGAGGTCGAACGTCACCTGGTCGTTCGCGATGACGCCCGGGAACCGCTTCGTGACCCCGCGGACCTCGAGGACCGGGGTGCCGTTGCGCGGGGC
>JBFHRB010000173.1:0-7190 GCA_041591915.1 Nitriliruptorales bacterium
CAGGGGCAGGGTCAGGGCCAGGGCCAAGGCCAGGGGCAGGGTCAAGGTCAGGGCCAGGGCCAGGGGCAGGGGCAGGGCCAAGGTCAGGGTCAAGGTCAGGGTCAGGGCCAGGGCCAAGGGCAGGGCCAGGGCCAAGGGCAGGGCGGCAGCGGCGGTGGCGGTGGCGGCGGCGCCACGGGCCTGCCCTCGGGAACGTCCGGCCAGGGCGGCGCGAACACCGGTGCCGGTGGCAACGCCCACCTCGGCGGCCGACCCGACCTCGCCACGGTGTTCGACCCACCGAGTGCCACGGGTGACGGCGAGGACATCAACCTCGGCGGCCAGCAGGGCGACGCCGGCCAGGACCAGGTCGTGGGCCGCGAGGACGGGGCCGGGCAGCGCAACGAATCGCTGGTGCCCTACCTCGACGTCCTCGCCGAGTACCAGGACCGCGCCACGCGCACGATCGAGCGGGCCGGCTACCCGACCCGCCTCCGCGGCCTCGTCCGCGACTACTTCGACATCATCGGGGGCGTCGAGCCATGACGCCGCGGAAGGAGGGCCGTCGTGGCCGCACTCACACCTGATCAGTTCGCCGCGCTCGCCGAGCGCGTCGAGGCCCAGATCCGCCGCGTCATGGTGGGGCAGGACGCCCTGATCCGCGACGTGCTCGCGGGCCTGTTCGCGGAGGGGCACGTGCTCCTCGAGGGCGTGCCGGGCCTCGGCAAGACGGTGCTCCTCAAGACCCTGGGTTCGGCGCTGTCACTGGACTTCACCCGCGTGCAGTGCACGCCGGACCTGATGCCGGCGGACATCACGGGCACGAACGTCATCGCCGAGTCGATGCGGACCGAGTTCCAGCCCGGGCCCGTGTTCACGCAGCTGCTCCTCGCCGACGAGGTCAACCGCGCGACGCCGAAGACCCAGTCGGCGCTGCTCGAGGCCATGGCCGAGCGCCGGGTGACGGTCAGCGGCGTGACCCGCGACCTCCCCCGCCCCTTCTTCGTGATGGCGACGCAGAACCCCATCGAGATGGAGGGCACCTACCCGCTCCCCGAGGCCCAGCTCGACCGCTTCCTGGCCAAGGTGCTCGTGCCGCTGCCGACCGCCGACGACCTCGTGGAGATCCTCAACCGCACCACGGGTGCCCACCACGACGAGGCGGAGCCGGTCGCGACGGCCGAGGACCTCAAGGGGGCGATCCAGCTCGTGCGCGAGGTCCCGATGGCCAGCCACGTCCTGCGCCACGTCGTCGACATCGTCGAGGCGACGCACAAGACCTCGGCATCCGCCCCGGACCTCGTGCGGCGTTACGTGAGCAACGGCTCCTCGCCCCGTGGCGGGCAGTCGCTCGTCCTCATGTCGAAGGTGTACGCCCTCTTCGACGGCCGCCTGCAGGCGTCGATCGACGACGTCCGCGCGGCAGCGCCCGCGTGCCTGCGCCACCGCCTCGTGCTGGGCTACGAGGCGCTGCCCGCTGGCGTCACCACGGACGAGTGCGTCGAGGCCGTCCTCGAGGCCGTGCCGGCGCCCAAGCCGCCGGTCAAGGGCGCGGTCTGACGCACGATGCCCACGACCCGCACCCGGATCCTGTCGCCTGAGCTGGTCGCCCAGCTCAGCCGCTTCCGGTTGGCGGCCAAACGCCGCGTGTCGGGCCGCTACGCGGGTGCTCACCGGTCGAAGCGCTTCGGTGCGTCGCTCGACTTCGCCGACTACCGCGAGTACGTCCGGGGCGACGACCCACGGCGCGTGGACCTCGCGGCGTACCGACGCCTCGGCCGCCTCCTGATCAAGCTGTACGAGGCCGAGGACGAGGCGGCGGTGCGTGTCGTCGTCGACCTCAGCGCCTCCATGGGCTTCGGCGACAAGCTCGCGGCGGCCCGCCAGATCGCCGCGGCGTTCGCCGCCCTCGCCGCCGGTGAGCAGGACCGCGTGAGGCTCTTCCTCGTCGGTGGTGAGCGCGAGCGCGAGGACGTGCGGAGCAAGCTGGCCTCGGGCGACCAGGCGTTCGCCGCGGCCCACGGCGGCATCGACGCGGGCCCGTGGCTCCGCGGCCCCAGCGCACTGTTCGCCGCCGAGGACCGCCTGCTGCGGGCGCGCCCCGCGGAGGCCATCGAGGAGGAGGGCGAGGGCCCGGGCCGCGCCCCGCTCGATGCCGCCCTGCGGCAGGCTGGAGGGGAGGGCCCGGTCGGTCCGGTCGTGCTCGTCAGCGACCTGCTGTTCGACGGCTGGGAGGAGACGATCCGCGTGCTCGCCAGCAACCGCGGCGACGCGATGTTCGTCCACGTCCTCGGCCGCGAGGACCTCGACCCGACCGTGCGTGGCGACGTCCGACTCGTCGACGCGGAGACCGGCCTGGACGTGGAGGTCGGGGTCGGGGATGCCGGCCTCGACGCCTACGCCGAGGTCCGCGACACCTACCTCGCCGAGGTCGAGGCGACGTGCGGGCGCCACGGCGTCGTCTACGCGCGGCTCGTCGACGACCAGGCGATCGGATCGCTCGTCCTCGAGACCCTGCGTGGGCTGGGGGTGGTCGCGTGAACCTCGCCCTGCCGCTCGGCCTCGCTGCGGCGGCCCTCGCCGTCCCGCTGACCATCTGGTACGTCCTCAAGTCGCGTCGGCCACGCCAGGTCGTCGCGTCGACCTACCTCTGGCGCCAGACCGACCACTCCGTATCCGCCGCGATCCCGTGGCAGCGGTTCCGGCCCGACCTGACCTTCTGGCTGATCCTGCTGGCGATCCTGATCGGCGCGCTGGCACTGGCGCGGCCCTACGTCACCGTCAGCGCCCAGCTCGGCGACCACACGATCATCATCATCGACGCGTCGGCCTCCATGCTCGCCGACGAGGAGGGCCCCACCCGGCTGGAGCTCGCCCGGCGCGAGATCACCGGCCTGGTCGACAAGCTCGGGCCCGGGCAGGAGATGTCGTTCGTCGAGGCCTCGAGCCGTGCGCGCGTCCTGATCTCGTCGAGCTCCGACCCCGCGGCACTGAAGGACGCCCTGGCGTCGCTGCGACCGACCCACGGGCCGGCCGACCTCGTGGATGCCTTCACGCTCGCCGCTGCGCTGGAACGGCCGGGGCAGTCGACGGTCGTCCACCTCGTCACCGATCGTGTGGTGCCCCCCGGTGCCGAGCCGGCCATGCCCGAGGGCCTGATCGTCACGGCTGTCGGCCAGGACCGCCCCAACCTCGCGGTGACCCGCCTGCAGGCCGTGCCGGTCGGCGCGGGCTCGAGCCAGGTGTTCGTGCAGGTCCGCAACTTCGGCCCACTCGGCGCCAAGGCGCGACTCACGCTCTCGATCGACGGCGAGGACGTGGTCGAGCGGGCCCTGGAGCTCGGGCCGCGTGGAACGGTGGACGAGGTGCTCACCGTCCGCGGGGGTGACGGCGAGGTGCTGGTCGCCCGCGTGGAGCCGTCGGGCCAGGACGTCGCGGGCAACGACCTCGCGGATGCGCTGACCGTCGACGACGCGGCCTTCGCCGTGCTCAGCGCCCCGCGCGAGCTCACCGTGATGCTCGTCAGTCCGGGGAACGTCTTCCTGGGCGCGGCGCTGTCGGCGGTCCCCGGGGTCGAGCTGCAGTCGTCGCCGGTCGTTCCCAACGACCTCGTCGGCGTCGACCTGCTGGTCCTGGACCGGGTACCCGCGCCGGATGCGCCGACCCTGCCGACGCTGTACATCGCGCCGACCTCGCTGCCGGCTGGCATCACCTCGGCGGGCGAGGTCGAACTGCCGGCGCTGACCTTCCAGTCGCCCGGACACGAACTCCTCGCCGACGTCGACCTGTCAGACGTCGCCGTCGCGGCAGCGGAGGACATCGATGCGCCGGCACTGACGACCGTCGCCGGCGGGACGGCCGGGCCGCTCATCCTCGCCGGGCGCCTCGACGGCACGCCGGTGGTGCTGCTGCCCTTCGACCTGTTGCAGTCCAACCTCCCGCTGCAGCCGGCGTGGCCGGTCCTCGTGGCGAACTCGCTGAACTGGCTGGCCGGGCCGCCGGTCACCCTCCCGGCGACGGCGGGCCAGACGGTCACGTTGCCGGCGCCCGCGGGGGTCACGTCGCTCGTCGTGAGCCCACCGAGCGGCGACGAGGTCCGCCTCGACGTGGCGCGGCCGCGGCTGCTCGTCGACCAGGTGGGCGTGTGGCGGGTGCTGTACGAGGGGTCGCCCCCTGCCGGCGTCGAACCGCCGGTGGTGGCCGTGAACACGGCACCGGACGAGGGGGACCTCGCGGCTGCGCGGCCGGACTTCGTCGAGGCCCGCGACGCCGCGGAGGCCGGACAGGTCGCGGGTGCGGCCGAGGGGCGGCGCGTGTTCGGACGTGAACTCGTCGCCGGTGTCCTGGCCCTGGTCGCCCTCGAATGGCTGTGGGTCCACGGCGTGCGCCCCTGGCTGCGACGGCGTCGCCGCCCCGTGCCGGTCGGGGGTGCCGCATGAGCCGCATCGGTTTCGACAGCCCGCTCTGGCTCCTCGCGCTCGCCCTCGTACCGCTGGTGGTGGTCACGGCGCGGCGCGGCCTCGCGGCCGTCCGGATCCGCCAGCACCGCATAGCCACGTGGATGCGTGCCGCGGCCATCGCCCTGCTCGTGATCGCGGTCGCCGGCCCACGCTGGGAGGCGGCCGGACGCACCGTCGACGTGGCCTTCCTCATCGACGCGTCGGACTCCGTCGGCACGGCGCCCCTCGCTGCCCTCGACTGGATCCGCGACGCCGTCCAGACCAAGGAGGACGCGGACCGGGTTGCGATCGCACTGTTCGGGCGCGACGCGCGGCTCGAGCACTCCCTTCGCGAGGACCCGCTCCTCGATGGAGTCGCGACGATCGTCGACGGCTCGGCGACGGACATCGCCAGGGCCCTGCGCCTCGGACAGGGCGTCCTCGGATCCGAGCACCGACGTCGCGTCGTGCTCTTCACGGACGGCCGCGAGACACAGGGTGACGTCCTGCGGACCGTCGAGGAGCTCGCCGCTGCCGGGGTCGCCGTCGACGTCGTCCCGCTGGCCTCGGGAGCGGCCGCGGACGTGCTCGTCGAGGAGGTCATCGCGCCGAGCCGTGTCCGTGAGGGCGAGGCCTACGACGTCGTCGGTGTCCTGCGCAACACCGGGGACAGCGCGGCTGACGTCGTGGTCGTGACGACGAAGGACGGCATCGAGGTCGATCGCCGCACGGTCTCCGTCGAACCCGGCCGGTCGGAGGTCGATGTCCCCCAGGTGGCCGAGGACTCGGGCACCGTGCGCTACGAGGTCCGCATCGCGTCGGGCGCCTCGACGATCGCGGACAACGATGCGGCGCGCTCGGCGACCCAGATCCAGGGCCCACCGAAGGTGCTGGTCTACGAGGCCGAGGCCGGCCTCGGTGCCGACCTGGCCCGGGCGCTCGATGCCGCGAGCATCCCGGTCGACCGCATCAACGCCGCGACGACGCCGCTGCCGCCGCTCGACCGGCTCCTCGACTACGAGGCCGTGGTCGCCATCGACGTCCCGGCGACGACCTTCGGTGAGGAGGGGATGCTGGCACTCGACGCCTACGTCCGCGACGCGGGTCGTGGGTTCGTGGCCGTCGGCGGCGACGACTCCTACGGCATGGGCGAGTACGACGGGACGCTCCTCGAAGAGCTGCTGCCCGTCTTCGCCCGGGTCAAGGACCCCAAGCGCCGGCCGAACGTGGCCGAGGCGCTGGTGGTCGACGTCAGCGGCTCCATGGCCGCCTGCCACTGCCGTGGCGAGGGCTTCGGGCCCGGTGGCGGCGAGGCCATCGAGGGCGGCGTCAACAAGACCGACATCACGAAGGAGGCCATCGCCCGGGCCGTCCGTGCCCTCGAGGCGCAGGACCTCGTCGGCGTGCTGGCCTTCAACGCCACCGCCGAATGGGTGATCCCCCTGCAGCACCTGCCCGACGACGCCGTCGTCGACGGCGCACTCGCCCGCCTCCGCCCCGATGGCCCGACCAACGTCGTCGACGCCATCCGCGCGGCGATCGTCGGCCTCAAGGACGCCGACGCCCGACTCCGGCACATCGTGCTCTTCACGGACGGGTTCAGCGAGAACCCGGACATGGTGGAGGTGGCCCGCGAGGCCGCCCAGAACGGCATCACGCTCTCGGTCGTCGCCACCGGCGAGGGCACGGGCGAGGTGCTCCGCAAGATGGCCGACGCCGGTGGTGGGCGCTACTACCCGGGCCGCGACCTCTTCTCGATCCCCGACATCATCGTGAACGAGGTGCAGTTCGTCGCTCGGCCGATCATCAACGAGGGCATGTTCTTCCCCGTCGTCACGGGCAACGCGCCGGCCACCGAGGACCTCACGTCGACGCCCCCGCTGCTCGGCTACCTCGCGACCACCGACAAGCCGACGGCGCAGACGCTCCTGCGCATCGGCGAGGAGCGCGACCCCCTCCTGGCGACGTGGCAGGCGGGGCTCGGGCGCACGGTCGCGTGGACGTCCGACGTCGCCGCGCGCTGGTCGGCGCAGTGGATCTCGTGGGAGCGCTACAGCACCTTCTGGGCGGCGGTCGTCCGCTCGACCTTCCCGGCCGAGACCGACGCCCGGTTCTCGCTCCAGGCCTCGTCGACGACGGAGGGCCTGCGCATCACCGTCGAGGCGGCCGACACGGTGCCCACCGACGCCAACGGGACGGCCACGGTCACGACGCCGGACGGTGAGCGGGTCGAGGTCGACCTCCAGCGGACGTCGCTGAACACCTACGAGGCGCTCGTGCCCGGCGGGGGCGAGGGCGTGTACGCGGTGGCCGTCCGGCTGCAGCGCAACGGCGCGGACCTGTACCGGGACGTGACCACGGCGATCCGCAGCTACTCGCCCGAGTACGCGGTCGCGAGCAGCGACCCCGATCTCCTGCAACGCGTCGCGGAGCGCGGCAACGGTCGCTTCGAGCCCGAGCCGGCGGTCGCGTTCAGCCCGGAGGGCCTGGCCCCGGGCGCCTCGTCGCGAGCCCTGTGGCCATGGTTCGCGGCGCTCGGGCTCCTGCTCCTCCCCATCGACGTCGGGCTCCGCCGGCTGCGCCTCGAGCGCGGTGACCTGCGCCGGCTGCGCCGGTCCCTCGCCGCGGCCACGATCCCCGGACGCCGCGAGCGCGAGGTCGCCGAGCGCAGCGACGTGACGGGTGGGCTCTTCGAGGCGCGCCGACGGGCGCGCGAGGGCGCCGCGGCGCGGGACGACGTCCTCGCCCGACCACCCGCGGGGCCGCCCGCGG
>JBFHRB010000174.1:0-7157 GCA_041591915.1 Nitriliruptorales bacterium
GCCGACTCGTGTGCCTCGACATCTCGGAGGAGTTCACGTCGGTCGCCAGGCGCTACTGGGACGAGGGCGGCGTCGCGGACCGGATCGAGCTGCGACTCGGCGACGGCGTCGAGCTCCTCGGGGCCCTCCCGGCGGAGCCGACGATCGACCTGGCCTTCATCGATGCCGACAAGCGCCAGTACATCGAGTACCTGGAGGAGTTGCTGCCACGCCTCTCCCCCGACGGCGTCATCGTCGTCGACAACGTGCTCTGGGGGGGCAAGGTCATCGACGAGGGTGACCGGCACGAGTTCACCGACGCCATCCGCGACTTCAACGACCGCGTCGCGCGCGACGACCGGCTCGAGGCCGTGATGGTCCCCATCGCGGACGGACTGACCTTCATCACGAGGCGGGCTGCCGATGACTGACAGCCTGGCAGGCAAGCTCCTCGTCGCGTCGCCGGCCCTGCTCGACCCCAACTTCGAGCGGACGGTCGTGCTGCTGGTCGAGCACGGGCCGGAGGGTGCGCTCGGGGTCGTGCTCAACCGGCCATCGACCGCCGACTACATCGATCCCATCCGGGGGTGGGAGCCGTTCGCCGAGGACCCCGCCGTGCTCTTCATCGGCGGCCCGGTCCAGCCGGACGCCGTCTTCGGGCTCGCGAGGTCCCGCACACCGTCCACCCCGGTCGCGATCGATTCGTTCCTGGGCCCGCTCGGCGTCCTCGACCTCGACGCGGACGACACCACGGGCATCGCCGGCGTCCGGCTCTTCGTCGGCTACTCCGGCTGGGCGCCGGACCAGCTCGAGATGGAGATCGCCGAGGGTGCCTGGTTCGTCGTCGACGCCGAGCCCGGCGACGCCTTCACGGCCGAGCCTGACGGGCTGTGGCGACAGGTGCTCGGCCGGCAGGGGGGCGGGCTCGGGATGCTGCGCACCTTCCCCGACGATCCCAGCATGAACTGAGCGAGAACGAGGACGGCGGGCCGTGCGGCCCGCCGTTCTCGTGCGTCAGAAGCTCAGTGGTCGTGACCCTCGTGGTGGCCGGGGAGCCAGGTGACGTGCGTGATGAGCAGCTGGCCCCGATCGGGCCGCACGAAGACGTTCGGGTGCCCGTCGGCGTCGAAGCCGAACGCCTCGCCGAAGATCGGGTGACCGCACTTCTTGGGGCCGCCGCGGCACGGGCCGCCACCGCCGTCACCGCCGTCACCGCCACCCGCGTCGAGGTGCGCGTAGATGGCCTCGAGTTGCGCGAAGTCGTGCGCGTCCGGCCCGGTGTTGTTCGTCGGATCGCTGGTGTACTCCATGCAGCTGTCGGTTTCGTCCGTCGAGAAGTCCTCGTTCTGGTGGCCGAGCCCGAACGTGTGGGCGACCTCCTGACACATGACGAGCTGCCGCCACGCGGACGAGTCGTACGGCGGGATGTCGTGGTAGGTGTCGTTGAGCTACGCGACCCCCTGGGTGATGTGGCCCCCGCTCGCCCAGATCTGGGCGATGCCGAGCCATCCCGTCTGGCCGTAGCTGCCGTTGCAGACCTCGACACGCCCGGACGTCGGGCGGCAGTTGCGCTTCGCGCGCCCCGACACCTCCGTCAGCTCGAGCACCTCCGAGGCGTTCCACTCGGCGATGGTCTGGGTCAGTCGCGCGTCCCAGTGCCCACTGACGTTGTCGCCGATGGACAGCGTCAGCGGATTGGTCGAGCGCTCCCAGTGGTAGTTGCCCCAGGAGTGATTCGCCGAGGCCGCCACCGGGAACACCATCGCGAAGACGGCGGCCGCGGTGAGGGCGATGCTGAGGCGTCGAAGTGTCACGAGGTTCCCACCCGTCGAACGGCACAGTGGAGCGCCGGGGCGCTCACTCCCTGTCGACACCACCGTACCGTCTGTCAAGGGCCTGCCGTAGGCCGCGGGTCCCACATCTGACGCCACCGACGTTGGAACCTGCCCGACGCAGTGCCGCCCGGCCGAGTCGTGCGGAGGTCCCTAGACGACTGACCCGCTCGGCGGCGTCGGTTGGCCGCCGTAGCCCCCGCTCGGCGTGCCGCTGCCCGGCCCGCGCGCCAGGTTCGCGAACTTCGTCAGGTGGTTGAGGAACGCGAGTCGGACCGTGCCGGTCGGGCCGTTGCGGTGCTTGGAGATGATCAGCTCCGCGATGCCCTTGTCCGGGCTGTCCTCGTCGTAGACCTCGTCGCGGTAGATGAACCCGACGATATCCGCATCTTGCTCAATGCTGCCACTTTCGCGCAAATCGGACAGCTGCGGGCGCTTGTCCGGTCGGCCCTCCGGGTTACGCGAGAGCTGGGACAGCGCCATGACCGGCACGTCCAGCTCCTTCGCCAGCATCTTCAGGCCACGCGAGATCTCCGCGACCTCCTGCTGTCGCGAGTCGACCCGGCGGTGGCTCGCCATCAGCTGCAGGTAGTCAACGAGGATCAGCTCGAGCCCGTGCTTCTGCTTGAGGCGACGGGCCTTGGCCCGGATCTCCATCAACGTGATGCTGGGCGTGTCGTCGATGAACATCGGCGCGTCGCCCAGCTTGCCGAGGGCGTCGCTGAGCTTGGTCCAGTCGGTCGGGTCGAGCCGCCCCGTTCGGAGCTTGGACGAGTCGACCCGCGCCTCGGACGAGAGCATGCGCTGGACGATCTCGAGCTTGGACATCTCGAGCGAGAAGATGATCGCCGGCTTCTTCAGCTCCACCGTCACGTACTGGGCGATGCCAAGAGAGAGTGACGAGTTGTGGACGATCACGTCATCGGCGATGAAGTTGTGATGCGGCCGCACCTCGAGGTCGAGGACACGGGCCGTGCCGGCGGGCTCGATCGCCACGACCTCGTCCCAGTACACGTCCGAGGTGGCCGCGTCCCGGAGCCGCGCCGAGTCGAGCGCCTCGGCGATCTCGGCAACGAGCCGGCGGGATGGGCGGCGCATTCCCACATGCCAGTTGTGGTTCCGCGGTCGACCGGTGGCCGCGGAGACATCCGCCCAGGTCCGGTTCCCCTTCTCCGCGACGATCGCGTCCCAGACCTCGACGGGCAGGAGGTCGGTGTTGGTGTGCCGGACCTGGCGAGCCTCGGCCGCGGCACGAACGCGCTCGCACGCCTCGTCCTTGGCGAAGATGCCGATCTCGTCGAGGAAGCGCAGGACGTTCTCGGCATCGCGGATCTCGAGCTCGAAGGCCTGGCGTCGAGTTCCCTCGTAGGCCACCTGGCGTTCGCGCACGTTCGAGAGGACGCCGAAGCGGAGAAGGAGGTGCTGCACGTCGTGGATGAGCCGCTCGGACACGGACGCGTAGGAGATCCCGAAGTAGCCGTGCGTGGAGCTCACCCAGGCCGATCCATCAGTCGCGAAGAGACGTGACAGGAAAACCGCGACCTGCTCGCGTGGCGCCCGGAAGATCGGCTCCGGCACGAACTTCCCGTGGCTGTCGAGGCCATTGAGCCCGAGTTCTGCGAGGCGCCCAGACAAGAAGTCAGGCTGTGGCTCACCGGTGTAGTGGAGGTCGTCAGCCGCCGAGCGCACTCGATCACGAGTGACCTCGGCGACGCCCGGCTCTCCCTTGAGGGCTGCTGCCACGGTGTGCGCAGAGACGCCGACCGCGTCGGCGACGTCCTGCTGGACGACCCGGCCATGCGCACGGTTGAACTGCAACTCGACGGCGTCGGTACCCGCCTTCGCCCGCACGGTGACTCGGCAGCCGAACGCCGCTGCGGCTCCCGTGGCCTCGTGGATGACCTGGTCGAGGGACGCCGTCAGCTTCGGCACTCGTCCCGTCAGGCAACCGTCGCCGATGAGGTACGCGAGCAGGACGACCTCGGCATCGACCATCCGGTCACTGCCGAAGACCGGGAGGACGCGCGGCGTCGCGACGAGATCACCTGGCCGGAGGTCGGCAACGTGGCGCCAGCCCGAGGGTCCGAGCATCGGGTGGTCAGGCGTGGCGACGAGCACGCGACCCGAACGGGTACGCAGCCTCACGACCTCTCGCAGACCGTTGTCTAGGAACTCGTCCGGCCTGGCGGCGACGAGCTGGCCGCGGTCGTCCAGCGACAGCACCCCACGCGTGGCATCCGCCTTCGCGACGACATCCTCGATCGGGACGTAGGACCCGTCGGAGAGCAGCACGCGCGACCCGGCGGCCAGACACTTCCCCATCGCCGGCCTCGCCGCGACGATGATCAGGTTCTGCGGCTGCAGGCCGGCCGTCAGGCGGTCGAGGTCGTCGAGGCCGGTCGCGAGGCCCGTGACCTCGGAGCCGGCCTGGGCGAGCTGCTCGATGCGCTCGAAGGACTCGGTGAGCAGCGCGTTCAGCGGCGCGTAGTCGCGGGACTCCGACGTCTCGGCCACCGCGTAGACGGCGGCCTCGGCGCGGTCGAGGGTCTGCTGGACGTCGTCGGCACCGTCGTAGCCGAGGCCGACGATCTCGGTGCCCGTGTCGATGAGGCGCCGCAGCAGCGCCTTGTCGCGCACGATCCGGGCGTAGTAGACGGCGTTGGCGGCCGTCGGGACCGCGGCCGTCAGGTCGTGGATCGCGCTGGCGCCACCGATCTCGTCCAGCTTGTTGCGCGCCTGGAGCCAGTCGAGGAGCGTGACCGCGTCGATGGGCTCACCCGTGGAGAACAGGTCCCGGATGCCCTCGAAGATGGTCCCGTGCGCCGAGCGGTAGAAGTGCTCGGGCTTGACGATCTCCATGACCTCGGCGGCCGCGTTCTTGGAGAGGATCGCGGCGCCGAGGACGGAGACCTCCGCATCGAGCGAGTGCGGGGGCACACGGTCGTACCGGCCCCCTCCGGAGGATCCGTTGCCGGACGATCCGGAGGGGCCGGGTGGTGGTGGCTCAGTGGGGAAGGGGTCGCCGTACGTGTTCCGGGGGTCGTCTGCCACCCGGGCTCCTTCCCCTATGAGGCGTCTTCAGGCGCCTCCGTGTCACCGGGCGCCGCCTCGACGGCATCCTCGGTGGGCTTCGACTCGCTCGCCTCGGCGGAGTCGGGCGCGTCGCCGGCCTCGGCCTCGACGGCCTCTGCCGCCTCCTCGGCCTCGAGCTCGGCCACCGCCTCGAGCGCCGCCTCCTCGATCGAGGGCGCCTCCTCGCCGGCGACCTTGACCTTGCCCTCGACGTCGACGACGTCGAGGGTCAGGGTGGCGGTGACCTGCGGGTGGATGCGCACCGGGATCTCGTACGTCCCGATCTGCTTGATCGGACGCTTGAGGTCGATGCGCCGCTTCTCGATCTCGTGGCCGCGCTCCTTGAGCACCCTCTCCACGTCGCTCACGCTGACCGAGCCGTACAGGTGCCCGAACTCGTCGACGCGGGCCTCGACGCGCAGCGTCCGGGCCTCGAGCGTCTCCTTGTGCGCCTGTGCGGTGCCGACCGTCTTGGCCTCACGCGCCTTGCGGGCGCGCGTGATGGCCTCGGCCTCCTTCATGGCCCCAGCCGTGGCGGGGATCGCCAGGCCGCGGGGCAGCAGGAAGTTGCGGCCGTAGCCGTCGGCGACGTCGACGACGTCGCCGGGCAGCCCGAGGTTGTCGACTTCTTCCTTGAGGATGATCTTCATGACGGCAGACCTCCTCAGCGGCTCGAGTACGGCATCAGCGCCATCTCACGGGCGTTCTTGATCGCGCCCGCAAGGGCCCGCTGGTGCTGCTGGCAGGTACCCGTCGTACGGCGCGCCTTGATCTTGGTGCGCTCGTTGACGTAGTACTTCAGCGTCGGCAGGTCCTTGTAGTCGATGTACGAGATGCCCTCGGTGCAGAACCGACAACGCTTCTGGCGGCGGTTCCGGTTGGGCTTGCGCTTGCGTCGGGCCATGGGTGCTGGCTCCTTTAGAACGGGACGTCGTCGGTGGGGGGCGGCGGGGCGTAGCCACCACCGGCTGGCGCGCCGGCGGGCTGGCCCATGTCGCGGCTTCCGCCGCTACCACCGCTGCTCTTCTCGATACGGGTGCGCGCCCAGCGGAGGCTGGGTGCGACCTCGTCCGCCTCGATCTCGGTGATCCACTTGGTCTGGCCGTCACGGTCGTCGTAGCTGCGGATGCGCAGCCGACCGATGACGATGACCCGGTCACCCTTGCGAAGGGACTCTGCGACGTTCTCGGCCATGTCGCGCCAGATGTTGACGCCGACGAACGTCGTCTCCTCCTGCTGCTGGCCGTTCCGATCGGTCCAGCGGCGGTTGGAGGCGATGCGGAAGTTGCAGACCGGGATCCCGGAGCCCGTGAAACGCAGGTCCGGGTCGTCGGTCAGGTTGCCGATCATCGTGATGAAGTTGCTCTCGTACGCCATGACGGCGCTCCTCTCCTTCTCGTCGGCCGTGGCCGGTGCGTACCGGCTGGGGGTCCGACTGCTCGCTCCGTGTCAGCCGTTGGCTTCGTGTGTGGGAGTCGGGGAAGAGTTGTGCTGCGTGCCGTCGTTCAGGCGTTGGCGTGAACCCGGATCTCGGGCCGCACCGACTTGAACCTCACCACGTTGTCGCTCAGCCGCATCTGGCGCTCGACCTCCCGGAGACCCTCATCGGTGATCTCGAGGTCGAACACGACGTAGTAGCCGAAGTTGCGGTGGTTGATCTCGTAGGCGAAGGGGCGCTTGCCCCACCAGGCCGTCTCGAGGACCTTGCCAGCCTGCTCGCCGACGACCGTCGTGATGCGGTCGACGACTTCCTGGGCGGCTTCCTCGTCGAGCTGGTCCGTGATGATGACCATGGTCTCGTAGTGGCGCATCTCTTGTGCACTCCTGTGGACTCGTTCGGCCCCTGTCAGACATGTCGTCCGCGCGCCAGCGCATGCGACACCGTGCAGGGGAGGGGTGCGATACCACTGCCGGAGGTGGTCTCCGCCGGTAGATCCGGGCCGATCCGGTGCATCCGAGAGGACACGATGGATCCGCAGTGGAACGCCGCGACGGTACCGGACACCTCCAACTCCTCACAACCGCCACGCTAGGCAGGGGGTGTGACAGCGCGTCGAGCGCGCGTCTGGTGGCTGTGGACGGCCGGATCGGGCCCGGCGGGCGCCCTGAACCCCGTCAGGGCGGGCTCACCAGGGGGGCGCGAACAGGACGAGCTTGCCGAGGGCGAAGACCGTGACGGCGAGTGACAGGCCCGCCAGCGCCAGCGGCACCTCCCGTCCAGCTGCTGGCCCGCCACCCGACGGGGCAGCGACGACCACCTCGCCGGGCGGCGAC
>JBFHRB010000175.1:0-7153 GCA_041591915.1 Nitriliruptorales bacterium
CCCCCCGGCCTCGGCCGGGGGTCCGGCGTATGGTGGGGCCACGCCGTCTTGGAGCGCCAGCGTGGCCGTCTCGCCCGTCATCCCGACCTTCCGCTACCGCGATCCGCGGGCCGCGATCGCCTTCCTCACCGAGGGGCTGGGCTTCGAAGCCGGCCTCGTCGTCGAGGGCGAGGACGGACGCATCGAGCACGCACAACTCCTCCACGGCTCGGGCGTGGTCATGCTCGGTGAGGGCTCCGACTCGACCGCCGACTGGGAGCTCGGCAACGCCTCCGTGTACGTCGTGGTGGCCTCGGACGCCGACGTCGATGCGAGCTACCAGCGGGCGCTGGCCGCTGGCGCGACGAGCGTCCTGCCCCCGGAGGAGCAGGACTACGGCGGTCGGAACGCGACGGTGCGCGACGCCGAGGGCAACTACTGGTCCATCGGCAGCTACGACCCGGGCTCCCACTGAGTCCCGGCGCGACCGGGGCGAGCGGCCCGTGAGGGCGAGGGACGTCCTCGGGTATCTTCGACCGCGTCGAGAGGCGGTTTCGTGGCACTCGTGGATGCGTTCGGCCGGACGGCCGATGACCTCCGCGTGTCCATCACCGACAGATGCAACCTCCGTTGCACCTACTGCATGCCCGCTGAGGGCATGGACTGGCTCCCGAAGGACGACCTCCTGTCATTCGAGGAGATCCGCCGGCTCGTGGGTGTCCTCGTCAGCGAGGGCGTCCGCACCGTCCGCCTGACGGGCGGCGAGCCGCTCGTCCGCCAGGACGTCGCGACCCTCGTGGCCATGTTGCGGGAGGTCGGGGACGCACAGGGAGTCCGACTCGACCTGTCCCTGACGACGAACGGGCTGACCCTCGCCGCTCACGCGCAGCAACTCGTCGAAGCGGGCCTCGACCGCGTGAACGTCAGCTGCGACTCGCTCCAGCGTCACCGCTATCGCGAGATGACCCGTCGCGACGGGCTGGATGCAACGCTCGCCGGGCTCCGCGCCGCGGACGCCGCAGGGTTGACGCCGGTCAAGCTCAACGTCGTGGTCATCCGCGGCACCAACGACGACGAGCTCCGCGACTTCGCCGAGCTGGCCCGTGACACCGGGTACGAGGTCCGCTTCATCGAGTACATGCCGCTCGACGAGGACGGCGCGTGGCGGCGTGAGGACGTCGTCCCGTCCGACGAGGTGCTCGAACGCATCGCGGCCGTGCACGACCTGACGGATGCGCGGCAGGAGCCCGGGCCCGAGCCTGCGACGACCTACCGGTTCGCGGACGGCGCCCCCGGCAGCATCGGGGTCATCCCGAGCGTGACGGCACCGTTCTGCGACACCTGCAACCGGATCCGGCTGACGGCCGACGGCGCCTTCCGCACCTGTCTCTTCGCGCTCGAGGAGACCGACCTCAGGTCGCCACTGCGCGAGGGGGCCACGGACGCCGAGATCGTCGCGCTCGTCCGTGACGCGGTGGCCGCCAAGTGGGCCGGCCACCGCATCAACGAGCCCGACTTCACCCGCCCGGGCCGATCGATGAGCCTGATCGGCGGGTGACGCCCGGCCTCACCGCTCGATGGTCAGGTTGTCGATGTAGGCCCCCTCCTGGTTCACGAGCTGGTCGCTCGACAACGTGAACCGGATGAAGAGCGTGCCGGCAGGCGCGACGAACGTCAGCTCCTCGCGGTCGAACGCCGGGTACGACGGGTTGAAGCCGTCGTAGCCCGCCAGGCCGGTGAAGACCTGGCCGTCGGTCGACCACGAGACCGTCACGAAGTCGAAGCCGGGTTCGGTGGCCACGCGGCGCGAGAAGCTCAGCTTCACCGAGCCACCCGGGAACGGGACGCCGGGCGACGTCATCGACGCCGTCGACTCGTTGTTGTACACCGGGATGCCAGCGCTGGAGCCGGAGGCGTCGCCCGGTGGCGTTACCTGCCACTTGGTTGCGCCAGTCGGGTCGTTGGTCTCCGAGGTCCAGCCCTCGAGGCTGCCCTCGAAGGTGAACTCCTGCAGCACCTCGCCGACGAGCGGCGGCGGCGGTGGCTCCGGTGCGGGGCCAGCGGCGATGCCGCTGCGGACCCGTGACTCCGTTGCGGAGGAGATGGCCGCCTCACCGCCGAGGAACCGGACGCCCTCGAGCACGGGGGAGTGGTCGCGTATCCACCGCAGGGACGCGTCACCGATCGTCGGTCCGTTGACCAACAGGAGCAGGCCACCGTTCGCGACGACCGCGGGACCCGCCGAGAGTGCGTCGGGGAAGTTCGTTCCCGTCGCGAGCCACAGTCGGTGGTCCGTGAGCCCGGCAGCGGTCGCGACGTCTGCCACCTTCCTCGACGTCTCGTAGCGGTCCGCGCCTGCCAGCCGTTTCACTGCCAACCCGAAGTCGTCGGCCAGCGATTCGGCCACCGCGTCCGAGACCGCCGCAGGGCCGCCGACGATGGTCACGGACTCGAGGCCGAGGTCCTCGAACGCCTTGGCCGTGGCGCTGGGGATCGCGTCGCGTTCGACGAGCAGGATGGGGTCGCCCTGGTACGCGGCGAGCGGTGCGACCGCAAGGGCATCGGGCCAGCCTCGGTTGGGATCGGCGTTGTTGCCCTCGACCACGTAGGCGTGTGTCGAGGGTGGCAACTCGGCAGCGATGAGGGCAGCGGTCCCGTTCCGCGTGGAGCCGCCGAGCCGAACGACGTTGGTGACGCCGGCGGCCCGGAGCCCGGACTCGACCGCGGGGGTCAGTGCGGAGCTGCCTCCGAGGACGTAGGCCGTGCGCACGCCGAGGCGTTGCACCTCGGACCTCACCCGCGCATCGAGGCCCGATGAGCCCGTGAGGAGCATCGGCCCGTCGGCCCACCACGCCAGGGGGACACCGGCCAGGGCATCCGGATAGGCGTCGGCGCGTGCGATCGTGACGGCGCGAGCGGTACCCGGCGCGAACTGGGCCTGCGACACCTCGATCGATGTGGCGACCCGATCGACGCCGGCTTCACGGGCGTACTCGACGTCCGGCAACTCGTCGTCGAAGGTGTAGGCCCAGACGCCACGTCCGTACGACGCGATGGTCAGGAAGTTCGGGTCGCCGGGGCGCCGCTGGATCGTGAACACGGGCGCCTTCGGGATGCCTGCGAGGGGTGCCCAGGTCGGTGAGCCGTCCGTCGCCGACGCGAACGCACCCACGTCGGTGCCGACGATCATCTGCTCGCCGCGGGTCTCGATCCAGTTGACGGTCACGTCGGGGAGGTTCCCGGACACGTCGACGAAGTTCTCGCCCGCGTCGATCGACCGGAACACGTGCCCAGTGCCCACGTTGGCGTTGTCGTCCTGCAACGTTCCCGGGGAGGCCCAACGGCGGCTGTAGCCGCCGAGGGTCACGTAGACCGTGTCGACATCGTGGGGGTCCGCGGCGATGGACGTGATGAAGCGGTTCGGGAGGCCTCTGGCCGCGGCGATGTGCCATCCGTCGCCGGTTCCGCGTGCCTGCGGCCGGTCGCCACGGACGTTGGTGGCGAGTCCGTTCTTGAACGGCAGTGGCGAGTTGAGGATGTCGCAGACGCCGCAGAAGCCGACGTACACGGCGTCGCGTTCGACCTCGATCGCCGTCATCGTGTTCAGCGCATCGGTGTCGTCCGCGACCGCCTCCGGGTCGCCCGGCTTCGATGCCGTCCCGAGGTCGAAGACCTCGACCCAGTCGGAGTCCGGACTGCCGCCCGTTCCCGGCCCGAACGTCGTCTCGTAGACCTTCGAGCCGGCGGTCGCGAGGTGGAGCGCTTCGGTCGGGTCCATCACGAACGGGTTGGAGAAGCGGTAGGGACCGCCCTCGGCGGGCGGGTCCACGCCCGTCCAGGTCTGGCCCCCGTCGGACGTGACGTCCATCGCCGCGCCCGGCCGCTCCGAGTACGCGACGTCGCTGTTGTCGGGGTCCACGGCCGCGAAGAACCCGTCCCCGCCGATCGTCTCGAACTGCTGGAACCCCTCCTCGGGGACGATCTTGGCGGTGCCGTTGTCCTGCAGTCCGAACCAGACGACGCCGTCGCGCGCCATGACGGCCTGGTAGGGCAGCAGGGTCTGGAACCCCTGCACGGCACCGTCCCCCCAACCGCCGTTGTCGAAGTCGTCCTCGACCGTGAGGGGGTTGTTGTCCCACGCTGGGACGGACTGGCGGAAGACGCCGCCGTCGTCGCCGATCAGCAGGTTCACGGTGCCGTCGTCGCCGATGACGAAGAGTCCCGCGTGCTGGTCGGGGTGCGTGGTGGTCGTGTTCGTCTCGCCGGTGTCGTCCGGCCGACTGGCCGGGCAGGCCGGCGTTCCGAGGTTCAGGAAAAGGCAGGTCTCGCCGGAGAAGTAGCGACCGATCACCTTGAACGACTGGTTCGGCGCGTTCGTGGGCGAGCCGGCGGCCTCGTTCTGCCAGACCTCCTCGAGGCAGACGATCAGGCGTCCCGGGATCCCGCCCGGCGCGGTGACCGTCGGGTCGGGCACGACGCACTGGTTGTACCAAGCCTGCACGCCCGGCTGGAACCCCAGGGCCGCGGCGGTGCCGTTGAGTGCCGAGCCACTCGTCGGGGTCTGGAAGTTGGACTCGTCGGCGATCCGCCGCCACGACAGGCCGAAGTCTCCCGAGACGTAGATGCCCTCGAGGACGGTGTTGACGCCACCGACGCCGATCGGGCTCGAGCACGGCTCCGGAGCGTCGAGGACGGGACAGCCGAGCCCGTTCAGCGCGGCCGCGTCCTGCACGATCGCGTACAGGAAGTTGTGGTCCTGATCGTCGCCGGTGGCGATGCCGAGCTCCGTCCGCCCGATGCGGCTCTGCTGGGCGAAGGCCTCGGGGTTGTCCTCCGTCGGCGTGGGCGTCTTCGTGAACGAACCGGGCGCGCCCGTGTCGGACACGTAGATGCCGTTGTTGGGGGATTGGATCGTCCCGTCCGGGTTCGCGCGGTCACCACCACGCCAGCCGACCGCGGCCACGACCTTCGGCTCGGTGACACCCGTGAGGCCGCCCGGTTCCTGCACGACGACGTCGGTGACGACGTTGGCGAGCGAGCACTCCGGCATCGCCAGGACGTCGGTCACGCCGGTGCACGGCTGGTCCACCGTCCCCGTCGGGAGGTCCACGTTCACGTACGTGGCACCGCCGTCGGTCGAGCGGAAGAGTCCACGGGACGTCGCCGCGTAGACCTGCTCGGGGTGTGCGGGGTTCACGGCCACGCGGAAGCCGAGGGCACCGTCCGGCACGCCCGTCGCCTTCGTCCAGCTCACGCCGAGGTTGTCGCTGTAGTACGCACCGAAGCCCGGCATGCCCGTGATCCCGCCGAAGGTCCCGTCGCCCGTGATGATCACGAGCCGGCCACCCGCGTGTGTCGTCCACGCGACGGAGTACACGATGATCGACGGCAGGTTCCCGTTGATCTCGGTCCACGAGTCGCCGAGGTCGTCCGACATCCAGACCCCGCCCGAACCGACCGCGGCGAAGAGCCGCCCACTGGCCGGGTCGTACTCGAGGTCGTCGACGCGTCCGGCGTTGTCGACGAGGCCCAGCCCGGCCACGCCGTAGCGGGGGTCGTCGACGATGAGTGGTCCCTGGCCGTACTGGAAGGCGCGACCGCTCGTGCCCGGGACGGAGCCGGCCTGCATGCGGCTCGCGTGCTCCACCGCGGCGGCGAACGCGGCATCGTCCACGGCGCCGGCCATGCGCGCTGCACCGAGGTCGAGTGAACGGGCCATGAGCTCGCCGTAGCGCTCAGGGTGCTTGATGGCGACGCAGCTGGTCGGCGTCAGGCTCCCGAAGTCGACGCCACCGAGCGCATCGATCGCGGAGGCACGGAGGTCCGACGCACCGTCACGGCGCGTCGCGGCGATCGCCCGCTCGAGGGCGAGGTACTCGGCGTACGCGATGTAGCCGGAGGGGCAGCCGTCGGCTGCATCCGAGGCGACCTCGGGCAGGTCGACGGAGTCGTCCGGCAGGTGCGAGGCGCCCGGGTCGGCCATCGGGGAGAGCGTGACGGCGCCCAGCGCGAGCGTGGCGGTGACGATGGCCGGCGTGCGCCAGCGCAGGCGTGACGATGTGGGCACGGCAGGTGGCTCCCGCGTCGAGGGGTTCCTGCGGCCCGTCGGCCGCCCAACTGCCTGCGCAAGGTGGACCGCGGCCGCTCCATGGGATGATCTTGATCGGCGGCTAGACGAGCTTCCGCACGATGTACCTCACGCCGCCGTCGGGCTCGGGCTCCTGCCGCAGGAACCGCTGACGCTGCATCCGGCACCAGACCGGGACGTCGACCCGGCTGGCCGGATCGTCACTGAGAACGGCGACCTCGTCACCGACCTCCACACCGGCCACCGCCTTGGCGAGCTCGATGACCGGGATCGGACAGGCCTTCCCGCGGGCGTCGATCACGACCGGCGACGCGCTCTCGCTCATCGACGCACCCCGGCGGTCGCCCGGAGCCGCTCGACCGCCCCGGCGAGGGTGTCGACGAACCGGTCGGCATCGGACGTCGTGATGCTCGGGTCGAAGCTGGCACGTACGTGGCCGTGCGTGAGGGCCTCCATGGCCACGAGGACGTGGCTGGGCTCGCCGGACGTGGTCGCGCAGCTCGAGCCCGAATGGGCCGCGACTCCCGCGTCGTCGAGCGCGACGAGCAGGGCCTCGCCCTCCACGTACAGGGCGCTGCAGGCGACGATCCCCGGGTGCGCGTCGGCCAGTGGCCCGTGGATCGCGACGTCGTCCAGTTCGGCCAGCCGCTCGCGCATGCGGCGACGCACGAGCTCACGGGCCGAACGCTCCGTGTCGGGGTTCGCCGCGGCGACCTCGAGCGCGACGGCGGCACCCGCGACCTGTGGGACGCCGAGCCGTCCGGCTCGCCGTCGACGCTGGCGTTCGTCTCCCAGGAGGAGCGCGTCGATCCGGGCACGGGGTCCCAGGGCCAGGAAGCCGACCCCGGCGGGGCCGCCGAACGTGCCGGCGGACGCCGACAGCAGGTCTGCTCCGACCTGCTCCATGGTGACGCCGAGCTGGCCGACCGTCTGGCAGGCGTCGATGTGGAGCAGGGCGCCGCGCTCTCGACACACGAGCGAGGCCTCGTGCGTCGGCTGGATCGCGCCGACCTCGTGGTTCGCGTGCTGCAGGTTCACCAGGAGCGTGTCGTCGCGGATCGCCGCGGCCATCGCCGCGCCGTCGAC
>JBFHRB010000176.1:0-7101 GCA_041591915.1 Nitriliruptorales bacterium
ATCTGCTGGCGCAGGGACCGGACGCGTTCCAGCAGGTCCCCGCCGCGGCTGGGGTCGATCAGGTCCAGGATGTCGTAGGCGAGGTGGAGCTCCAGTGGCTCGATGCGCATCTGGGCGATGAGCGCCTCCGGGTCGTCGGCAGAGGCCGTGACGGTCGGGGCCGTCCCGTCGCCGCCGTCGGCTGCCGTGGGGGTGGTGCCCTCGGTCGCAGACACCTGCAGGCGCTCGGAGATCGTGCGCGTCGACAGGACGTAGAGGCCGACCGCGAGGATCAGGAACGGGATCTTGGGCAGGCCCGGTACGAGCACCAGCAGCCCCGTCACGACCGAGCCGGCCCGCAGCGCACGCACGTTGCCGAAGAGCTGGCCGCCGACGAGCTTGCCGAGGTCCTGGTCGGAGCCGACGCGGGTGACGAGCAGGCCGGTGGCGACCGAGATGAGCAGCGCCGGGATCTGGGAGACGAGGCCGTCACCGACGGTCAGGAGGGAGAAGGTCTGGATCGCCTCGCCGAAGGTCATGCCCTGTGAGCCGACGCCGATCGCGAAGCCACCGATGAGGTTGATGAGCACGATGACGATGCCGGCGATCGCATCGCCCTTGACGAACTTCGAGGCGCCGTCCATCGCGCCGAAGAAGTCGCTCTCCTTGGCGACCCGGAGCCGGCGCTCGCGCGCCTCCTCGTCGCCGATGACGCCTGCGCTGAGGTCGGCGTCGATGGCCATCTGCTTGCCGGGCATCGCGTCGAGCGTGAAGCGAGCCGCGACCTCGGCCACGCGCCCGGCACCATTGGTGACGACCACGAACTGGATCACGACGAGGATCAGGAAGACGACGAGGCCGACGATGACCGACCCGCCGACCACGAACTGGCCGAAGGTCTCGATGACCTTGCCGGCGTAGCCGTTGAGCAGGATCAGCCGGGTCGACGAGACGTTGAGGGCGAGCCTGAGCAGCGTGGCCATCAGCAGCAGCGACGGGAAGACCGAGAACTCCAGGCTGTCCTGCAGCAGCACCACGCCGAGCAGCGCCATGATCGCGATGGTGATGTTGACCGCCAGGAAGACGTCCAGCATGGCCGCCGGGATCGGCATGATCATGATGAGGACGGCCCCCACGAGGACCGCTGGCACGAGGGCTCCGGCGCGCCCGCTCATGCCATCGCCTGCCGCAGCTGCTGCCGACGCTGACGACGGCGGTAGACGGTCGCGATGACGATGGCGACCGCGTCGTAGAGGTCGGTGGGCACGAAGCCGCCGAGCTTGACCTGCCGGTACAGCGCGCGGGCCACGGGCTTGTTCTCGATCACCATCACGCCGTGGCGGTAGGCCTGCTCGCGGATCTTCTTCGCGAGGGCGTCGGCGCCCTTGGCCACGACCACCGGCGCCGGGTCATCGGGCCCGTAGCGGAGCGCGATGGCGAGGTGGGTCGGGTTCGTCACGACGACGTCGGCGGTCGCGATGCTCGCGAGCATGCGGTTGCGCGACAGCTCCTGCTGGCGGCGTCGGCGGACGGCCTTGATGCGCGGGTCGCCCTCCTGGTCCTTCCGCTCGCGCTTGACGTCCTCCTTCGACATCCGCAGCTCACGCTCGTGCTGCCACTTCTGGTAGCCGTAGTCGACCCCGGCGATGGCGACGGCGACGAGGATGGTCCGCCAGAGCATCGCGAAGACCGTGTCGAGGGTGACCCCGATCCCGTCGACGAGGGGGCGCGCGCGGCCCATCGTGGCGATGTAGTCCGTGATCGGGCCCCACACGGCGATCGCCAGGAGGCCGAGCTTCACGGCGGTCCGGAAGAGCTCCCAGCCGGCCTTCGACGGGGCGAGCCGACGGATCCCGGCCTTGGGCGAGACCTTCTCGAGCTTGGGGCGAGCCGCCTTCGGCGTGACCTTGAGGCCGACCTGGGCGATGTTGCCGGCCAGCCCGGCGATCAGGGCCACGGCGAGGAAGGGCACGATGACCGCGAGGAAGATGTCCGCCAGGGCCTTCTTGAGCGCATCGACGGGCAGCTCCGTACCGAGCGACGTGAAGAGCAGGAGGCTGCGGTCCCGGAAGACGTCCGCCGAGGCGGGGGCGATGATCCGCAGCACGAGCAGCGCGACGATCAGCGAGGCGGCCACCGACACCTCGGTGCTGCGCGCGACCTGGCCCTCCTTGCGCGCCTCGGTGCGGCGCCGCGGAGTGGCCTTCTCGGTCTTGCCGTCGAACCGTCCCACGGATCAGCTCACGTCGTCCGGGCCGATCCGTGGCCGGGTGGTGCAGCGCATCGTGCGCCGCTCCCCCGGCCAGTCGACCTCGTAGGGGGTCTGCTTAAGGACGATCATCCACCGACTCCCATGCCACGCAGCCCGGCGACGAAGGCCTCGCGGAGCATCCGCTGCATGCCGTCGACCGCACTCGGGAAGAAGCCCACGACCAGGCCCGCGGTGACGAGCGAGATGAGGATGCGCAGGGGCAGGCCGAGCAGGAACACGTTGGACTGGGGCGCGAACCGCGAGGCGAGGCCGAGCGTGACCTCTGCGAGGAACAGTGCGCCCACGGCGGGGAGCGCGAGTTCTGCGCCGGCGATGATCATCCGCTCGGACGCCATGATCACCCACTCCAGCAGGCTGTCGTCGAACTGGATGCTCCCGTCGAGGGGGATCGTCTCGACGCTCAGCGACAGGCCGTGGACGAGCAGGTGGTGCCCCTGCAGGGCGAGGAACATCGTCAACGCGGTGAACGTGAAGAGCCGGTTGAAGACCGAGGCCTGCACGTTCATCGCGGGGTCGATCAGCGACGCGGCCGCGAGCCCGGAGTTCATGTCCACGATGCCGCCGGCGATCGGGAACATGGCGAACACGAACGCGGTCATCAGCCCGAGCACCAGGCCGATGATCACGTTGATGGCGGCGGCGCCCATGAGCCGACCCAGCGACAGGTCGCCGGCGAGCGGGGCCGACAGGAACAGGCCGAGGCTGAGGGCCAGGGCCAGTCGGCCGACCATGGGGATCGCCTGCAGGAACAGCGGCGAGGCCAGCATGAACGCGGTGACGCGCAGGATCGACAGGATCAGCCCCGCCGCCCAGGCCGCGTCGATCGCGAGGTCCATCGGCCCGCGCCCCTAGCCCAGGAGGCTCGGGATCGAGCCCCAGAGGGCCGTCACCCAGGCGATCATCTCCTGAGCCATCCAGCCCCCGGCGAACACCACGATGAGCGCGATGCCGACGATCTTCGGCACGAACGTGAGGGTCATCTCCTGGATCTGGGTGATCGTCTGGAGCAACGACACGACGACACCGATGACCAGGCTCGCAACGAGGATCGGCGCAGCCACCTTGAGCGCGATGTCGAGCGCCCCGATGACGATCTGGAGGACCTCAGCGTCGTTCACAGCACGACTCCGTTCACCGACTGGACCAGCGATCCGATCATCAGCACCCACCCGTCCACGAGGACGAACAGCAGGAGCTTCAACGGCAGCGACACGAAGACCGGCGGCACCATCACCATGCCGAGCGACATCAGGATCGCGGCGACGACGATGTCGATGAGCAGGAACGGCACGAAGATCACGAACCCGATCATGAACGCGGTTCGCAGCTCGGAGATGACGAACGCCGGGATGAGCGTCGTCGCGCGGATCTCGCTCGGGTCCTCCGGCATCGGGTCGCCCGAGAGCCCCACGAAGAGCGCGAGGTCGTCGTCGCGGACCTGGGCCATCATGAACGTCCGGATCGGCTCGAAGCCCTCCGACAGGGCCTCGCTGCCGTCGATCTCCCCCGCCATCATCGGCTGGACCGCGACCTCGTTGACCTCGGTGATGACGGGGCTCATCACGAAGGCGCTGAGGAAGAGGGCGAGCCCGACGAGCACCTGTGCGGGCGGCACGGTCTGAAGCGCCAACGCCTGCTTGGTCAGGCCCAGCACGACGATGAAGCGCGTGAAGGTCGTCATCAGCAGCAGCAGCGACGGGGCCATCGCGGCGAGCCCGAGCAGCAGCACGATCATCACGGTGCGGCTGAGGGGCTCCTCCTCGTCGGAGGTGACCGTGATGTTCACGTCCTCGAGCTGCAGCGACGGCTCGACCTGGTTCTGCAGGTTCGTCGTCGAGTCGACCACCTGCGCGTGCGCCATGGCGGGGAAGACCAGCGTCAGCGCGAACGCGACGACGGTCAGGACGGCGAGGGTGACGCGCCTAGCGCTGTGGCCCACGGACCGATCTCCCAGGATGGAGCCGGGGCTCGGCGCCGATGCCGATGGGAGCCGACATGCGTCGGCGCGTCATCAGGCGGAGGCGATCCGCGAGTCCCTGGCGTTGACCCATCCCTGGGCGGTCCGTGACGGCCTCCGTGGCCATCGTGAGGGGCATCCCGCCGTTGACGGCGGGCCCGCCGTTGACGGCGGGGGCGAGGTCCAGCTCGGTGACGCTGGCGAGCGCGGGCGGGGCATCCTGCCCCAGCTCCGCGAGGAGCCGGACCTGCTGGTCGGTCGTGCCGACCAGGAAGCGTTGCGCGCCGACCTCGACGACCGCGACCGCAGCACCCTTGGTGAGGCCGGTGCGCGCGACGACGCGGAGGTCGGGCGGGGTGATGCCCCGCCCACGGCGCATGAACCAGCGGAAGGCGAGGAGCGAACCGATGATCACCGCCAGGGACGGCAACAGCCGTCCCAGCGCGTCGACCAGCGTCAGCTCGTTCGCCACCGTCTGCTCAGTTCCGCTTGTCGACGATCTCGGTGATGCGGACGCCGAGCTCGTCGCCGACGACCACGACCTCGCCGCGAGCGACGAGGGTCGAGTTCACCAGCACGTCGACGGGCGAACCGGCGACCTGGTTCAGCTCGACGACGCTGCCGACCTGTAGGGCGAGGACGTCGCGTACGCGCTTGCGGACACGACCCAGCTCGACCGTGACGTCGAGCTCGACGTCGCCGAGCAGCTCCATCGGGCCCTGCGGCCCGTCCCCGGCACCCGGACCGAGGTCCGGGAAGGCGGCGGGGGCGACTCCGGTCGTTCCCTGCGGCTCTTCGCTCATCACTGCTGCTCCTGCATGGGGGGCTGACCGGCGAGGTCGGCCATGAGGTCGGACGGGGTCGTTTCGACCGCGGTGGAGGCGGGACGCGCTGCACGCCGAACGGCCGAGACCTGGAAAGCCAGGCGGGTCCCACGGCGCCCGAGGTGCGCATCGAAGGTGTGCTCGTCGCCGACGAAGCCGTGCGCTGGCGCGTCGACACGGTGGTCGAGGCGGAGGACGTCGCCGACCTGGAGTGCAGCCAGGTCGCTCGTGCGGATCGTCGAGGGCGAGAGCCGGATGGCGACATCCACGCCGACGTCGACGACGTGGGGCGTCAGCGGGCCCTCGACCACCTCCGCGGCCGGAAGCTGGGCGGCACTGTGGGAGAGCCGGTCCAGCACCGGCGCAGCCATCGGGTCGGGGTACGCGATGGAGATGACACCCTCGGTCGTGCCGGTGTCATCGGTGATGCGCAGGTCGTAGGCGAGCAGGACCACTCGGTCGTCGTCGGCGGCGGCCTGCAGGAACTCCGGGTCGAACGACACCTGCTGCAGGTCGGGGTTGACCGCGACGAGCGGGTCGAACGTCGTTCGCAGGCCCTCGCGGGCGTGGCTGATCAGCTCGGTGATCAGCGTGGCCTCGATGGAGGTGGGGCGCCGCAGCGGGGGTGCGCCCCCGCGGCCACCCAGGACCCGCTCGACCATCGCGAGGGCCAACTGGGGGTCCACCTCGAGGATGACGTGCCCCTCGAGTGGGGGCAGTGCGATCGAGGCCAGCACCGTGAGCTGGGGCATCGAGCGCACGTAGGCGGCGTAGGGGACCCTCTCTACCGCGATCGGCTCCAGCGTGACCCGAGCCCCGAGCTCGGCCGCCAGCGATTCGGCGAGGTGGCTCGCGAGCACGTCGTGCAGCCGTGAGAAGACCTGCAGCTGCGGGGTCGGTCCCGGCCGGGCTGCGCGGAAGTCGAACGTCCGCGCGTCGGCCGAGGTGGCCTCGCGGGTGCGTGGTTCGACGGCTGGCACGACGTGCTCCCGTGGATGGCGTCCGAGGAGCCTGTCGGCGTCGCGCGCGGCGACTGAAGGGCGCAGGCTGAAGTGCCGATCCGCCACTTGGCGATCAGCTTCCCTGCGCGACGCCCCGGGTGGGGCGACGACCTCCGTGTCGGTTGTGAGTGGTGCGGTGGTGCGGTCAGGCCGGCGCGGCCGCGCCGGCGGGTTCGATCAGGTCTACTGGACGAGGAGCCCCGTCAGGACGACGCGGAGCACCTCACCGTCGGGCCAGAGCTCGGCCGCGCGCGCCGTCAGGACCGCCCGGAGGCGCTCCATGCCCTCGGTGGTCCGCAGCTCGTCCGGCTCGAACTGGCTGAGCTCGGTCAGCGCGGCGTCCTGCAGCAGCGGGAAGCGGCCCTCGACGAGGCTCGAGTCGGCCTCCATCGAGAGGACGACGGCGAAGCCGACCTGGGCGTAGCGGAGCTGCTCCCCCGCGAGGTTCACCGTCATCGTCGCGACCTCGACGACCTCGCCCTCGGTCGACGACATCTCCATGGGAACCGGTTCCATCGCCTCATCGGCCGCCTCCTCGCCTCCGCCCCCGAGGAACATGAAGGCGCCGACGGCCGCGACCGCCAGGACGACCGCCGCGGCGATGATCAGCTTGAGCTTGCTGCCCTTGCCCTCTTCGGGCGGGGCGCCGTCGACATCCGGCACGGCTTGTACAGCGGCACTCATGCGGTGGCTCCTGCGACGATGACGATCTCGACGCGCCGGTTCTTGGCGCGGTTGGCTGGGCTGTCGTTCGGCTCGACCGGCTTGAACTCGCCGTACCCGATGGCCGCGAGCCGCGTCGGGGAGATCCCGTACGTCTCCGAGAGCAGCGTGACGGTCGAGACCGCACGATCGGTCGAGAGGTTCCAGTTGGTGTAGCCGCCGCGGTTCAGCGGCTGGTCGTCCGTGTGCCCCTCGATGTTGATGGCGTTGCCGAACTCGGCGAGGATGGGCGCGAGGCCGCCGAGGATCTCGCGGCCGGTCGCGGTGATCCGGAAGCTGCCCGTCGCGAACAGCACGTCATCGGCCGCGATCGAGACGATCAGCCCGCGCTGGGTCAGGTCGAAG
>JBFHRB010000177.1:0-7066 GCA_041591915.1 Nitriliruptorales bacterium
ATCGTCGGCACGCCCGAGAGCGTCCGCGACGATGCCGCGAACTACCTCGGACGCGTGCAGCCGTACGCGGTCCACGTGCCGACGACCTACGACGGGTCGGCCCCCGTCCCGCTGACGTGGCTGCTGCACTCGTACGTGATCAACCACAACCAGTACCTGAGCACGGCGCCGTCGTTCGTCCAGCAGGCCTGCGAGGATCGCGGCTCGATCTGCGCGATGCCCCTGGGGCGTGGCCCCGACGGCTTCTACGCGGCTGAGGCCGAACTCGACTTCTGGGAGGTCTGGCGGGCCGTCGCCGACGGGTACCGGCTGGATCCCGAGCGGACCGTGATGGGCGGCTACTCGATGGGTGGCTTCGGCACGATCCGGTTCATCGAGAACCACCCCCACCTGTTCGCCGGCGCCTTCCTGATCGCCGCGTCGCCGGAGGGCCGCTACGAGGGGCTCGAGAACACGCGTGCCATCCCGTACTACCACGCACACGGCGCCCAGGACCAGCTCGTCCAGGTCAACGAGGCGTTCGACACGATCGCCCGGCTGGACGAGCTCGGGCACCGCTACACGTTCGACCTGTACCCCGGCGAGGACCACGTCGCGTGGTCGCTGAAGGACAACTTCGGCGACGCGGGGGAGTGGCTGAAGGCCGCCGACCTCGTCCGGGACCGCGCCCCGCGGGACGTCATCTTCGGGTTCGATCCGGCCGAGGTCGACGACGACCTCGGCATCGGCCCGCGGGGTGCCTACTGGCTCACGACCGTCATCGCGCGTGACGTGGCGCAGCGCGCGAGGGTCGCCGCGACGGCAGCCTCGCTACCGGGCGACGAGGTCGTGCTCGACCGCGCGACGACCCAGCGTCCCGACGGCCAGCCCTCACCCGCGCAGCGCCAGACGCTGGCGTGGACCTCACCGACGCCGCTGCCCGTCGAACCCAGCGTCGCGCTCGACCTCGGCAACGTGTCGGTGGTCGTCCTCGACCTCGCGGCGGCGGGCCTCGACGTCAGCGCGTCGGGCGCGGAGGTCCTGGTCGACACCGACGGGACGGCCGAGCTGCGGCTCGACGGCCTGCCCGCCGGGACGACCGTCCTCGTCGACGGGGTTGCTGCCGCCGGGGCGGCGGCCGTGCTGTCGTCCGGTTCCCACCGCATCACGTTCGCGGCTCCGTCGCCGGCCGCGCCGCCGGCCGCCGAGCCGGCTGAGCTGCCGGCCACCGGCGGCGGGCTGATCCCGGGCGCGGCGCTGATGATCCTCGGCGGCCTCGCGTCGAAGCGGCGACGAGGCTGAGGCTGCCAAAGGCGAACGCACCCCGTGAGGGGTGCGTTCGCCGTCTGTGGGTCCTCAGCCGGTCAGCGCCAGCGGAACTCGCCGCTCGCCTGGTCGCGCTCGCCCTTGAGCTGTCGCCGGGCGTTGTCGAGGGCGAAGACGCCGCCCAGGATCAGGAACCCGACGAGGAGCAACGCGAGCTGGTCGCGCGGCCGCTCGGGGAGCTCGATCTTCTCGACGCCACCCTCGCCACCCTCGCCGCCGCCCTCGGTCGCTTGGACCGGGCCGACGGCCAGGACGAGCGCGAGGAGCAGGGCGCACGTGACCGTGAGGAGTCTGCGGAAGCTGTTCATGGCGCGCACCGTACCGCACAGGCCGCGCGCGCTCGGTATCGACGGACGGTCAGGGCGTGCCCATCGCCTCCGCGACGCGGGCCTCGACCGCGCGCCCGGCGATGGCCCTCGTCGCCTCCAACAGGTAGCGAGCACGGTGCAGTGCCCGGTCGCGTGGATGCCAGGGGCCGGCGACGTCGTCGGGGAGCTGGGGATCACCGTCGTCGGCGGCGAGGACGCCGAGCAGGACGTCGAGGAGCAGGGCGAGCTGCTCCTCGGGCCCCGCCGCGAGACGGGGCGCCGGCACCTCGATCTGCTCCCAGCGGTCGCGGATGGCGCGCAGGTCCCACAGGCTCGCCTCGACCCCGGGGACCGGCTCGCTGACCAGCACGTGGAGGCCGTCGAGGCGCCCGAACCGGCGATGGAGCTCGGGCCGGTGGTCGACGCGGTGCAGCCAAACGCCGGGGGAGAGCGTCGCGAAGCCGCGGCGTTCGAGCCAGTCGCGCAGCGAGCGGGAGGCCCGGGGGTCGCCGGTCCGGTAGACGACCTGCAGCCACCGCCCCACCGGGATGAGCGGAGGGTCCTCGGTGATGCGGCGGATGAGCTCGTCCGCCGCGTCGGTGCCCTTCGCCGTCAGCCGCACGACGGCGTGGCGACCCTCCCGGCGTGAGGTGATGAGCCCGTCCTGGCGCAGTCGGTGCAGCGCGGACCTGCAGGCCGCGACGCTGACACCGACGTCCACGAGGATGTCCCGGATGCCGACGGACGGCTGCGCGGGGCCGAAGAGGCCGAGGACGAGGAGGCAGGCGCGGCGCGGACGGCCGCGATCCGGTCCGATCACGGGGGCTTCCAGGCAAAGGAGGACGGCAGGGTCGAGGCACGTCGTCCCCGCCCGCAGCCCCCCGACGTCGGACCGGACGTCCGCCGCGGGCGGGGACGACATGTTTCAGCGTACGTCGCCGGCAACGGAACCGGCAACAGTCGGCTTGGGGCCTGCGTTGCGTCGTGCGCGAGAGGCGCGCGCTCGACGGTCTAGGCTGCGCGTGCGATCGACGGAGCTGGTGTTGGCGATCGGGATCGGGGAGACCCTGCGCACGGCGCGGGAGGAGGCGGGCCGCACCGTCGACGAGGCGGCCCGCGACACGCGCGTGCGCGCGGACTACCTCCGTGCCCTCGAGGACGAGGAGTTCGGTGCGTTCGGCGGCGACGTCTACGCGAAGGGCTTCCTGTCCACCTACGCGCGCTACCTCGGCCTCGACACCGCCCCGCTCCTCGAGCAGTACCGGCGCTACGTCCAGAAGGACGACTACGACCCGGCCCGCATCGCCGCGAACCCGGTCGCCTCGGCACCGCGCGACCGGCCGCCGGCATGGATCGCCTGGGCGGCGATCGCCATCGTCGTCGTCGTGGCCGGGGTGGCGTTGACCCAGCTCCTGGGGTCGCGCAACCCCGAACCCGCCGTTCAGCCGGCACCTCAGCCGGTGGCGAGCTCACCGACGCCGACCCCCTCGCCCACGGCCGCGGCGTCGCCCTCGCCGTCGCCGACCTTCGACGGCGTCAACCTCGTACTGCTGTTCGAGGACGATTCGTGGCTGCGCGTCACCATCGACGGCAAGGACGTGCTGGAGACCACGATCAGGCAGGGCGAGTCCCTGCAGTTCCAGGACGACGAGGCGGTGAGCATCCGCTTCGGCAACCCCGGCGGCGTGCGGGTCGAGCTGAACGGCCAGGACGTCGGCTTCGCGGGCGAGCCGGGGCGGCCCGTCTCCGTAACCTACACACCGGACGGACCTGCCCCCGCGGCCTGAGCCAGGGTGGGGAGCCGCCACCACCGACCCCGAGTCGCTCGCCGGAGACCCGCGTGTCCACCTCCACCTCGCCGCGTCGTGTGGCCATCGTCACGCTGGGCTGCGGCCGCAACGAGGTCGACTCCGACCAGCTCGCCGGCCTGTTCCTGCGTGAGGGGGACGTCGTCGTCGACGACCCCAGCGACGCGGACGCGGTCCTCGTCAACACGTGCACCTTCATCGCACCCGCGAAGGAGGAGTCGATCGAGACGGTCCTCGCCGCCTGCGACCTCAAGGACGACAGCGGGGTGCGGGCGGTCGTGGTCGTCGGCTGCATGGCCGAGCGCTACCCGGACGAGCTCGCCGAGTCGATCCCGGAGGCCGACGCGGTCGTCGGCTTCGCCGGCTACCCGCGGCTGCCCCAGCTCGTCCACGAGCTCCTCGACGGGGGGCCGGTGCCCCGTGTCGTCGTCGGCGAGCGCAAGCAGGCCGCGGAGTCGACGACGCGCCGCGGGCTGCCGCTCCTCATGGCGCCGCCCACGGAGGCCCCACCCGAGGTCGCCGAGCCCGACCGGACGCCGACGCCACAGGACAGCCTCGACCGGATCCCGGCCTCCGGGCCGCGCTTCCCGGTCCGCGTCCACGACGGCCGCCCCTGGGCCTACCTGAAGATCGCGTCGGGCTGCGACCGCGTCTGCACCTTCTGCGCCATCCCGTCGTTCCGCGGTCGCTTCCGCTCCCGCCCGCTCGACGAGATCGTGGCCGAGGCCACGTGGCTGGCGGGCAACGGCGCCCGCGAGGTCGTGCTGGTCTCGGAGAACACGACCTCCTGGGGCAAGGACCTCGAGGGCGGTCGCGACCTCCAGCCCCGACTCCTCGAAGCGCTCAGCGAGATCGACGAGCTGGAGCGCATCCGGCTCATGTACCTCCAGCCGGCCGAGCTGCAGCGTCCCCTCGTCGAGGCGATGTGCGGCCTCGAGAAGGTGACGAGCTACTTCGACCTGTCTCTGCAGCACGCGAGCCACGACGTCCTCACCCGCATGGCGCGCAGCGGCAGCCCCGAACGGTTCCTCCAGATCGTCGAGGACATCCGCGCCCTGGACCCGGGTGCCGTGTTCCGCTCGAACTTCATCCTCGGGTTCCCCGGCGAGACCGAGGACGACGTCCGCGCGCTCGAGGAGTTCCTCGAAGCCGCGCGGCTCGACTGGGTCGGCACCTTCACGTTCTCGATCGAGGACGGCACGCCCAGCGCGACGATGCCCGACCAGGTCGATCCCGACCTCGCGCTCGAGCGCATGAACCGCGTCTCGGAGCTGCAGGAGCGCATCGCCGACGAGCGAACCCGCGAGTTCCTCGGCCGCGACCTCGAGGTCACGGTCGAGGAGGTCGCCGAAGGCATCTGTGCGGGCCGCTCGTACCGCGAGGCCCCGGAGACTGACGGTGAGGTGCGGCTCGTCTCGGCCGACGGGGAGCCCGTCGACCTTCCACTGGGCCGGACGGTCACGGCGCGGGTCGTCGAGGCCGATGGGGTCGACCTCATCGCGACGCCGGAGCACGCGTGACCGATCACGATCGACCGAAGGGGCCCGACACGCGGCGCGTGCCGGCCTCCGAGCTCGTCTTCCGGACGACCCAGAACCTGCGCATCGTCGACCTGCGCGAGCTGCGCGAGGCCGAGGAGCCGCACTGGCTCAACGTCCCGAACTTCATCACCTTCTTCCGGGCGCTGCTGGTCCCGGTCATCCTGTGGCTGCTCGCGGCCGACGACCCGAGCAAGCGCTGGTGGGCCTTCGCGATCTTCGTCTTCGCGGCCGCGACCGACTCGATCGACGGCTGGGTCGCGCGCCGCTGGCACGGGGTGACCCGGTGGGGCCAGCTCGCGGACCCCATCGCCGACAAGCTTCTGATCATCGGCTCGCTCGCGTCGCTGGCGGCGGTGGGGGAGCTGCCGTGGTGGGCGGTGATCGTCATCCTGTTCCGTGAGGTGGCCGTGACGCTGCTGCGCGTGCAGCTGGTCGCGAAGCTCGACCTCGTGATGCCGGCCAGCGTCTGGGGGAAGGGAAAGACCGTCAGCCAGGTCATCGCGGTGGCCCTGTTCCTCCTGCCCAGCGTCACGGGCCCCTGGCCCGAGATCGCGCTGTACGTTGCCCTGGCCCTGACCGTCATCTCGGGCCTCGAGTACGCCTTCCGCGCCGGCCGGCTGGCCCGCGAGTCCCGCACCACCAGCTGAGGCCACCCGTGCGCGCCGCGATCCTCTCGATCGGCTCCGAGCTGCTGCTCGGCGACCTCACCGACACGAACGCCACCTGGCTGTCACAGCAGTTCGCGCTCCTCGGCGTGGACGTCGGCCACCACCTGTCGGTCGGCGACGACCTCGACGAGATCGTCGACGCGCTGTCGCTGCTCGCCGCCCGCGCCGACGTCGTCGTCTGCGGTGGCGGGCTCGGCCCCACGCAGGACGACCTCACCCGCGAGGCGATCGCCGTGGCCGCGGGCGTCGAGCTGCGCACCGACCCCGAGCTCGAGGAGGGGCTGGTCCAGTACTTCGCGAGCCGCGGCGTGAGGATGCCCGCACGCAACCTGAAGCAGGCGCGGCTGCCCGTCGGCGCCCGCGCCCTCCAGCCCGTCGGGACGGCCCCGGGCATCGCCTTCGACACGAGCATCGGTGGCCACGACGTCACGATCTACGCCCTGCCGGGAGTGCCGTGGGAGCTCGAGCAGCTCTTCTCCCGCGACGTGTTCCCCGAGGTCCAGCAGCGCGCTGGCGCGCGCGTCACCGTGACGCGGATCGTCCACCTCGCGGGCTCGTCCGAGTCGGCGGTGGCCGAGGCCCTGGCGCCGGTGGTCGAGCGCTGCGAGTCCTCCGGCGAGGCGACGATCTCCTTCCTCGCGCACAAGAACGAGATCGCCGCGCGCGTCACCGTGACGGCGGACTCGCTCGAGGCTGCGCAGCTCGCGTCGCAGCCGATCGTCGACGAGGTCGTCAGGACCATGGGGCCGGTCGTCGCTGGCGTCGACGAGGACAGCCTCGAGCAGGTGCTGGTCCGCCTGCTCACCGAGGCCGGCGAGACGGTCGCCACCGCCGAGTCGGCCACGGCCGGCGACATCGCGTCCCGGCTCGCCTCGGTCCCCGGCGCCTCCGCGGTGCTCGCCGGCGCGACCGTCGTCTACGCGACCCCGACCAAGGCGCGCCTGCTCGGCGTCCCCCAGGGGCTCCTCGACCAGGAGGGGCCGGTCAGCAGTGCCGTCACCAGCGAGATGGCCACCCGGGTGCGTGACGTCGTCGGTGCCGACTGGGGCATCGCCGTGACCGGCGTGGCCGGGCCCGCCGAGCAGGACGGCATCGAGGTCGGCACGGTGTTCTGGGCGCTCGCTGGCCCGGACGGCGACGTCGAGGTCCACGGGCGCAACCTCCCGGGGGACCGCGAGACCATCCGCACACGGCTCGGGTCCGTGGCGCTCGAGCTGCTCCGTCGGCGCCTCGTGGAGCGGGCCACGGAGCGGTAGTGGTGCGACCGGTGAGGGGCCGCAGCGTTAGGGTCGGGGCGTGACGCCGACCCACCCACCGATCCACGTCGAGCTGAGCGAGGCCGACGTCCGCCGGTACGTGGTCGAGGCGAACCGCACCGCGCGGATCCTCGGCACGCTGCTCCCGCTCGCGATGCTCGTGGTCGGCGCCCCCATCGC
>JBFHRB010000178.1:0-6951 GCA_041591915.1 Nitriliruptorales bacterium
CCAACCTCCGCGAGCTCGACGGCATCGCGGGCACCCACTTCGCCGTCTGGGCCCCCAACGCCGAGCGTGTCACGGTCATGGGCGACTTCAACGGCTGGGACAAGGAGAAGCACGACCTGGCTGCGCGCGGCGTCAGTGGGATCTGGGAGGGCTTCGTCCCCGAGGTCGGCAACGGCGACACGTACAAGTTCCACCTGTGGTCCAAGCAGGACGGGTACCGGGTGGACAAGGCCGACCCATTCGCCGTCCACACGGAGACGCCGCCCAAGACCGGCTCGAAGGTCTGGGACCTGAGCTACGACTGGGACGACGACGACTGGATGGCCGAGCGCGCCGAGCGCCAACGGCTCGACCGGCCGATGGCCGTCTACGAGCTGCACCTCGGGTCGTGGATGCGGGGCGACGGCGACCGGATGCTGACGTACCGCGAGCTCGCCGACCGGCTCATCGAGCACATCGAGCGGCTGAACTTCACCCACGTGGAGTTCCTGCCAGTGACCGAGCACCCCTTCTACGGGTCATGGGGCTACCAGACCACCGGGTACTTCGCGCCGACGTCGCGCTTCGGCACGCCGCAGGACTTCAAGTACCTGGTCGACCGGCTGCACCAGGCCGGCATCGGCGTCATCCTCGACTGGGTCCCGTCGCACTTCCCGACCGACGAGTTCGGCCTGGCGTTCTTCGACGGCACGCACCTGTTCGAGCACGCGGACCCGCGGAAGGGCTTCCACCCCGACTGGTCGAGCTACATCTTCAACTACGGCCGCAAGGAGGTGCAGAGCTTCCTCCTGTCGAGCGCGATGTGCTGGCTCGAGGAGTACCACATCGACGGGCTGCGGGTGGATGCCGTCGCGTCGATGCTGTACCTCGACTACTCGCGCAAGGACGGGGAGTGGATCCCCAACGAGTTCGGCGGCAACGAGAACATCGAGGCGATCGAGTTCCTGCGTCGCTTCAACACCGAGGTCTACCAGCGGCATCCGGGCGTGCAGACGATCGCCGAGGAGTCCACCGCCTGGCCGATGGTCTCACGCCCGACCTACGTCGGTGGGCTGGGCTTCGGCATGAAGTGGGACATGGGCTGGATGCACGACACCCTCGAGGTCTTCCAGAAGGACCCGGTGCACCGCAAGTACCACCACAACCAGCTCACCTTCCGCTCGGTGTACGCGTACTCGGAGAACTACTGCCTCCCGCTGTCGCACGACGAGGTCGTGCACGGCAAGGGGTCGCTGCTCACGAAGATGCCGGGTGACGACTGGCAGCGGTTCGCGAACCTGCGAGCCCTCTACGCGTACATGTTCACGACGCCCGGCAAGAAGCTGCTGTTCCAGGGTTGCGAGTTCGGGCAGTGGACGGAGTGGAACCACGACCGCTCGCTCGACTGGCACCTGCTGGAGCACGAGCCCCACCGCCAGCTCATCCAGTGCCTCGGTGACCTCGCGAGGCTCTACCGTGAGACCCCGGCGCTCCACGAGGGCGACGTGGAGCCGTTCGGCTTCGAGTGGGTCGACGCCCTCGACTGGGAGTCGTCGGTCGTGTCCTACCTCCGCCGGGCCCGGGACGGGGAGCCCGTGCTCGTCGTCGCGAACCTCACGCCCCTCCCGCGATCGAACTATCGCATCGGCGTGACGAGTGCGGGCTTCTGGCGCGAGGTCTTCAACTCGGACGCGGGCGAGTACGGCGGCTCGGGGCACGGCAACCTCGGTGGCGTCGAGGCCCGGCCGCTCCCGTACCACGGGCGCAGCCACTCCCTGAACGTCACCCTGCCTCCGCTGGGCGTCGTGGTGTTCGCACCGTCAGGATCCAACGAGTCCGACTGACGGCCTGGCGCGCGGCCTACCCTCCGCGAGCTGCCAGAGCCGAGGTCCAGGAGCGACCGTGGCGACATCCGAGTTGAAGCGGCACGTCTGCGTGCACGGCCACTTCTACCAACCACCGCGCGAGAACCCGTGGCTCGAGCTGGTGGAGCAACAGCCGTCCGCGTACCCGTTCCACGACTGGAACCAACGCATCACGGCGGAGTGCTACGCGCCCAACGCCAACGCCCGGATCCTCGACGAGGACGACCGGATCACGCGGCTCGTCAACAACTACGCCCGCATGAGCTTCAACATCGGTCCGACGCTGCTCGCGTGGATGGAGGAGGAGGACCCGCACACGTACCGGGCCATCCTCGAGGCCGACCGGCGCTCGATGCGGCGGTTCGGCGGGCACGGCTCGGCGATGGCGCAGGCCTACAACCACGCGATCCTGCCCCTCGCCAACCGTCGCGACAAGCGCACGCAGATCGCCTGGGGGATCGCCGACTTCCGCCACCGCTTCGGGCGTGAGCCCGAGGGCATGTGGCTGGCCGAGGCGGCGGTCGACACCGAGACCCTCGACCTCATGGCCGAGCAGGGGATCCGGTTCACCGTCCTGTCGCCCGCCCAGGCGAAGGCGACTCGCAGCTCGGGCGCGACCGAGTGGCTCGACGTCACGGGAGGGCGCGTCGACCCGCGCGTCCCCTACACGGTGGCCCTGCCCTCCGGGCGGACCATCTCGGTGTTCTTCTACGACGGGCCCATCTCCCGGGCCGTCGCGTTCGAGGGCCTCCTCGAGTCCGGCGAGCGCTTCACGCAGCGCCTGTTGTCGGGCTTCCTCGAGACCGACACGCCACAGCTCGTGCACATCGCGACCGACGGCGAGTCCTACGGGCACCACCATCGGCACGGCGAGATGGCGCTCGCCCATGCGCTCGAGATCATCCGGCAGCGCCCGGACGTCGACCTCACCAACTACGCCCAGTACCTCGAGCTCCACCCGCCCGAACACGAGGCGCAGATCGTCGAGGACTCCAGCTGGAGCTGCGCCCACGGGATCGAGCGCTGGCGAGGCGACTGTGGCTGCACGACCGGCGGGCAAGCGGGCTGGGACCAGGCGTGGAGGACCCCCCTGCGCGATGCGCTCGACTGGCTGCGGGACGCCGCGAACGCCCGCTCGGAGCACCTGGCGGGCAAGGTGTTCCGCGACCCGTGGGCGGCGCGCGACGCCTACATCAAGGTCGTCCTCGACCGTTCTCCGGAGTCGATCGACGACTTCATGGCCACGCACCGCGCCGACCCCGGAGCCGACACCAGCACCGCGCTGCGGCTCATGGAGCTCCAGCGCCAGTTGATGCTCATGTACACGAGCTGCGGCTGGTTCTTCGAGGAGCTCACGCGCATCGAGACGATCCAGGTGCTGCGCTACGCCGCCCGCGCCGCGCAGCTCGTCCAGCACATCTTCGACGAGGACCTCGAGACCGAGTTCCTGACGCGCCTCGCCAAGGCCGAGTCGAACCTCGAGGTCCTGGGCAACGGACGCGACCTGTACGAGCGGGAGGTCCAGCCGTCGATGGCGGACCTGCAGGCGGTCGGTGCGCACTTCGCGATCTCCGGCCTCTTCCGCCGGTACCGCGGCACCGAGCACATCGGCTGCTACGAGGTCGTCCGCGAGGACGAGCACCGGGTCGGTGCTGGCCGGGCGCAGCTGGCCGTCGGACGCTCCAGGATCCGGTCGACGATCACGCTCGCGGAGCAGGTCTTCGAGTTCGCCGTCCTGCACCTGGGCGACCACAACTTCGTGTGCGGCATGCGGCAGGTCCGAGAGGATGCCGACTACACCGCGATGCGCGAGGACCTCGACGCCGCGTTCGCGAGCGCGGACTTCCCCGAGGTCATCCGCCGACTCGACGGCCACTTCGGCCAGCCGCAGTACTCGCTGCGGACCCTCTTCCGCGACGAGCAGCAGCGCATCCTCGACATCGTGCTCGGCAACGCCGTCGAGGACGCCGAGGCGACGCAGCGCAACATCTACCGCGGTCGCGCACCGTTGCTCCGGTTCCTGTCGGAGCTCGGGGTCCGGATGCCGCCGGCGCTGCGCTCCGCCGCGGAGGTCGTCATCAACGCCGAGCTGCGCGAGCAGTTCTCGGACGGGACGATCGACCCGGGCACCGTCCGGTCGTTGATCGACGAGGCGCGACGCCTCGACATCACGCTCGACGCCGAGGGCCTCGCGCACACCCTCAGCGTGACCGTCGACCGCATCGCCCGCGACATCGGCGCGCGCACGGAGGACCCGGTCGTCTTCGACCGGTTCGGTCGCGAGGAGGAGGCCTTCTTCGCGCACCTCGACCGCCTCGTCGGCGTGTCGGAGTCGCTGCCGTTCGAGGTCGACCTCGGCGGCGCACAGAACGTGGCGTTCCACGTACTGCGCGCGGTGCTCCCGGTGCTGCGCGAGCGCCCCGACGAGGCGGCCGCACGGTGGATCACCCAGCTCGAGGGCCTCGCGCTGCGCCTGAACCTCGTCCCGCCGACGGAGGCCTGACGCGCCGACTGCCTCAGCCGGCCAGGCCGTCGAGGTCGAGGATCGGTGCCTCGCGCAGGATGGCGCGCAGCGGGGGCCGCTCCTCGGGGACGCCGGCGAGCTCGGCCTCCTCGTCGATGGCGCGGTCGTAGACGCCGACCGTCTTGTGCGCGACCTTCGACCAGTCGTAGCGCCGGGCGATCCGACGGCGGCCCTTCGCCACCAGCTCTGTGGCGAGCTCGTCGTCCGTGAGGATCCGCACCAGCGCGTCGGCGAGCTCCTCGTCGTCCTGCGGCGTGAACGTCAGGCCGTGGCCACGGTCGACGATCTCGCGCAGGCCACCGGTGTCGCCGACGACCACCGGGGTGCCGCACGCCATGGCCTCGACGGCCACGAGCCCGAACGGCTCGTAGATCGACGGTGCCACGGCCACGTCGGAGGCGGCGTAGTGGAGCCGCAGGTCGTGGTCCTCGAGGAAGCCCGTGAACTTCACGTGGCGGCCGAGGCGGAGCTTGCGGACCAGCGCCCGAAGCTCGTCCGAGTACGTGCCCATCCCGGCGATGAAGAAGGTGACCGGGCCGACCTCCGCACGGACGCGGTGGAGGGCGTGGAGCACGGTCTGCACGCCCTTCTCGTACTCGAGTCGTCCCGCGAACAGCACCATCTTCTGGCCGTCTGGCGTGAGCTCCTCGCGGAACCCGGCCACCTCGTCCGCGGGGAGCTGGAAGTCCCGGGCAGCCACGGCGTTGGGCACGACGTCGACCTTGCCCCCGGGCAGCTGGAAGATCTCGCGCACCTGCTTGCGCATGTACTTGGAGCAGGTGATGACCCGGCGGGCCTCGTAGGTCAGCCACCACTCCATCTGGTGGATGAGCTTGTTCATCGGGCCGGGGAGGTAGCCCTGGTGGCGGCCGTACTCCGTCGCGTGGATCGTGGCGACCAGCGGGATCCCGAACGCGTCCTTGATGCCTGCGGCGGCGTACCCGACGAGCCAGTCGTGGGCGTGGATGACGTCGATCTCGTACTCCTGCACGACCTTCGCCGCAGCCGACTGGACACGGTTGTTGAAGGCCAGGACCCACGGGATCAGGTCGTCGAACGGGATGACGGGCGGCGCCTCGGTGACCCGCACCACGTGCACGCCCTCGAGCCACTCCTCGCGTGGCGCGGGCTGGTCCGGGTGGTCACGTGTGATGACGTGCACCTCGTGTCCCGCAGCCGCGAGATCGCGCGAGAGGGCGGCGACGTGACGGCCGAGCCCGCCGACGACGCGCGGCGGGTACTCCCAGCTCAACATCAGGATGCCCATGTGGTGCAGAGCCTCGCATGCCTTGGGGGCGGGCCGCAAAGCGGTCGCGCGGTCTCGCCCCGATCATCGGTGTGGCCGCGCACCCCTAGACTTCGGCGCTCGTACCCCTGAGCCCTTCCCATCGAGCCTGGACGACCGTGGACGTCATCGCTGGACTGGTGCTGCTCGCGCTGGGTGCGATCGGCGCGTCGTACGCGAGCCGTGAGCTCCAGCGGCGCGGCCGTGGGCACCTCACCCCCGTCGCGCTGGTCCCGATGGGGGTGCTGATCGGGGGTGGCGCCGCCCTCGTGCGAGGTTGGGAGACGGTCCGTACCGCGATCGCCGGCGCTGTCCTCGTGCCGCTGGTGGCGACCGTCGTCCGCCTCGTCGAGACGCGCCGCCGCAGGGCGCGGAGCCGAGCCGAGGAGTCGATCGATGGCTAGCTGGGTCGACCGGGTCCTCGGCGACCGCGACCGCCTCGGCTGGTGGACGCTGCCCGTGTTCGTGGCCACCGGGCTCGCGGGCGCGGTCCTCGCCGGGACGATCGCCGCGGTGTACTACGGCCAGCAGGTGGACGCCCTCGAGGACGAGACCCGCGCGTCGAGGCAGGAGCTGCAGGCTGCCGTGGACCGGGTCGCCGAGGCGCGCGAGGAGGCACTCGACGAGATCGAGGGCGAGGTCGAGTCCGTCCGCGAGACGCTGAGCCGGGCGCTGCCGGTCGAGGACGCGGGCGCCATCGGGCTCGCCCTGCTGCGGACCTTCCCCGACGCGGCCCCGGCACCCGACCAACAGGGCGCGGCCGTGGGTGAGGTGCGGCCCCTGGCCGCGCAGGACCCGCCGGCCGAGCAGCCGCCCGCGGAGCAGCCGCAGCAGCCGGCCCCCCGTGAACGCGGAGCGCCGCGCATCGGCTCGGCCTTCGCGGTCGTCCGTGCCGAGGGCACGATCTTCTTCGCGACGAGCTACTCGCTCGTGCGTGATGACGACGGCCCCCGGGGCGTCGTCGAGGACCTCGAGCTCGTCACGGGCGAAGGGACGTTCGTCGCGACCGTGCACAACTGGGACGCGGCGATGGACGTGGCCCTGGTCGCGGCGAACATCCGCGCGGACATCGGCGAGTGGCTCCCGGAGGAGGACGGGGTCGAGGTCGGTGAGCGCGTCTTCTCGGTGGGGCTCACGCCATCGCTCAACCTGGCCCTGGTCGCCGCGACGGTCGTCGCCACCGAACCGCGCTCGCTGCTCACCGACCTCGCGCCGCTGCCGGTCACGACCGGGGGGCCCGTGGTCGATGCCGACGGCCGGGTGGTCGCGATCTCGACCGCCGCCTACCGGCCCTACGG
>JBFHRB010000179.1:0-6947 GCA_041591915.1 Nitriliruptorales bacterium
ACCGACGCACCTCCGCGAGACACGCCGCCCTGGAGCCCGCACCATGGCCGATGCGACGTCCAGCGCGTCGGGCAGCCTCCGCCGCTACCTCCTGGCTCGGCTGGCCCTCGCGCCGCTGTTCCTGTTCCTGCTCCTGACGGCCCTGTTCGTCCTGCTCCGGGTCATCCCCGGCGACCCGATCAGCGCCGCGCTCGGCGGCCGCCTGTCGCCGGCGGAGATCGAGCAGCGCAAGGAGGCGCTCGGCCTCAACGAGTCCGTGCTCAGCCAGTACGTCGACTACCTCGCGGGTGTCGTGCGCGGCGACTTCGGCGAGGCGTTCACGGACCCGCGCCCCGTCAGCGAGATCATCGCCGACCGGTTCCCGGCCACGGTCGAGCTGACGATCGTGGCGATGCTGATCGCCGTCGTGCTCGGCATCGTGGTGGGCTCGCTCGCGGCGCGCTGGCGGGACACGCCCTTCGACGTCGGCGGCCGCCTCTTCGGGGTCCTCATCTACGCCGCACCCGTCTTCTGGACCGGCATCCTGGCGCAGCTGGTCTTCGCGAACTGGCTGGGCTGGCTCCCGTCGGGCAACCGCATGTCGGCCGCCGTGCCGGTCGGCCAGCTCGAGATCACGGGCTTCTACCTGCTCGACGGGATCCTGCGCGCCGACGGCGAGCTGTTCTTCACGGCCCTCCGCCACCTCGTCCTGCCCGGCGTGACGCTGGGGCTGCTCATCTCCGGGGTCTTCATCCGGATGGTCCGCGTGAACATGCTCCAGACGCTGCGGGCGGACTACGTCGAGGCCGCGCGGGCCCGCGGGGTGGGGGAGCGCAAGGTGCTGTTCCGCCATGCCTTCAAGAACGCGCTCATCCCGGTCATCACGATCATGGGCCTGCAGTTCGCGCTCCTGCTCGGCGGCGCGATCCTCACCGAGACGACCTTCTCGTGGCCCGGCCTCGGCAGCGCGCTCGTCGAGTTCCTCAACAACCGCGACTTCGCCGCGGTCCAGGGGATCGTGACGTTCGTCGCGATCATCGTCGTCTTCTTCAGCCTGCTGATCGACGTGGTCAACGGCCTGATCGACCCACGGGTGAGGTACTGAGATGGCCGAGACCTCAGCCCGCCGCGCCCGCGTCCAGCACGCCCTCAAGCCGTGGCGGCAGGCCAACCCCATGGCCCGCCGACTCGTCGTGGTCGGGCTGATCATCACGCTGGCGTTCGCGCTCATGGCGATCTTCGCCGACGCCATCGCCCCGTACGGCCAGGACCAGTACCGCTACATCGTCGGCACGACCACCGACCCGGCCACCATCGACGCGGCGGCGTGCGGGGACACGCTGGACTGCGAACAGCTGCCGCGGCGCATCGAGCCGAGCGAGGGCTACCCGTTCGGCACGACGTCGGCACGCTTCGACGTCCTGTCGCGCATCGTCCACGGCGCACGCGTGGCCTTCGCGGTCGTCGCGCTCGCCACGGTGCTGTCGATGGGCATCGGCGTCCCGCTCGGGCTGTACTCGGGCTACCGCGGCGGCCGCCTCGACCGCGTGCTCGTCATGTCGATGGACGCGATCTACGCCTTCCCGCCACTGATCCTGGCGATCCTCGTCGCGTTCGTGCTCAAGCAGGCGCTCGAGGGCCGCATCGAGGAGCCAGGCGTGTTCGTCGCGTCGGTGGCGGTCGGTGTCGTCTACATCCCGCAGTACTTCCGGGTGATCCGCAACCACACCCTGTCCGTGAAGGAGGAGCCGTTCGTCGAGGCTGCGCGCTCGCTCGGGGCCAAGCCGCGCACGATCGTGTGGCGCTACGTCTTCTTCAACGTGACGTCGAGCGTGCCCGTCATCTTCACCCTCAACGCCGCCGATGCGGTCCTCACGCTCGCGGGGCTGGGCTTCCTCGGCTTCGGCGTGCAGTACCCGCGAGCCGAGTGGGGCCTCGACGTCGCGCGCGCACTGCCCGATGTCGTCAGCGGCTTCTGGTGGACGGCCTTCTTCCCGGGCATGGCGATCATGATCCTCGTGACCGGCCTGACGCTCGTCGGTGAGGGGCTCAACGACATCGTCAACCCGCTGCTGCGGGTCAAGGGCTACCGCGGCCGCGTACCGAAGCGGAAGGCCACCGACGACGGCGCCGACGTCACGGAGGTGAAGGCGTGAGCACCGTGCCGGCCCTCTCCGTCAGCGACCTCACCGTCGACTACGCGACCCCCAAGGGCTACCTCCGCGCGGTCGACGGCGTGGCCTTCGACCTCCACCCGGGGGAGAGCCTCGGCCTCGTCGGCGAGTCCGGGTGTGGCAAGTCCTCGCTCGGTCGCGCCCTGATGCAGCTCCTGCCCCAGGGGGCGCTGGTCGGCGGGTCGGTCAACCTCGCGGGCGACGAGCTCATCGGCGCGTCCGACGCCCGGCTCCGCAAGGCCCGCGGCGAGGACCTCGCCCTCGTCTTCCAGGAGCCGATGACCCGGCTCGACCCGCTGATGAAGGTCAGCGACCACTTCGTCGAGGCCATCCGGGCCCACCGCCCCGAGACCTCGAAGGACGAGGCGCGGCACATGGCGCGCGAGGTGCTGGCGCAGATGGGCATCCCGCCCACCCGGGCCAACAACTACCCGCACGAGTTCTCCGGCGGCATGCGGCAGCGCATCATGCTCGCCCTCGGGATCGTGCTGAAGCCGCAGGTCATCATCGCGGACGAGCCGACGACCGCCCTCGACGTGATCGTCGAGGCCCAGATCCTCGACCTCCTCGACCGCCTGCGGTCGGACCACAACGTCGGCCTGATCCTCATCACGCACAACCTCGGGATCGTCGCGGAGACCTGCGACCGTGTCGCGGTCATGTACGCGGGCCGGATCGTCGAGATCGGCCCCGTCGTCGACGTCTTCGCCCGGCCGAAGCACCCGTACACCCAGGGCCTCCTGCGGTCCGTGATCAGCGTCGACACGACCGAGCTCTCCTCGATCGACGGGTCGCCGCCCGACCTCACGGCGCCGCCGCGTGGCTGCCGGTTCGCGCCGCGGTGCGACCAGGCCTTCGAGGACTGCCACAGCGTCGACCCGATGCTCGCGCAGGTCGCCCTCGACCAGCACGCGGCGTGCCTGCTCTACCCGGGCGCCGACCGTCGCGGCGCGGAGGTGGGCGTGTGAGCGAGCGCGAGCCGGTGCTCGAGGTCAGCGGCCTCGAGACGCACTTCCACCTCGGTGGCGGCCTCCTCGGCCGCGGCGAGGAACAGGTCGTGCGCGCGGTGGACGGCGTCACGTTCGACATCCGCGAGGGCGAGATCTTCGGCCTCGTCGGCGAGTCCGGCTCGGGCAAGACCACGCTCGGCCGCACGATCCTCGGGCTCGTGCCGGCCACGGGCGGCTCGATCCGTTGGAAGGGGCGCGAGCTGGTCGGGCTCACCGAGAAGGAGTTCCGCCCGCTGCGACGCCGGCTCGGGATGATCTTCCAGGACCCCAACGCCTCGCTGAACCCCGCCATGACGGTCGCGCAGGGCGTGGGCCACCCACTGCGCATCCACGGCATCACCCAGACCCGCGCCGAGACCCGGGCGCGCGTCGCCGAGATGCTCGAACGGTGCGGGCTCGCCCCGGCGGAGCGCTACCTCGACGTCTACCCCGAGGACATCTCGGGCGGGCAGAAGCAGCGTGTCGTCATCGCCCGGACGCTCATCACCGGGCCCGAGCTCGTCGTCGCCGACGAGCCGGTCGCCGCGCTCGACATGTCCATCCGCGCCAAGGTCCTCGAGCTGATGATGGACCTGAAGGACGAGCTCGGCCTCACGTACCTGTACATCACCCACGACCTCGCGTCTGGCCGGTTCGTGTGCGACCGCATGGCCATCATGTACCTCGGCCAGATGGTCGAGTGGGGCGAGGCGCGCGCGATCTACGACGACCCCCAGCACCCCTACACCGCATCGCTGCTCGATGCGATCCCGCTGCCGGACCCGAGCCGCCGCGACCGCGACAAGCAGCTCCCGCGCGGTGAGATCCCCGACGCGCTCAGCCCGCCCCGTGGCTGTCGCTTCCACCCGCGCTGTCCGCGGGCGTTCGAGCCGTGCGGCTGGGAGGGGCGTGACCTGATCGATGCCCTCGAGGACCGCTGGACGCGGATCGACGAGGCGACCTTCGAGCGGGAGCTGGGCCTCGTCGGCGACCGCACGGCCGCGGTGGTCGCCGACGACCACGTCCGGTTCCGCACCGACGACCCCCACGCGCTGCGGCAGCTGCTCACCGAGCTCGGTCCATCGCTCCCGACCGTCGTGATCGACGCCACCACGTCGATGGAGGCCGATGCCGGCGACCTCGTCGTGCGCTTCGGCGCCGGTCCGGCGCCCGGTGACCAGGTCGTGGCGGGTCGCACCGTGGCCTGCCACCTCCACGGCGTGGTCGAGCGCAGCTGACCGGTACCGTGCCGTCGATGGACGAGAGCACGGCCGCGGCCCCGACGACACAACGCCCGGTCCCGAGCGTCACGGTCACACGTGGCCTGGGGCGCACCCTCGGCTGGGCCGTCGCCGGGGGCATCGGCACCTACGGCGCGTGGTGGCTCGTCCTCGACACGCGCGGGCACTTCGCGGCCTGGGCGCTGCTGATCGTCCTGTTCGGCATGACCTCCTTCTTCGCGCTGCAGGCCGCCTGGCCGGGTGGGCTCCGGATCGACCTCACCCACGACGAGCTCCGCGCGCGCCATTTCTGGCGCCCGCTGGTCGTCCCGTGGCACGACGTCGACGTGGCCCGCGTGCGCAAGATCGCAGGCGAGACCCTGCTCATCCTCACGACCCGGTCGGACAGCCGCACGAGAGAGGCGCGTGGTCCCGATCCGATCAGCGTGCTGGTCCCCACGGGCGGGGACATCCGGGAGATCCACCGCTTCCTCGAGCGCCGGCTCGGTCGCCGCCTCCCGGTCCCCGACGTCGTGCGGACCATCGGCGAGGACTGACGACACCGCACGCGCGTTGGCCTGCTGCCGCACCGTCTGCTACCCAACGCGCCCGAAACACTTCGCGACGCCCCCCATCCCGTCACGCAGAGGAGCGCACCATGGCCGTCGAGGTCGGCGACAAGGCACCGGACTTCGAGCTCAAGGACCAGAGCGGGCAGCCCGTCCGCCTCTCGGACTTCCACGGCAAGAAGGCCGTCGTGATCGTCTTCTACCCGTTCACGTTCACGGGCACCTGCCACGCTGAGCTCTGCGCGATCCGCGACGACATCCACGCGTTCCAGAACGACGACGTCGAGACGGTCGCGATCTCCTGCGACACGCCGTTCTCGCACCGCGCGTGGGCCGAGCAGGAGGGCTACGACTTCCCGATCCTCGCGGACTTCTGGCCGCACGGCGAGGTCGCCCAGGCCTACGGCGTCTTCAACGACCAGCTCGGCTGCGCCCTGCGCGGCACGTTCATCGTGAACAAGGACGGCGAGGTCGTCTACAAGGTCGTGAACGGCCTGCCGGACGCCCGCAACCAGGACGAGTACCGCGAGACGCTGGTCAAGATCGGGGCGCTCGCAGCCTGAGCGCAGCCGACCGCTCCCCGCGCGAGCCGCCGAGGTGGCTTCGGGCGCGGCGAGCGGTGCCGTACCTTCTCGGGGGAGCCGGCCCTGACGGGCGATGATCGGACCCCACGTGCCACAGATCTCCGAAGCACTCAGCTACGACGACGTGCTCCTCGTCCCGCAGGCCTCCGCGGTCCTGCCACGCGACGTCGCCGTCTCCACCGCCCTCACGCCGTCGCTGCAGCTGCGCCTGCCGATCATCTCGGCGGCGATGGACAAGGTCACCGAGGCCGAGATGGCCATCGCGATGGCCCGTCACGGCGGCATCGGCGTGATCCACAAGAACGCGCCCATCGAGGTCCAGGCCTCCATGGTCGAGGCGGTGAAGCGCTCCGAGTCCGGGTTCATCCAGGACCCGATCACGCTGGCTCCCGACGACCCGGTCCAGCGAGCCTTCGACCTGATGGCCCGCTACAAGGTGAGCGGCTTCCCGGTCGTGGGCGCAGACGGCCGCCTCGTCGGCATCTGCACCAACCGTGACCTCCGCCTCGGGGCCGACCCGGACAAGCGCGTCGACGAGTTCATGACGTCGGACGGCCTCATCACCGCGGCGCCAGGCACGACGCTCGAGCAGGCTCGCGACCTCATGCAGGGCCACCGTGTCGAGAAGCTGCCCATCGTCGAGGGTCAGCGCCTCGTCGGCATGTTCACGTTCAAGGACATCGAGAAGGTCCGCAAGTACCCGAACTCGGCGAAGGACGACCGTGGTCGGCTACTCGCGGCAGCGGCCGTCGGCGTCGGTCCGGACGGCATGGAGCGCGCTGCGGCGCTCGTCGAGGCGGGTGTGGACCTCCTGGCCGTGGACTCTGCCCACGGCCACAGCGCCGGCATCCTCGAGTTCGCCGGCAAGCTCAAGGACCGCTTCTCCGACGTGCCGCTCATGGTCGGCAACGTGGCCACGGCCGACGCCGTGCGCGCCTGCAAGGACCACGGTGCGGACATCGTCAAGGTCGGCGTCGGCCCGGGCTCCATCTGCACGACCCGCATCGTCACCGGCGTCGGGATGCCACAGTTCACGGCCGTGCTCGAGTGCGCCGAAGCCGGCGTCGACATCGGGGTCGCCACCGTCGCCGACGGGGGCATCCGCTACTCGGGCGACGTGGTCAAGGCGCTCGCGGCCGGCGCGACCGCCATCATGGCCGGCAACCTCCTCGCCGGCACCGACGAGTCGCCGGGCGAGCTCGTCCTCGTCGGCGGACGTCGCTACAAGGAGTACCGGGGCATGGGGTCCATCGACGCCATGCGCGCCGGCTCCGCCGATCGCTACTTCCAGAGCGACAACAAGGCCGAGCCGACCAAGCTCGTACCCGAGGGGGTCTCGGGCCTGCTGCCCTACCGCGGAACGGTGGGCGAGGTCCTCGCCCAGCTCGAGGGCGGCCTCCGCTCCGGCATGGGCTACCTCGGCGCCTCGGAC
>JBFHRB010000180.1:0-6946 GCA_041591915.1 Nitriliruptorales bacterium
CGCGGGCGGGGGGCGACCCTACCGCTGACGCGGCGTTGCGCGGTCAGTCGGTTGCGTCGTCGAACAGCGATGGTGCACCGGCCACGACGCCTGGTGGGGCCGCCACCCCGAGGTGCTGGTAGGCCGCCAGCGTCGCGATCCGTCCTCGCGGGGTCCGCTGCAGCAGCCCCTCCTGGATCAGGAACGGCTCGACGGCGTCCTCCACCGTGTCCGGCTCCTCACCGATGGCCGTCGCCAGCGTGGCCAGGCCCACCGGGCCACCGACGAAGCGCTCGACGACCGCCGACAGCACTCGGCGGTCCAGCGCGTCGAGACCGCGCTCGTCCACGTCGAACACCTCGAGCGCCGCCTTGGCGACGTCGCGATCGACGGCCCCTTCCCGCTCGACCTCCGCGAAGTCGCGCACGCGCCGCAGCAGCCGGTTCGCGATGCGGGGCGTGCCGCGCGACCGCCGCGCGATCTCGACCGCCCCGTCCCCGTCGATGCCGATCCCCAACAGTGCGGCGGAACGGCCGACGATCGTCGTCAGGTCGTCCGGGCCGTAGTAGTCGAGGTGCGCGGAGAACCCGAACCGGTCGCGCAGCGGCGAGGTGAGCAGGCCCGTGCGCGTCGTCGCCCCGACGAGCGTGAAGCGCGGCAGGTCGAGCCGGATGGACCGTGCGCCGGGCCCCTTGCCGACCACGATGTCGAGCTGGAAGTCCTCCATCGCCGGGTACAGGACCTCCTCGACGGCGCGCGGCAACCGGTGGATCTCGTCGACGAACAGGACGTCACCGGGCTCGAGGTTGGTGAGGATGGCGGCGAGGTCGCCGGGCCGTTCGAGGGCGGGACCGCTCGTGGCGCGGAACGCGGTCTGGAGCTCGGTGGCGATGATGGCCGCGAGCGTGGTCTTGCCGAGGCCCGGCGGCCCGCTGAGCAGGACGTGGTCGGCCGGCTGTGCGCGGCCGATGGCGCCCTGCAGCACGAGGTCGAGCTGGCGGCGGACGCGCGGCTGGCCGACGAACTCCCCGAGGCGCCGCGGGCGCAGGCTGGCGTCGTCGCGCTCCTCCCCCGGCAGGACCCGGGTCGTCAGGACCTCGTCCTCGACGGCGTCCATCAGTTCGCCCCGGCGAAGCTGAGGTTGCGCAGGGCCTGCTTGAGCAGGTCGCCGACCTCACCGGCGGCATCGAGGCCGGCCGTCGCGAGCTGGGTCTCGCTGGCGGAGTAGCCGAGCTGGCGGAGCGCCGCCCGGACCTCGGCCATCGCGTCGACGGGGACCGCCCCGGCCGCCGCGCCATCCAGCCCGACCTCTGCCAGGGCGAGGCCACCGAGCTTCTCGCCGAGCTCGAGCACGAGCCGCTGGGCCGACTTCTTGCCGATGCCCGGGATGTCGCACAGGGCCGCGACGTCGCCCTCGACGATCGCGTTGCGCAGTGCCGGTGGCGACATGGTCGACAGCGCGGCGAGCGCCAGCTTGGGGCCCACGCCCGACGCGGTGAGCAGCGCACCGAACAGGTCACGCGCGACGGCGTCGGGGAAGCCGTACAGCGTCATGGCGTCCTCGCGAACGACCAGCGTGGTGTGCAGCTCGACCGGCTGCCCGCGGGGCGGCACGCGATCGGCGAGCGAGGTGGGCACGTGCACGAGGTAGCCGACACCCCCGACGTCGACGACGACGTGGTCGGTGGCGCGGGCGGCGACGTCACCGCGGAGAAGGGCGATCACGTGGGACCTCCGGGGGTGGGGCGTCGTGGCGTGTCGGTCGACGCCGCGATGCGGACGTTGGGTCGGTCGAGCACGGCCTCCCAGCCGCCTCGGGAGGAGGCCCGCGCGGCGGCCGTGGCCTCGGCGAGCGCGGACGACGCCGCGGTCGCCGGCCCGGCTGCGGCAGCCAGGCGCGCGCGCAGCAGGTGGGTGAGCGCGATGGCCAGGGCGTCGGCGACGTCCGCCGGGCTGGGCACCGCCTCGAGCGCCAGCTGCGCCTTCACCATCCGGCCGACGGCGTCCTTGTCGGCGCTGCCGTACCCGGCCACGGTCGACTTGACCTCGTTGGGGCTGTAGCTCTCGACGGGGACCCCCGCCTGGGCCGCGGCGAGCAGCGCGATGCCGGCCGCCTGCCCGACCCCCATCGCCGTCCGGACGTTGCGCGAGAACAGGACCCGCTCGACCGCCACGGCGTCGGGCCGGAAGCGCTCGATCGCGGCGGCGATGGCCTCGTGCAGCTGCACCAGGCGCTGCGCCGTCACCTCGGCCGTCGGCGTCGTCACGAGCTGCTGGTGGACGAGGCGCGGGCGCGCCGGCGGGCCGTCGACCACGCCGATGCCGCACCGAGTCAGCCCGGGGTCGATCCCGAGCACGCGGAGGTCCCTCGCGGCCATCGAACACACGTTCGTGACCGTAGCACCCGGGTGGGACTCCGCCGAGGAAGTGCCCCCACCGGGTCAGGCGTCGGCGGAGGCCTCGTCCATCACGTCGTCGGCGATGTCGAAGTTCGCGTAGACGTCCTGCACGTCGTCGAGGTCGTCCAGGAGGTCGAGCAGGCGCAGGATCTTCTTCGCCTCGGCCACGTCCGCAACCGGGATGCTCGTCGACGGCACGAGGGGCGAGGACGCCTCCCGCACGACCAGGCCCGCGGCCTCGAACGCCTTGCGCAGCGTGCTGCGCTCCCCCGGGTCGCACCACGCGACCATGGTCTCGCCCTGGTCCTCGAGGTCCTCGAGGCCGTGCTCCATGCCCGCGAGCATGGCCTCCTCCTCGTCGACCCCCTCGGCGGCGAGGACGATCTGGCCACGGCGGCTGAAGAGGTACGCGACCGAGCCGGGGTCCGCGAGCGAGCCTCCGACCTTGGTGAAGGCCTGGCGGACGTCGGACGCGGTGCGGTTCTTGTTGTCCGTCAGGCACTCGACGAGCACGGCCACCCCGCCGGGCGCGTAGCCCTCGTACGTCACGGGCGTGTACGCGACCCCGTCGTCGAGCTCACCCGCGCCGCGCTTGGCGGCACGCTCGATGTTGTCCTTCGGCACGGAGGCGTCGCGGGCACGCTGGATGGCGTCGGCCAGGGACGGGCTCGCCGCGGGGTCCGACGTCCCGGACTCGCGTGCGGCGACCTCCACCTGTCGGACGAGCTTGCCGAAGAGCTTGCCGCGAGCGGCGTCGTTCGCGCCCTTCTTGCGCTTGATCGTCGCCCATTTGCTGTGGCCGGACATCGAGGCTCCAGGTGCCGAGTGGATCGACCGCGGAGGGTACCGACGCCTCTGTCGCGACCCGGTGACGCCGCTCAGTCGCCGCGCGCTGCCCGGACCATCTCGACGAACCGCGCGTGCAGTCGGTCGTCACCGGTGACCTCGGGGTGGAAGGCCGCCGCGAGGACCTGGCCACGGGCCACGATGACGGGGCGTCCCGCCACCTCGGCGAGCACCTCGATGTCGTCGGCCAGCACGGCCTCGACCCACGGCGCGCGGATGAACGAGACGTCCATCGGGCCGCCCTCGATCCCGTCGATCTCGAGGCGGACGTCGAAGGAGTCCACCTGCCGGCCGAAGGCGTTGCGGCGCGTTCGGAGCTCGAGGACTGCGAGCAACGGCTGCTCGCGCTCCTGGTCGAGCTCCGTGGACAGCAGGATCATGCCGGCGCAGGTCCCGAACGCCGGCAGGCCCTCCAGGATGAGCTTGCGCAGCGGTTCGAGGAGGTCGAACCGAGCGAGCAGCTTCCCGATGGTCGTGCTCTCGCCACCCGGGATGACGATGCCGTCCACCGACTCGAGCTGCTCGCGGGTCTTGACCGGGACCGCGTTCGCGCCGCAACGCCACAGCGCGCGCAGGTGTTCGAGCACGTCCCCCTGCAGCGCGAGGACGCCGATGGTCGGGGCGCCCTCGGGCAGCTCCGGCGGGGCCTCGCGGCCGACGAGCCGCTCGCCCGGGACCCAGCCGCGGCTCGTCACCAGCCGCGGTCCGCGTACTTCTGGTCGGGCGGGAGCGTGTCGATGTTGATGCCGACCATCGCCTCGCCGAGTCCCCGCGAGACCTTCGCGATGACCGACGGGTCCTCGAAGTGCGTGGTCGCTTCGACGATCGCGCGAGCGCGGGCCTCGGGGTTGCCGGACTTGAAGATCCCGGACCCGACGAAGACGCCGTCCGCACCGAGCTGCATCATCATCGCGGCGTCGGCCGGCGTGGCGATGCCGCCCGCGGTGAACAGCACGACCGGGAGACGCCCCGTCTCGGCGACCTCGCGGACGAGGTCGACCGGCGCACGGTGCTCCTTGGCCGCGGCGTAGAGCTCGGTCTCGTCCATCGTCGCGAGCTTGCGGATCTCGCCCGTGATCGAACGCATGTGGCGCGTGGCCTCGACGACGTTGCCGGTGCCGGCCTCGCCCTTCGACCGGATCATCGCGGCACCCTCGGCCAGGCGCCGCAGCGCCTCGCCCAGGTTGGTGGCGCCGCAGACGAACGGGACGTCGAACTGCCACTTGTCGATGTGGTGGGCCTCGTCGGCGGGGGTCAGCACCTCGGACTCGTCGACGTAGTCGACCCCGAGCGACTGCAGGACCTGGGCCTCGACGAAGTGCCCGATCCGGGCCTTGGCCATGACCGGGATCGACACGGCCTCGATGATGCCGTCGATCATGTCCGGGTCGCTCATGCGGGAGACACCGCCGTCGCGGCGGATGTCGGCCGGGACGCGCTCGAGCGCCATGACGGCGACGGCCCCGGCCTCCTCGGCGATCTTCGCCTGTTCGGGGGTCACGACGTCCATGATGACGCCGCCCTTGAGCATGTCGGCCAGCCCACGCTTGACGCGGTAGGTGCCGGTGGTCTTCTCGGTCATCGGATCGCTGCCTTGCTGCGCCTCAGGGGACGTTCGGAGCCGGAGGTGTGCGCGGCCGACGGGCGCCGCGCGTGTCCCGAACGAGGGTACTGGTCAGGGCGCCGCCGGCAGGTTGCCGCGCGGTGCGAGGTGCACCCACGTCGCACCCGGCTTGAGGGTGAACGGCTCGCCCTCGGCACTGATGAGCTGGATGTGCTCGAGCTCGCTGGTCTTCTCCCAGCGCGCCTCGTACCAGCTGCCGTCCCGCAGGATGATGGCCCGGCCCGACCCGACGACGTCCGTGCGAGTGAGGGGGTTGCCGGCCGCGTCGCAGCAGACGCCAGGGCCGACGACCATGCCGAGCACGACGACGTTGGCGGCGCCGACCTGGCCCGATCCGGTCACCCGGAACGGCTGGCCGTTCTGCGACCGCCGGTAGAGGCCCTCCGCCGAGTCGTACTCCCAGCCCGCGACGGCGACCCGGGACATGCGGACCTCGATCGCCGCACCCGGGTCCTCGCAGTCCTCGTCGTCGTCATCGCACTCGGCGGCCCCCGCCGGGGCCGCGGCCGCGTAGGAGAAGGCCGCGGTGGCGGGCGGGGCCAGCGGACCGGCGGCCTCGAAGAGGTCGGTCCCGGCCACGTAGAGGTTGCTGGGGGCGCGCCGGGTGCGGTCGCGGAAGTAGAGCGAGTCCGTGCCGTCGTCGTACAGCGTCTCGATGCCGCCACGACGGATCGCGTTGACCACCTCGTCGCGCGCCCCGCTGAGGGCGAGCACGGGCGAGAAGGGCGGTAGCACGGCCGCATCGATGAGGCGCCCGGACCGGACCGGCCCGACGCGCTCCGGCAGCTGGGAGTTGAAGATGGCGATGAAGCGGGTGATGCCGCCCTCGGTGAGCTCCTCGAAGACGATGTCAGCGGCGTCGAGGCCCGACTGCGGGCGGGCGGCGGAGCTGTTCTCGACCTTGACGGCGATCGCGGGCCGCTCGAGGACGTCCGGGGCCGCGCCCGGCTCGCCGGTCAGCGCCGCGACGTCCTCCGGCGTCGGTGACGGCGAGGGGCTCGGCGAGGGCGAGGGCTCGACGACGACGGTCGCCGAGGGCGTCGGCGTCGGGTCGACCTCCTCGTCGCCACCGCAGGCCGTGGCGAGGAGAGCGAGCGTGAGGAGCGCCGCAGGGGCGCGCAGGACGCGTCGATGCATGGGTCTGGGATCCGTTGGCAGGTGCGTTGGCGGCGGAGCGTAACGGGGCCGGAGCGACCCTCAGCGCACGTGTGCCCTGCCAGCCGGCCGGGTCAGAACTGTACGCGGGGCGTCTCGCGGGCCTCGGGGTCCTCGATCTCGAAGTAGGCCTTCTCCTCGAACCCGAAGATGCCCGCGACGATGTTGGTCGGGAACTGCTCCCGCGCGGTGTCGTAGGCCCGGACGGCGCCGTTGTAGCCCTGGCGCGCGCCGCTCAGCAGGTCCTCGGTCCGAGCGAGCTCGGCCTGCAGCTCGAGGAAGTTCGTGTTGGCCTTGAGGTCGGGGTAGGCCTCGGCAACGGCGAAGAGCCGGCCCAGGGCACGCTCGAGGAACCCCTCGGCCCGCGCCTGGTCCTGCACGCCCTGTGCGCCGGCGGCCGCCGCGCGTGCGCGGGTGACCTCCTCGAGGACCTCCTTCTCGTGGCTGGCGTAGCCCTTGACCGTCTCCACGAGGTTGGGGATGAGGTCGTGGCGACGCTTCAGCTGCACGTCGATCTGGGCCCACGCCTCCTCCGACCGGTTGCGCAGGGCCACGAGCCGGTTGTACGCGCTGATGACGAACCCGAGGACGAGCAGGCCGATCACGACCAGCACGATGACCGCGACGATCCCTCCACCCACCGCATGCCCCTTGTCCGGCGGCAGGCAGAGCCTACGCGCCGATCGCCGCCAGGTAGAGGGTTCTCAGCTGGAGCGCGACGCGCGGCCAGTCGAACCGTTCCGCCGACCGCCGAGCCCCGTCCGCGAGCGCCTCGCGGCGCGCCGGGGTGTCCACGAGGCCAGCGAGCGTGGCGGCGAGGGCCGAGGCGTCTCCGGCGGGGAAGAGCAGCCCGTCGCGGCCGTCGTCGATGACCGATGCGTAGCCGGGTATCCCGGAGGCCACGACGGGAACGCCGGCGCTCATCGCCTCGATGAGGACGATC
>JBFHRB010000181.1:0-6823 GCA_041591915.1 Nitriliruptorales bacterium
CGTCGCCGTCCTGGCTCGCGCGCGGGGTGCGTGGCCCGTCCTCGCCTGGGTGACCGTGCTGGCCTCCGCCGTGGGCTCCCTCACGACCATCGCCGTCGCCGCACGTCGCTCGGACGCGACGCGCGCGACCGAGTGAGGACGGCCCGACCTGACGGCAGGGGTAGGCCGGTCGCAAGACGACCCCCGCGTACGGTGTGGGCACCGAGGGAGGTGTCGATGAGCGGCTTGCGGGTGGATCGGGAGCAGGGTGCGACCTTCGTCGAGCTGTTCTTCGACCTCGTGTTCGTCTACGCCATCACCCAGCTCACGGCCTTCGTGCTGCACGACCTGACGTGGGCGGGTGTCGGACGTGCCCTGCTGTTGTTCTGGCTGGTGTGGTGGGCGTGGACGCAGTTCACGTGGACGCTCAACACGGCTGACACCGAGCACGTGCTGGTCCGCCTGCCGACCCTCGCAGCGACGGCGGTCGCCTTCTTCCTGGCCCAGGCGATCCCCGACGCCTTCGACGGCGCGGGCGCCTGGTTCGCGATCAGCTACGTCCTGGTGAGGCTCATCGGGCTCGGGCTGCAGGAATGGGTGCTTCGTGCCGACCGCGCCAGCGAGGTGCCGCTGCTCAACGTCTGGACGCTGTCGTCGATGGTGGGCCTCGGGCTCGTCATCGCTGGTGGCTTCGCCGACGGGGGTCTGCGCCTCGCCCTGTGGGCGGCGGCGCCGGTGGCGGACATGGCCAGCGCGGCGCTCGCCGGCCGGGGAACGTGGGACATCGCCGTCGGGCACTTCGCGGAGCGCCACGGACTGATCGTCATCATCGCCCTCGGCGAGTCACTGATCGCCGCCGGCGTGGCCACCTCGGAGCTCACCCGTGACGTGGCCTTCGCGGCGGCGACTTCGGGTGCGGTCGTCGCGGCCTGTGCGTTGTGGTGGACCTACTTCGCTGTGCTCCAGGTGGAGCTCGAGGAGCGCCTGGCAGCGCAGGAGCCGCGTCGCCTGGCCGCCTTCGCCCGGGACGTGTTCTCGCTGTGGCACGCCGTGGTCGTCGCGGGCGTCATCGGCATCGCCGTCGGGTTCGAGAAGGCGATCTCGCATCCGGACGAGCCGCTGTCCGCCGCCGCGTCGCTGGCCCTGACCAGCGGGGTCGTGCTGTTCGTCGGGGGTCTGGCCGGCGCCGCACAGCGAGCGCGCGTCCGAGGCGTCGTGGGCCCGAGGCTCGTCCTGGTCGTGCTGGCGCTGGCGGCGACCCCCGTCATCCCTCGCCTGTCACCCGCGGTCGTGCTGTGGTCCGTCGCCGTGGGGGTCGCACTGCTCGCCGTCGTCGAGACCCGCCGGGTCGAGGGCTCGCGTGAGCAGGTCGCGCCCGCCTAGCCACGAGGTTGGACCTCTCGCGACGAAGCCCCCGCCGGGGCGGGGGCCTACGGGTCGTCCACGGGCCGCGGGAACGCGAGGGACTGGAGCGGGTGAAGGGAATCGAACCCTCATTCCGAGCTTGGGAAGCTCGTGTTCTACCATTGAACTACACCCGCGAACGGGGGCGGATGGTAGCCAGTCCGCTCTCCGCCTCGCGACTCGATCCGCCCTTCCCCTGCGGTGCCGGTCGCCGGTGTCGACCTGCGCCCACCGCCAGCAGGAGATGCGCGTGATCCTCTCGGACGGCTCCATCCGCAAGGCGCTCGGCGACGGCCGGATCATCATCGATCCGCTCGCCGAGGGTGCGGTCCAGCCGGCGTCGATCGACGTCCGGGTGGACCGCTCGTTCCGCGTCTTCGCGAACCACCGGTACCCCTACATCGACGTGCGCGAGGAGCAGCCCGAGCTGACCGAGCTCGTCGAGGTCGGGGAGGACGAGCCGTTCATCCTCCACCCCGGCGAGTTCGTGCTCGGTGCCACCCTCGAGCGCGTGGCGCTGGCGGACGACCTCGTCGCCACGCTCGACGGGAAGTCGAGCCTCGGCCGCCTCGGCCTGTTGATCCACTCGACGGCCGGGTTCATCGACCCCGGCTGGGACGGCCACGTCACGCTCGAGCTGAGCAACGTCGCGACCCTGCCGATCGCGATCTACCCGGGCATGAAGATCGGCCAGCTCGCCGTCTTCCAGCTCGACCGGTCAGCCGAGCACCCCTACGGCAGCGGCGAGATCGGGTCGAAGTACCAGGGGCAGCGCGGCCCGACCCCCAGCCGCTACTACCTCAACTTCCGCGACTGAGCGGAGGACCGGGGCCGGTCCGGGGCCCGACCCCGATCCGAGGGTTCAGATGGCGAGCGCTCCGCCGTCGACAGGGATGGTGCTGCCCGTCACGAACCCAGCCAGGTCGCTGACGCAGAACAGCGCGACACGCGCCACGTCGTCAGGAACCCCGGTGCGTCCCAGCGGCAGCGCCGCGACCATCTGGTCGATGACGCTGTCGAGTCCCATCGCCTCGAAGGCGGGCATCGCCTCCGCGATGCCAGGCGTCTCGATGAGGGTCGGGGCGAGGGCGACGACGCGGATGCCCATGGGGGCGAACTCGGCCGCGAGGCTCCTGGTCAGGCCGCGCACCCCGTGCTTCGAGGCGACGTAGTGGGTGGCGAGTGGCGAGCCGCGGAAGCCGGCGGTCGATGCGAGGTTGAGGATCACGCCTCCGGTCTCACCCATGTGGCGTGCGGCGATCTGCGAGCCGAAGAAGGTTCCCTTGAGGTTGAGGTCGAGCACCCGGTCCCACAGGTCCTCGTCCATCTCGAGCGCGGGGGCCATCGGGTAGATGCCCGCGTTGTTGACCCAGATGTCGATGCCGCCGAACTCGCGCGCGACGAGTTCCGCGAAGGCTTGGACGGAGTGGCGGTCGCTGGCGTCGAGTGCGCTGCCGAGCGCCGCGAAGCCGCGTGCGACGAGTCGGTCTGCGGCGGACTTCGCGGCCACCTCGTCGATGTCACCGATGTACACGTTCGCGCCCGCCTCGGCGAGCCGCGTGGCGATGGCCTCGCCGATGCCGCGAGCTCCGCCCGTGACGACGGCGCTTCGGTCGGTCAGGTCGATCAGTTCGGCGATCGACCTCGTGGAGTAGTCCATGGCTGGCATGTCGTGTGCCTCCTCATGCCGTGGAACGTGGACGCCGAATCGGCGCCCACGTGACCGAGGCAACCCCGAACGGACCCTGGCCGGGAGTGCCACGTGCGGGCCGCTCCACCGGGCTGCATGGCACTGGCGTCCGCCCGGGGTGTCGTTCCAGAGGGCGACTGGTGACGCAACGCGTCCGTTCAACGCACGCATGGGTAACTCGGACTAGTCCGCGCCGCTACTCCCCGTAGCGCCCCCGGACGGTCCGGGGCGACAACGCGGGGGAGTGGGAACGCGATGCCAACCGACTACCAGCGCCGTCTCGGAGATCGCCTGCGCGCCATCCGCCAGCAACAGGGCCTCACCCTGCAGCAGGTGGAGGAGCGCTCGAGCGGGGAGTGGAAGGCCGTCGTCGTGGGCAGCTACGAGCGCGGGGACCGCGCCGTGAGCGTCGCGAAGCTCGCGGAGCTCGCCCGCTTCTACGGCGTCCCCGTCGGGGAGCTGCTGCCGGTGGACGAGCGGGACGCCGCCGCTGCTGACATCGACGAGAAGGTCACGCTCGACCTCACCCGCTTCACGGCCGACTCGCCGGTCGCCTTCACGCCGCTGCATCGGTACGTGCAGACCATCCAGATCCAGCGCGGCGACTTCAACGGGCGGATGATCACCCTTCGCAAGGACGACCTCCGGGCCATCGCCATCGTGATGGATCGCGATGCGGACGAGATGATCGTGGACCTCGAGCGGCAGGGCCTGCTCGCCTAGACCCCCCGGCGCGGCGGCCTGCGGGAAGGCTGCCGACGGAAACGACGAGGCCCCGCCACACCGGCGGGGCCTCGTCCTGTTGGAGTGGTCGGCGGTCAGTGCGCGTCGCCATCGCCGGTCCCGGCGCCGGCCGCAGCCGCCTCGGCCTCGTCGTGGTCGTCGGTCGACGCCCCGCCGTTCACGCCCTGCGTGACGACCGGGAGCATCCCGCGCTTGAGGACCTCCGAGATGTCGAGCACCTCGACCTTGCCGTCGGGGATCACGCCGTCCTGGACGCGCTGCGCGATGCCGTCGCTGAGCATGGTCGTGCAGAACGGGCAGGCGGTGGAGATCAGGTCGGGGTCGGTCTCGAGCGCCTCGTCGATGCGCTCGAGGTTGACCCGCTTGCCGATGTCCTCCTCCATGTACATGCGTGCCCCGCCGGCGCCGCAGCAGAAGCCGTTGCTGCGGCAGCGGTGCATCTCGGTCGGCTGCAGGCCGGGGACCGCATCGACGACCTTGCGGGGCTGGCTGTAGACCTCGTTGTGGCGACCGAGGTAGCAGGGGTCGTGGTAGGTGACCCGCGCGTCGATCTCCTTCGTCGCGACGAGCCTGCCGTCGTCGATGAGGCGGGCCAGCACGTCCGAGTGGTGCAGGACGTCGAAGTGCCCGTCGAAGTCCGGGTACTCGTTGCGCAGCGTGTTGAAGCAGTGCGGGCACCACGTGATGATCTTCTTCTTGTCGGCGCCCACCGACTTGAGGGTCTCGACGTTGGTCTGCGCCAGCATCTGGAAGAGGTACTCCATCCCGAGCCGCCGCGCCGGGTCGCCGTTGCAGGTCTCGTTCTTGCCCAGGATCGCGAACTTCACGCCGGCCTGGTGGAGGAGCTCCGCCGTGGCGCGCGTGATCTTCTTCGAGCGGTCGTCGACCGAGCCCGCGCAACCGACCCAGAACAGGTACTCGATGTCGTCGGCGAGCTCCGTCCCGGGCATCGCGCGCGGGATCTCGAAGTCGAGGCCGTCGGTCCACTCCTCGCGGGCGTTGGCGCCGACGCCCCACGGGTCGCCGGAGTTCTCCACGTTGCGCAGCATCACGCCGGCTTCCTGCGGGAAGCTCGACTCCATCATCGCCTTGTAGCGACGCAGGTCGACGATGTGGTTGACGTGCTCGATGTCGACCGGGCACTCCTCGACGCAGGCGCCGCAGGTCGTGCACGACCACAGCACGTCGTAGTCGATGACGGCGTTCTCCTCGCCGGGTGAGTTCCCGACCAGCGACCAGCCGTGCTGCGGGCCCTCCTCGACCTTGCCGAGGAGCTCGTCCCCCTGCGCGTAGAGGTGGTCGCGCAGGTCCATGATCAGCATCTTCGGCGACAGGGGCTTGCCCGTGTTCCACGCCGGGCACTGCGACTGGCACCGGCCGCACTCGGTGCAGCTGTAGAAGTCGAGGAACGCCTTGAAGCCGAAGTGGTCGACCTGGCCGACGCCGAGGACGGTCTCCTCGTCCATCGCCTCCATGTCGATGATCTCGGTCTTGAGCCCACCGAGGGACTTCGGCTGCTTCGCGAAGATCTCCTGGAACGGGATCGTGACGATGTGGAGGTGCTTCGAGTTCAGGGTGAAGACGAGGAACCAGCCGACGATCGCGAGGTGGACGACGAGGGAGAAGACGGCGACGTACTCGAGGGTGAGCTCGTCCATGCCGGCGAACCACTCGCCGAACTGCTTCGACAGGAACGCGGCCTCGGTCGGCGCGTGGTCGAGCTGGAAGCGGACACCGTGGGCGATGAGCAGGGTCCAGACCACGAGGGTCTCGGCCATGAGGACCCACCAGCCCTGGTTGAGGTTCGACCCCGCGAAGCGGCTCTGTCGCCCGTGCTTCCGCGGGTCCTGCGAGAACCGGATGATCGCGAAGATCGCGATGCCCGTGAGGCTCAGGACCATGAAGGCGTCCTGCGCGAAACCGAGCAGGTCGTACAGGTGGACGTCCGTGCCGGGGATGAAGATGCGGTCGAGCAGCGGGAGCTTGTGCCCACCGAAGATCTCGACGGCCGCCTCGAGCAACGTCGTCTGCAGCACGAAGAACGCCCACATCACCCAGAAGTGGGCGATGCCCGGCAGTGACCAGCGCAGCAGCTTCTGGTTGCCGAAGATCTTGGCGATGGCGTACTTGATGTTGCCGACGATGGCCTGGCGCGTGACGCGCTCGGGCTCCGGCCGGGCCTTCTTCACGAGCCCGTAGAGCCACAGGATCCGCTGGCCCGCCAGCGCGGCCGTCACGGCGATGACCGCCACTCCGCCGACGATGCGGAAGACGGTGAGGAACGTCTCGGCGCTCACGCGTGGACCTTTCGATCGACGTGCGTGTGGTGCCCCTTGGCGACTCCGGCGACGGACGTGAGGCCATCGGCCCGTGCCGCACGTGGGCACGACGGAGCCGGCGCGGAGTCTACGGCGGGCCCACCCGGCGACCGAACCGGACCGCCGCGCGGCAGGGGCGAGCGGAAGTGGCACGCGCGCCACATGGTCGGCCGGCGACGCAACCTGCACCCGTTTCCGTGCGTCTGACAGGTCAGGCGCGGATACGGGTGCCTCCGGCGCCTCGGGGGATCTCGGCACCCAGAAGTGCAGACCATCGCTGATGCGACGCTTCATCGTGCTGTGCCTGAGCACCGTGCTCCTCGTCATGGCGGCTGCACCGGCCCACGCCGGCAAGCCGTCCCGCTACTCCTACGAGTACCGGTCCGCGTCGGGGTCCTGGGTGGCCTCGGAGCAGGTCGGACGCAACGCGACGCGCACCACCCACACCTACATCGCGGCCTACGTCAGTCCGGACTGGTCCGGCGCTGACGTGTGGTCGGAGTCGACGATCTGTCGGACCTCCGGTCGCAACACGACGTGTGAGTTCGAGGGCTGGACCTACGGCTGGGCTGACGGCGCCGCCGTCAGCATCGCGACGGACCTGTCGGCCGCCTCGGTCGCCGGGACGTTCACCCTCGAGACCTGGGACGGCCGTCGGAGCACCACCTCGTCGGCCGAGGTCAGCGCC
>JBFHRB010000182.1:0-6793 GCA_041591915.1 Nitriliruptorales bacterium
CGCGCGAGGAGCTGTTCGAGCTCCTGTGGCCTGGGGAGATGGATCGAGCACGCGTGGGAGCTCGCCTGTCCGTGCAGCTGTCGACCGTCCGCCGGATACTCGGTGGCGGCGTCGTCGCCGACCGGTCGAGCGTCCGGCTCGACCTGGACGAGGTGAGCCTCGACCTCGTGGAGTTCGATCGTGCCGAGGACGACGGTGCCGTCGTCGCCACGTTCGGCGGCCACTTCCTGCCGGAGGACCCTGATGCGTCGTGGGCATCGCCGACGCGCGCGGAGGTCGCGGCGCGATTCGCGGCCGCGGCCACCCGCCAGGCCGAGCGCTACCTCACGGACGGGCTCCCGGGCCGCGCAGCCGAGGTCGCGCGGCGCCTCGTCACCGTCGAAGAGCTCGACCTCCGTGCCCACGAGCTGCTCGTCACCGCACTCCTCGATGCGGGGCAGCACGCCGCTGCCACCGAGGCCCATCGCGACTGGCAGCGCGCCGGCGCGGAGCTGGGCGTCGACGTGCCGCCGCTCGAGCCGGCCTGAGCGTCGTCCGAAGGTTTCCTGAAGGGTGCCGGGACACGGTGCCCACATGGAGAACACGACGACGGCCCGAGCGCACGAGGTCACCGCACCCGGCTCGGGCAGCCACTATCACTTCCTCAACCACCTCGCGACGGTCAAGGTCGCTGCCGAGGGCAGCCGCTCGATGAGCGTCGTCCAGTTCGAGTCCCCGCAGGGGTTCGGCCCCCCGCTGCACCAGCACGAGCACGAGGACGAGCTCTTCGTCATCCTCGACGGGGAGCTGCGGTTCACGTACGGCGACGACGTGTTCGAGCGGGGGACCGGGACGATCGCCTACCTCCCGGCCGCACGCCCACACACGTTCGAGGTGATCTCCGACGGAGCGACCATCCTCAACGTCTGTGCGTCGCGGACGACCGTTCCGCGCTTCGACGAGATGGTCGCGGAGCTGGGGATGCCGCTTGCCGACGTGACGCTGCCGGATCCGGTGGCCATCGATCCCGGCGAGGTCGCCGACGTCTGTGCTCGGCACGGGATCACGATCCTCGGGCCGCCGCCGAACGCGGGGGGAGATCGGGGGGTCGTCGCATGAAGAGGTTCATCGCTGCCGCCATCGGGTCGTCGTTGCTCGCGCTGAGCGCGTGCGCATCGGACCCCCAACCCCAGACCGTCGAGGTGGGTCTGGTCGACTACGCCTTCGAGGGCCTGCCGACCGAGCTCGCTGCCGGGTCCACCATCACGATCGACAACCGCAGTGCGGCGGAGCTCCACGAGTTCGTGGCCGTCCTCCTGCCTGAGGGGGAGGAGCGGTCTGCCGGAGAGCTCCTCTCGCTGCCACCGGAGGAGGTCGCCGCCTTCTTCCCCGGCGTCAGGGCCGTGCTGCTGCAGCCGCCGGGTTCGGACGAGACGATCGCCGCCGAGGGCGACGGCACGCTGACGGAGCCGGGTCGCTACCTGGTCCTGTGCGCGATCCCGACCGGTGCCGACCCGGGCGAGTACCTCGCCGCGGCTGCCGAGTCCGAGGGCGGACCTCCCGAGGGGGTCGAGGGCGGACCGCCGCACTTCGTCAACGGGATGGTGGCCGAGCTGCTCATCACGGGGTGACGGACCACCGGAACGAGGGAGGGCGCCCCATCGGGGCGCCCTTCGTCGATGCGGGGAGGCTCAGAGGCTGTTCAGGGCCTTGGCCATGCGCGACTTCTTGTTCGCCGCGTTGTTGGCGTGCAGCACGCCCTTGGTGGCCGCCTTGTCGAGCTCCTTCGTGGCGACGACGTAGGCGGCCTCGGCCGCTGCCTTGTCGCCCGCCTCGACCGCCGCACGGAACTTCTTGATCTGCGTGCGGACGCGGGACCGCACGGCCTTGTTGCGCTCGTGGGCGGCAATGTTCTGGCGGTTGCGCTTGATCTGCGACTTGATGTTCGCCACGTCGTCTGTCCTGTGTGCTGCGGCGCGCGCGCGTTGGTGCGGCGCGGGGAGTTGTCGGCCCGCCGGCCCGATCCGCAGTGTGGTCCTGATCAGGACGTGCGATGGGCCCGTGGGCAGGAAGATGGCCCACGACGTGGGCCGGATGCGAGCGTACCAGCGCGCTCAGCGGGCGGGCAACCGGTGCGCGGGGGTGTGCGGTGGCTGTGCATGGCACACTGGCGGCAACGACGGTGGCGTCCTGATGCCGCCGGTCCTCCCGCCCGCACGATCGCGAGCCCCGCGTGTCAAAGCCCCCCATCGACCGCATCCGCAACTTCTGCATCGTGGCGCACGTCGACCACGGCAAGTCGACGCTGGCCGACCGGATGCTGCAGATCACCGAGCTCGTCGATCCCCGCAAGATGCGCGACCAGTACCTCGACAAGATGGACATCGAGCGCGAGCGCGGGATCACGATCAAGGCGCAGACGGTCCGGATGCCGTACAGGCCCAAGGAGGGGCCGCACGCCGGGTCGGAGTACCTGATCAACCTGATCGACACGCCCGGCCACGTCGACTTCAGCTACGAGGTCAGCCGCGCCCTCAACGCCTGCGAAGGCGCCATCCTCCTCGTGGACGCGGCCCAGGGGATGGAGGCCCAGACGATCGCGAACCTCTACCTCGCACTCGACGCGGACCTCGAGATCATCCCGGTCCTCAACAAGATCGACCTGCCGGCCGCGCGCCCGGAGGAGGTCGCCCGCGAGATCGTGCACCTCGTCGGCGGCGACCCGGCTGACGTGCTCGCGATCTCCGCGAAGACCGGTGAGGGCGTGCGCGAGGTCATCGACCGCATCGTGGAGCGCGTCCCGGCCCCGAGCGGCGACCGCGAGGCCCCGCCCCGCGCGCTCGTCTTCGACTCCGTCTTCGACCCCTACCGCGGCGTGCTCGTGTACTTCCGTGTCGTCGACGGCACCTTCCGCGTCGGCGACAAGATCCGGCTCATGGCCACGGGCTTCGAGTCCGAGATCGACGAGCTGGCCGTGCTCATGCCGGAGCCGGTCCAGGTCAAGGAGCTGGGTCCGGGCGAGGTCGGCTTCATCGCGGCCTCGATCAAGGAGGTCAGCCAGGCCAAGGTCGGTGACACGATCACCGTGGCGGACAAGAAGCGCGCGGCGACCGAGCAGCTGCCCGGCTACCGCGAGCCCCTGCCGATGGTCTACAGCGGCCTGTACCCGATCGACTCCGATGACTTCCCGGTGCTGCGCGATGCGCTCGAGAAGCTGCAGCTCAACGACAGCTCCTTCACCTTCGAGCCCGAGACCTCGGTCGCGCTCGGCTTCGGCTTCCGTTGCGGCTTCCTCGGCCTCCTCCACCTCGAGATCGTGCAGGAGCGGCTCGATCGCGAGTTCGACATCCCGCTCGTGACGACCTCGCCGAGCGTGCGCTACCGCGTCGAGCTCGAGACGGAGAAGCTCTCGGGGGACGACCCGCACGAGATCACGATCTCGAACCCCCAGGACCTGCCCGAGCCCAACAAGGTCTCGCGGATCCTCGAGCCGACCGTCAAGGCGATGATCCTCACGCCCTCGGAGTACGTCGGCGCGGTCATGCAGCTCTGCGAGAAGCGCCGTGGCACCTTGCTCGCGATGGACTACCTCACCGAGGAGCGCGTCGAGCTGCGCTACCGGCTCCCGCTCGCGGAGATCATCACCGACTTCTTCGACGTCCTGAAGTCGTCGACGCGCGGCTACGCGTCGCTCGACTACGAGCCCGACGACATGCAGGCCAGCAACCTCGTCCGCGTCGACGTGCTGCTCAACGGCGAGCCGGTCGACGCGTTCAGCGCCATCACCCACCGGGACCACGCCTACGAGTACGGCAAGGCCATGGTCGCCAAGCTCAAGGAGCTGATCCCGCGGCAGCTGTTCGACATCCCGGTCCAGGCCGCCATCGGGTCGCGGATCATCGCCCGCGAGACGATCAAGGCCAAGCGCAAGGACGTGCTCGCGAAGTGCTATGGCGGTGACGTCAGCCGCAAGCGCAAGCTCCTCGAGAAGCAGAAGGAGGGCAAGAAGCGCATGAAGAACCTGGGCTCCGTCGAGGTGCCCCAGGAGGCCTTCATCTCCGCCCTCCGCGTCGGCTCGCCATCGGGGGGCGGCGAGAAGTCGTGATGGACCCGCAGCGCTGGCTGACCGACCCGGTCGAGTGCGGGCGAGCGGCCGGCTTCGGGATCTACGTCCACATCCCCTTCTGTGCGCATCGCTGCGGGTACTGCGACTTCGCCACGTGGGACGACCGCGGCCACCTGGTCGACCGCTACGTCGCGGCGCTCGGTCGGGAGATCGACGCCGCGGAGGACCCCGGTCGGGCGGTCACGTCCATCTTCGTAGGTGGCGGCACGCCGACGATGCTCGAGCCGGACGTCCTCGCCGGGCTCGTCCAGCGGCTCCACGACCGGTTCGACGTCGGGATGGACGCCGAGGTCACGGTCGAGTGCAACCCCGAGACGGCCCGTCCCGGGCTCTTCGAGGCCCTCGTCGACGCCGGTGTCGACCGCATCTCGATGGGGATGCAGTCGTCGGCGCCCGGTGTGCTGGCCACGCTCGAGCGCCAGCACTCGCCCGAAGCGCTCCCGGTGGCGGTGGCCCTCGCGCGAGCTGCCGGCATCCGCCGCCTCAACGTGGACCTGATCTTCGGCACGCCGGGCGAGACCGCCGACGACTGGGCAGGGTCGCTCGCCGCGGCGCTCGCGCTCGGTCCCGACCACCTCAGCGCGTACGCGCTGACCGTCCACGACAACACCCGCATGGGCCGCGACGTCGCCGCCGGGCAGCTGCCCGCACCGGACGAGGACGTCCAGCGGTCGCGCTGGGAGGTGGCCCGTGAGACGCTGGCCGCGTTGGGGTGGGAGCACTACGAGGTGTCGAACTGGGCGCGCACCCCGGGGGAGCGGTCCCGACACAACCTGATCTACTGGCAGCACGGGGACTACCTGGCCTTCGGTGTCGGCGCCCACGGGCACCTCGACGGACACCGGTGGTGGAACCACCGTTCGATCGAGCGCTACTGCGACGACGTCGAGGAGAGCGCGCGGGGCGTGGCCAACGAGGAGCGACTCGCCGATGACGAGCGCGCCGTCGAACGGCTGATGCTCGGCCTTCGCCTGCAGCAGGGGCTCCACCCGGCCGACGCGCCACCGATCGACCCGCTGGCCCTCGAGGACGCACTCGCCGCCGACCTCGTGCAGACGGCCTGCGGGCGCCTGCAGTGCACGGAACGTGGGTGGTTCCTGCTCGACGATGCCGTCACCCGGCTGCTGCCCGAGACGGCCTGACCGGTCGGGCCTCAGGCCTGTTCGACCTCGTCGGGTACGCGCTCCTCGCTGGTCGCGGCCGGGAACCAGGCGGTGAAGGTCGAGCCGGCGCCGACCTCGGAGTCGAGCTCGATCCTGCCCCCGCACTGTTCGGCGAGGCTGCGGGCGATCGCGAGGCCGAGGCCGGGTCCGTGCTGCAGGTGGAGGTGGGACTCCAGACGGCTGAACCGGTCGAAGACGCGCTGCTGATGCCACGGCGCGATCCCGGCACCGCGGTCGATGACGTGCACGCCGACCTCGTGCCCCCGCTGCGACAGCCGAACGGCGACGGGGCCGGACGAGTGCTTCAGCGCGTTGTGGATCAGCTCGCGGATGACGCGCGCCGTCGCCCGGCGGTCGGTGTGGGCGACGAAGCCGTCGCGGTCGTCGATGGTCAGGCGGCTGGCCTCCTCCGGTCGCACGACCATGCCCCCGGCGGCGACCAGGAGGCGTGCGAGGTCGACGTCCTGGGCCGTGATCTCGGTCGTCCCGCGGTCGAGGTCGGCGACCGCGAGGAGGTCGCCGACGAGGTCCTCGAGCCGTTCGATCTGGCGCAGCATCGCCGCGAACAGCTCGTCCAGGTGCTCGGGATCGAGGCTGCGCCACCGGTGCAGGCCGGTCTCGGCGAAGCCCTTGAGCGGGGTGAGCGGGGTGCGCAGCTCATGGGACACCGTGGCCACGAAGTCGACCTTCTGCTCCTCGATCTCGTGTTCCTCGGTGACGTCGTGGGCGAGGAGGACGACCCCGACCACGCCCGTTGTCCGGCGGACCGGGGAGAAGGCGCAGCGCACCCAGCGCAGGCCGCCGGTGGGGCGACGGATCCGCAGGTCGATCCCCTCGATACCGCGGGTTCCCTCGAGGGCGGCCCGGAAGGCCGTGTTGGCCGTGGTCCGGCTGGGGTCCGACGGGCCGCCGACCAGGTTGATCGCGAGGTGCCACGGCTCCCCGAGGGCCCGCTCCTCGGTCGTCCCGGTGCTGCGTTCCATGGCGGCGTTCCACGTGGACACCCGGCCGTCGGTGCCGATGAGCGCGATCCCGTCGGAGGCGCCCTGCACGATGTCGGAGAGCTTGCCGGTCTCCTCGACCATCCGGTCGCGTTCCTCGACGAGCGCCGCGTACAGCTGGGCGTTGCGGACGGCGATCGCGGCCTCGTCGGCGACCGAGCGCAGGAACGCGACGTCGTCGCCGGTCCACGGTCGGTCCCGGACCTGGTCGAACACCGCGAGCACGCCCAGCCGCTGCCCCTCGTAGGTGAGCGGCGCGAGGATCGCGTCGTGGGCCCCGGCCTTGGCGAGGACGTGGCCGTGCTGGTCGTGCGTGTCGGCGATGTGCACGACGTCGCCGCTCTCCAGCGCGAGCGCGGTGACCGCATCGGCCTCGGTGAGCGTCCGGCGGTCCGACGACTCGGCATCGACCGTGGTCTGCTCGACGCCCTCGCTGGTCACGATCGTCAGGGCCGCGGACGAGGCGCCGAACGCGCTCGTCAGGTTGCGCAGGTAGGTGGTGGCGTCCGCCGGGTCGTCACCGC
>JBFHRB010000183.1:0-6771 GCA_041591915.1 Nitriliruptorales bacterium
CCGGACGGCCCCGACGGTGACCCGATCACCGCACCCGTCGAGGTCAGCGGCTACGTCGAGGCGAGCGCCGACAACCTTTCGACCTTCGCGATGGACGTCGACACGGCCTCCTACACGCTGGCGCGGAACTACCTCCGCGACGGGTTCCGGCCACCCGCCGGCGCGATGCGCGTCGAGGAGTTCGTCAACTACTTCGACCAGCGGTACGAGGGCCCGGCCGACAGCGCCTTCGCCATCAACATCGACGGCGCGCCGACCCCCTACACCCCGCTCGACGACCGCACCCGCGTCGTGCGCGTGGGCCTGCAGGGCCTCGAGGTCAGCAACGAGGACCGCAAGACCGCCTCGCTGACCTTCGTCATCGACATCTCCGGGTCGATGGCACCCGAGAACCGCCTGCCGCTGGTGAAGCGCTCGCTGCGCCTGCTGGTGAACAACCTCAACGACGACGACCAGGTCGCGATCGTCACCTACGGCAGCAGCGCCAGCCTCCACCTCCGCCCGACCCCGGTGGCCGAGGCCGACACGATCCTCACGGCGATCGACGCGCTGGCCAACGAGGGGTCCACCAACGCCTCCGCCGGCCTGCAGCTCGGGTACTCGGTCGCGCGCGAGGCCCTTATCCCCGGCGGCATCAACCGGGTCATCCTCGCCTCGGACGGCGTGGCGAACGTCGGCCCGACCGGCCCGGACGAGATCCTGCGCCTGATCCGCGGTGCCATCGACGACGGCATCGAGATGGTGAGCATCGGCGTGGGCATGGGCAGCTTCAACGACGTGCTCCTGGAGCAGCTCGCCAACGACGGCGACGGCTTCTACGCCTACGTCGACACGCTGCGCGAGGCCGAGCGCCTCTTCGTCGACGGCCTCGTCGGGACGCTGCAGACCATCGCCAAGCAGGCCAAGGTCCAGGTCGAGTGGGACGCTGACGTCGTCGACTCCTACCGGCTGCTCGGCTTCGAGAACCGCGACATCGCCGACGAGGACTTCCGCAACGACGACGTCGACGCCGGCGAGATCGGCGCGGGCCACAGCGTCACCGCCCTCTACGAGGTCAACGCGGTCAACGGTCGGTTCACCGGCGACCTCGGCAGGGTCAGCATCCGCTGGGAGGACCCCGACACCGGAGAGGTGACCGAGATCGCGCGCGCGATCCGGCTCGCCGACCTCGCCGACGACTTCCGCGACGCCGCCCCGACGTTCCAGCTCACGGCCACGGTCGCAGCGTTCGCGGAGATCCTGCGCGACTCGCCCTTCGTCGCCGGCGTCTCTCCAGGTGTCATCGCGGACGAGGCCGAGCGCATCCTGGGACTGCTCCCCGACGACGAGGACGTCCGCGAGTTCACCGAGCTCACCGGTCGCGCGGTGCAGGTCCTCGGCTGACGTCGGCACGCGCTCGCTGCCCCTCGAGCGTCTGCCCCTCACCGCCCCGCCCCCCGGCGGGGCGGTGACGTCGTTGCGGCTCAGCCTGGAAGGTGAGGTGCCCGCGCATCATGGAGGCGTTCCGCCAGCCCGGGCGTGAAGCCCTCGGGGCTCGCGAGCCGCACCTCGATCACGGGAACGTCGCCGGCCAGCGAGGCGGCATGGTCGAGGGCGAGGCGCTGCTCGCGCTGCCTCAGCCACGACCCGACCCGCAGCCCGCTGAGGACCGCCGTGAACGCCTCGGAGGAGGACAGGCGCCGCACGACCAGCTCGTCGCCGTCGGCGGTCAGTCGCGGGGCGACGAGCACATCGAGGCGGTGGGCGTCCGCGACCGGCGGGGTCTGAAGCGCGACCCGGCCGTCGACGGTCTCGCGGGTCTGCAGCGTCGGGGCGTGTGCCGCGATCTCGGCGGCGCGTGGCCGCAGCCGCAACTCGCCGCAGCCGGGGTGCAGCCACCACCCGTCGCCCGACCGTGATGGCACGAGCCGTGCGGCGTCGTCGCACAGGACCTCCGCCCCGCGCAGGGCCAGCAGCCCCGCGATCGTGGTCTTGCCGGCGTTGCTCGGCCCGGTGGCGGCGATCGTGGTGCCGCCGAGCACGACCGCGCTGCTGTGGAGGACGAGCTCGCCGCGCAGGCCGAGAAGTGTCGACAGCAGGTGCCCGGTGGCGAGCATCGAGATGAGCTCCTCGTCCTGCTCTCCCACCGGACGGACGGTTGCGCGCGCCAGCGAGGCGTCGAGCTCGAAGTCCACGTGGTCGGGGATCCGCAGGACGGCACCACCGTCAGGGGTTGCCACGGCCTCGACGAAGACCCGGTCCTGGATGATGCGACGCGCGAGCGGTTCGCCCTCGAGCTCCGGCTGGGTGGTCTCCTCGCCCAGCACCACCTCGATCTCTGGAGCCCCGGAGCATGGCGCTGCCGGGACGTTCCAGGGCAGCGCCACGGGATGGCCGTAGAGGTCGAAGGTCGGCACGATCGACTCGACGTTGGGGGACGAGCACCGGCCGAGCGTAGGACCTCATGGCTGGCCGGTCACCTGCCGTGGCTCGATGACGTCGACCGAGCCGCAGAGGTCGGCACGAAGTCCTGCCTGAGTGAACCGACGCCCCGGGGGGACTGCCCCCGGGGCGTCGTGTGGGCGTGGTGCTCAACGAGCACCGACGATCGGACGCAACCCTTCGAAGCGCGCGGGGTGCTCCCACGCCTCGTCGGGCTCGACGATCAGCTCGTACCCGAGTGGTGCCAGCGCGAGGAAGATGCCCGCGGCGCCGATGACGGAGACCGCAGTCCAGGAGCCGACCTGGCCGACGGCCTGCACGATGGAGGCGATCGCGAACATCCACGCGGTCCACACCGGGGCCGTGCGCGCCTGGGCCAGCCCGATCGCGATGAGGATGGAACCGATCGGGATGAGGACGCCGCCGGCCAGCAGGAAGGTCATGGCCGGGTTCCCGCTGAGGCTGTCGAACAGGGTGACCGCGGCGGCGACGTCGGTGCTCGCCACCTCGTGGGTGGCCAGGAACGCGCCGTTCGTGCCGGCGGTGATGACGAGGCCGACGATGCCGAATGCCGCCCCGAGCTGGCCGAGCCATGCCCGGTCCTCACGGAGCAGGTGCGCGAGTCCGAGGAAGGCGAAGATGAACAGGGCGACGGTGGCGGTGTAGAGGAACGTGGCAGCGGTGACACGACCGGCCGCGTCACCCAGCGTCGCCATCTCCTCGGTGGTTCCCGCGCCGATGGGCGGAGCGATGAGATGCGCGATGAGGAGGACCAGCGGCGCGGTGATCATCGCGATCCCCGCGAAGAGCTTGCGTCGGTGTAGTTCGTCGGTTCGTTCCATGAGATACCTCCCGGGGGGACTCCCCCCTTTTGATTACTCGTCGCCGGGTGGGCGGGACAGGGCCACTCGGCCCGCTCACGCGGGCGCGAGCGGGCGGCGGCTCGCGCTGCGTGGCGGTGGGAGTGCGGAGCGTCCGTGACCGGCGTAGCGTCGGGCGCGTGGAAGGGTCGAGAGCGCCTGCACGCGGCTGGCCGAGTGGCCTGCGGGCACTCGTGCGCGACCCTGGCCCGCGCCTGACGAACCTCGCGGTGCTGGGCCTGCTCGCGGCGGCCATCGTCACCGGGGCGCTCAACTTCGCGATCGGGACCGGCTGGGTGGCCTGGCCGACCGTCGCACACGGGATCGCCGGGCTCGGACTGGTCGTGCTGGCAGGCGCCAAGCTCCGCATCGTCCGCCGCGGGCTGTCGGTCCACACCACGGCCTCGGCGCTGCCCTCGGTACTGCTCGGCGTGCTCATCGTGGCCGCGGTCGTCACCGGGGTGCTCCACGCCACGGGCCTCGTCGTTCGCTACGGGCCACTCGACGACATGCAGGTGCACGTCGGGGCGGCGTTGCTGTCGGTGCCGCTCGCGGCGTGGCACGTGGTCGCTCGCGAGACCTACCCGCGGACGCGGGACCTGTCGCGCCGCAACCTCGTCCGATCCGCGGTGCTCATCGGCGCATCCGGCGCGCTGTACGCGGCGATGGAGGGGGCCGCCGCGGCTGCTCGGCTGCGTGGGCGCGACCGGCGAGCAACGGGCTCCTTCGAGGAGGCGAGTCACCGGCCGGAGGAGATGCCCGCGACGATCTGGCTGTTCGACGAGGCCCCGCCGGAGACCGAGGGGCCGTGGACCGTCGCGGTCACGAGCCACCGCGACGCGGCCTGGTTCCTCACGGCGGACGACCTCGACGCAGCAGCCGACGGCGTGACGGCCGTCCTCGACTGCACGAGCGGCTGGTGGTCCGAACAGGACTGGTCCGGGACCTCGCTCGGCCGCCTCGTCCGCGGCATGCCGCCCGACACCCGCAGCGTCGTCGTCAGGTCCGCCACCGGGTACGCGCGGCGATTCCCGATCCGCGACCTCGACCGCCTGCTTCTCGCCACCCGCTACGAGGGCCGGGCACTGGCCCGCCGCCACGGCGGCCCCGTGAGGCTCGTCGCCCCGGGGCGGCGCGGGTTCTGGTGGGTGAAGTGGGTCGACGCGATCCACTTCTCCGACGTGCCGTGGTGGCGCCAGCCGCCCTACCCGCTGACGTGAGGCCGCACGTCCCGTTCCCGTCGGCTCGCCGCAGGTCTATCGTCACCGCCGTACCGACTCGGAACAGGGAGCAGCATGGGGCGCGTCGTCGCTGGTGTGGATGGTTCGGACGGAGGTCGCCGGGCGCTCGAGTTCGCCATCGACGAGGCTCGACGGCGGCAGTCGGCGCTCGAGGTCGTCTACGTCGCCCCGCCGCCGCGCACCGGCTTCTCCAACTCGCCCGGGATGTCGAGCGAGTACGTCTCCGGCGACGCCATGAAGACGCGGGCCGAACGCGAGACCTCCGAGTTCAAGGACCAGATGGACCACGCGCGCGAGGCCGCGGAGTCGCTGGTGGGCCGGCTCATCGCGAGCCTGGACCACGATGGCATCACGATCTCCGAGACGGTGCTCGTCGACCGGCGTCCGGCGCGCCGCCTGGTCGAGCTCGTCAACTCGGACGGTGATGTCGACATGCTCATCGTCGGGTCACGCGGGCAGGGAGAGCTGACGGGACGCCTCCTGGGCTCGGTCAGCCAGGCGTGCGTGAGCAACTCGCACGTGCCGGTGACGGTGGTGCCGCCGGGGCCGTGAGCCCACCGGCCGCCGCTGTGCAGAGGTAGCTGCTGCACCACGACGGTCGCGGAGCCGCGGCCGGACGGGGATGATCGAGGGGCCGGCAGAAGGTCCGCGAGTGCGCTCGTCCGTCCGCCTCTTCCTGTGTGGCGACGTGATGACCGGCCGCGGCATCGACCAGGTGCTGGCGCACCCGGGCGACCCCGAGCTGCGCGAGGCGTACGTCCGGGACGCCCGGACCTACGTCGCCCTCGCCGAGCAGGCGAGCGGTCCCGTCCCGCGGCCGGTCGATCCGGCATGGCCGTGGGGCGATGCCCTGCGCGTGCTCGACGCGGCCGGACCGGACGTGCGGGTCATCAACCTCGAGACGGCGGTGACCCGCAGCGACGACTTCGCTCGCAAGGGCATCAACTACCGGATGGAGCCGGCCAACCTCGCGTGTGTGGCCGCCGCGAGGCCGGACATCTGCGTGCTCGCCAACAACCACGTGCTGGACTTCGGGCTGGCGGGCCTGGAGGAGACCCTCGAGGTCCTGGACCGGGCCGGGATCGGCACCGTGGGTGCCGGCCTCGACGCGGAGGAGGCGTGGCGGCCGGCAGCCCTCCCGCTCCCGGGCGGTGGTCGTCTGCTGGTCGTCGCGGCGGCCCTGGCGTCGAGCGGCGTGCCCCCCTCCTGGGCGGCCACGGACGACCGCCCGGGCGTCGCTTTCCTCGCGGAGCCCTCCACGGACGCGGCGGCCCAGGTCGTCGCCCGTGTGCAGGAGGGGGCACGCCCCGGCGACATCGTGCTGGCGTCGATCCACATCGGCGCGAACTGGGGCTACGACGTCGGCCGGGCGGTCCGTCGCTTCGCGCAGGCGCTCGTCGAGGGCGGGGTGGACGTCGTGCACGGCCACTCCTCCCACCACCCGCGGCCGATCGAGGTCCACCGAGGGAGGCTGATCCTGTACGGCTGCGGCGATCTCATCAACGACTACGAGGGCATCACCGGGCACGAGGACTACCGCGGCGACCTCCGCCTGCTGTACCTCCCCACGCTCGACGTCGGGACGGGCGCGCTGACGGACCTGCGGATGGTGGCGCTGCGCTCGGAGCGACTCCGCCTCGTCCGCGCCGGCGAGCACGACACGGGGTGGCTCGCCACCACGCTCGACGACCACAGCCGGCCCCTCGGCGTGCGGGTCGGGCTGACCCGGGACGGCGAGCTCGCGGTGAGCTGGCGCGAAGGCGTGCCCGTGCCGCCGGACCTGGGCTAGCCGGCGTCGTCGCCGATCGCGTCGCGCAGGGCGTCCACGCGCGATCGCAGGAACTCGCGTGACACCTGGGCGTCCCGCTCGACGCCGTCGAAGCCGTGGTACGCCCCCTCGACGACGTGGAGCTGGCACGGCACCCCGGCCTCCTCGAGCCGCCGCGCGTACGCGAGGTTCTCGTCGTAGAAGAGGTCGAGCGTGCCGACCCCGATCCACGCCGGTGGGAGGCCCGCGAGGTCGTCGTGGCGCGCCGGGGCCGCCAGCCGTGGAACCGAGTCCCCGCTGTGGCTGCCGAGGTAGGACGCCCAGCCGAAGCGGTTGCTCTTCTGGTCCCACAGCCGCAGGTTGCGCTCGTCGATGTCGGTGCGCGCCGCGGTGCGGTCGTCGAGCATCGGGTACGACAACAGCTGCAGGACGGGCTCGACCTCGCCCCGTTCCCTCGCCAGCAGGGCGAGGGCCGCGGCGA
>JBFHRB010000184.1:0-6757 GCA_041591915.1 Nitriliruptorales bacterium
ACGTTGCTGCCGTGGCGGCTGAAGATGCGGATGCCCTCGCGCTGCAGGCCGATGACCGAGCCCCATCGGTGTCGGGGAGCCCGGAACCGGCGGAGCCGACGACGACCCTCCAGCACCGACCTGACGTTGGCCGCGACGTGGCGGTGGGCGAAGTTGCGCGCCGAGCTGCGGAGCGGGTCGGTCGCGGCGACGTCCCCGACCGAGAAGACGTTGCGCGTCCCGGCCACCCGCAGGGCCGCGTCGACGCGGACGAAGCCGTCGGCGTCGAGCACCGCGTCCGGGAGGAATGCGGTGTTGGGGACGCGCCGTCCGATGGCCCAGACGATGACGTCCGCCTCCGCCGGCGGCTGGCCTGAGGTGAACTCGATCGTGCCGGTGCCCAGCCGGAGCTCGGCACCATCGGGGACGACGGCACGGTGGCCGGGTGCCCGGTGCACGCCCTGCCGCTCGAGGATCGCGAGCACCCGACGCCGTGTCCGGGGGTGGTAGCCGCGCAGCGGCTCGTCGTGGGGGTGGTACAGCGTCACCGCGACATCGGGGCGCGCGTCGCGGAGCTGGCTCGCGACCGAGACGGCCGAGGGCCCGCCCCCGATCACGGCGACCGACCCAGCAGACGCCAGGGCCTCGACCGCCCGGCCCAGCGCCGCCTCCACCTCGTCGCGCGTCTGGACCTCAGCCGTCCGCCAGAACCCGTTCGTCGCTCCGGTCGCGATCACCAGGGCGTCGTACGCGAGCTCACGCGATCCGCCGTCCGCGAGCTGCACCGCGACCGTCGAGGCGTCGAGGTCGACGGCGGAGGCCACGCCGTGGAGCACCCCGACTCCGGTGAGGCGACGGAAGTCGCCGTACTCGTGGAGGTAGTCGCGCCGCCAGAGCGACGGGCGGACGAGCCGCGCCCCGAGCTCCTGGCCGCTGACGAACAGCGGCTTCGTCGTGATGCCGACGACGTCGTGGTCGCGCGAGAGCCGCGTGGCGACCAGCACGCCGGTGTCGCCCATGCCGACGATGACCACGCGCTTGCCCGACGATCGTCGCCGCACCGGTCCACCCTCGTCGACGTCGTCGAGTCAAGCACGCGGCATCCCGCCGATCCGGCGCAGCGGGCGTGCTTGGGCTAGACACACAGCCCAGCCCACAACGAGGCACCGATGACCGAGGCTCCCGCACGCGCCAACGCGCCACGCCCGGCGCGAGGCGGGTCGTTCGCGATCGTGCTGGTCGCCTACGCCACCACGATCGCCGTCTTCCCGGTCGTCCTCGGACTGCTGGACGCCCACCCGCTCACCGAGGTCCTCGTCGCCGACCTCATCGCGACGCTCGTGATCTTCGGCTTCAGCGTCTGGACCGACAACAGCTCCATGTACGACGCGTACTGGAGCGTGATCCCGCCCGTCGTCGTCGGCGCGCTCGCGCTCGAGGCCGAGACCGGCGTGCCGGGCCTGCGGCAGGCACTGGTCCTCGTCGGCGTGACGCTGTGGGCCGTGCGGCTGACCGCGAACTGGGCGCGCGGTTGGAGCGGGCTCGACCACGAGGACTGGCGCTACGCCAAGGCCCGCGGGGCGTCGGCTCCGTACTGGCTCCAGTCCTTCCTGGGCTTCCACCTGTTCCCGACACTGATCGTCTTCCTGTGCCTCGTCGCGGCCGAGCCGGCGGTCCGCACTGGGACCGCGGCGGTCGGCGTGCTGGACGTCGTTGCCTTCGCCGTGATGCTGGCCGGGGTCGCGCTCGAGCACGTCGCCGACGAGCAGCTGCGGCGCTTCAACCGCACCAAGGCGCCGGGCGAGGTGTGCCGGGTCGGGCTGTGGGCCTGGTCGCGCCACCCCAACTACCTCGGGGAGCTGACGTTCTGGACGGGACTGTGGCTCGCCGGCGTCGCCGCCGACCCGAGCTGGTGGTGGACCGTGGCCGGCCCCCTCGCGATCGCGGCCATGCTCCGGTTCGCGAGCATCCCGATGATGGACGAGCGCGGGCTCGAGCGGCGCCCCGGCTACGAGGCCTACATCGCCGAGGTGCCGATGCTGCTCCCGCGGCGGCCACGCACCACGCCCGAGGGACCATGATGAACACGAGCCGGCAAGCCTTCGACCAGTTGCTCTCGCAACTGGCAGCGGCGGCGGAGGTCGTCGGGGGGCCGCTCGGCTCGAAGGGCGAGCGCGAGCGCGCCGAGGGCTACCGACACCTGACCAGGCTGCTGTCGGTCGCGCTCGAGATGTACCTCGAACGCGGTGACCCGCAGCGGCCCGAGTTCACCCGCTGGATGGACAACCACCGCAAGCTCTTCGGCGACAACCCCGGCACGATCTACGACGCGGCGCTCATCAGCCCCGACCACGTCTACGAGATCGCCGGCACGGTCGGCACCACGAGCTACTTCGGCATCGCGATCTACGGCACCGCGGAGGACGGCAGCCGTCGCATCGTCGGCAACGTCGACGACACCGACCTCACGATCGGCACGGACGGCTCGTTCCGGATCCGGCTGGGTGGCGAGGAGCCCGGAGACGGGACGGACTGGGTCCCGCTCGACGCACCCGACGTCAGCGACGTGATGGTCCGCCAGTACTTCCACGACCGGCCGTACGGCGACCCGCTGTCGCCGCAGGCCCAGGTCGAGGGCCGCTACCGGATCCGCAACGTCGCCGACCCCGACCCACCGCCTCCGCTCACCGAGGACGACCTCGCAGCGTCCCTCGATCGCGTGGGCCGCTTCGTCGCCGAGACGGTCGAGGTCGAGGTGACGCTCGGGGCCCTCCTCGCCAGGATGCGCACGACCCCGGGCATCCTGCGGGCGGGTGACGAGTACCTCGACTCGGAGGGCAACGCCGACGACGACCCGATCGACCCGTCGGTGGTCGCGAAGACGATGCCCTCCCCCGCGATCCAGTACACGGGCTCGTGGTACGGCGACCTGCGCGACGACGAGGCCATGGTCGTCGAGGGGCGGCTGCCCGAGGCGCGCTACGTCTCGATCCAGCTCCTCAGCCGCTTCATGGAGTCCGGCGACCACCGCTACCACCGGGTGAGCCTGACCGACCGCGACCTGGTTCTCGGCGACCCGACCGGGTCGTCCGACGACCCGCGCTGGTTCCGCGTGGTCGTGGCCCACCGCGACCCGGGTGTCCCGAACTGGCTCGACACGACGGGCATCGCCGACGCGAACGTCGCGGTCCGGGCACTGCACACGGACGAGACGCTCGACATCGACTTCCGCCGGGTGCCGCTCGACGAGCTCGGATGACGACGGCCTACCTCGCCGCACCGGGCTACGAGGACGAGCTGGACGACGAGCTCGCGCGTGCCGGCGCCGTGCCAGCCATCACGCATGGTCGGTTGCGGATCGTCGAGGGCCCGGTCGTCGACGCGGCGTGGGCTGCGAACACGTGGTGGGACGCCGAGCGCATCCCGATCACGTCGATCGGGCACGCGGCCCGCGAGCTGCGGGCCCGGCAGCGCAACTGGGCCCTGTACGCACCCGTCCATCGGGGGCGCGCCGAGCTGATCGCCGGCAAGCTCCCGTACGTGGCCGCGCGGCCGCTCGAGCTCGGCGAGGTCGCCCCCGACGCACCGCTGGGCTCGTGGACGCTGCTCGAGCCGGGACTCGTGCTCGCCGCGACCCGCTGCGACAGTCCCTTCCCCAACGGCGAGCCGCGCTTCGTCGAGGACCGCCACGGCCCGCCGAGCCGCGCCTACCTGAAGCTGTGGGAGACCTTCGCCCGGCTGCGTCGCCAGCCCACGGCGGGCGACCGATGCCTGGACCTCGGCGCGGCCCCGGGCGGCTGGACGTGGCTCCTGGCGCGCACGGGCGCCGACGTGGTGGCGGTGGACAAGGCGCCACTGGCGCCCGAGGTCGAGGCGCTGCCGAACGTGGCCTACCTGCGTGGCTCGGCCTTCGCGATGGAGCCGGAGGAGCACGGTCCGGTCGACTGGCTCTGCAGCGACGTCATCGCGTACCCGGACCGACTCTGCGGTCTCCTGGAGCGCTGGCTCGCGGCCGGCCAGGTCCGCCACGTCGTGTGCACGGTGAAGCTGCAGGGACCGACCGACCACGCGGCGGCCGAACGGTTCGCCGCGCTGCCGGGAGCCCGGCTCTTCCACCTGTCCCAGAACAAGCACGAGCTGACCTGCGTCGTCCTCGATGCCGGTCCGCCCGCGGCGAGCGAGGTCAGCGGCCCGCGAGGTCGATGACCTCGTTCGCCCCGGAGAACGCGAAGCCCGGCTCGGGCCCGCCCGAGACGACGTAGACGTCAGTGCCGATCGCGACGACGCCCAGGCCGTGCCTCGGCGTCGGCAACGGCGGCAGCACGACCCAGCTCCCGGCCTCGACGTCGAACGCCTCGACCTCGGCGTACGTGCCGCTCCGCTGCTCCCCTCCCGGCACCACGATGAGACCGGAGGTCGTTGCCGCGCCGCCGATCCCCCCTCGCGCCGTTGGCATGTCGGGGAGCGTGCTCCAGGTGCCGTCGTCGGGGTCGAAGACCTCCGCGGTCGCCAGGTTCGACCCGATGCCGCCGGTGCGGCCGCCGAGCACGTACAGCAGGTCCCCGTGCCCGGCCACCGCGAGGTGTTCCCGCGGCGTGGGCGGACCGTCCGCCGACGACCAGTCCAGGCTGGCGAGGTCGAGCACGAGCATCGACGTCGCGAGGCCACGAGGCCCGACGCCTCCCACGACGTGAAGTCGCCCGCCGACGACGGCGGCACCACCGGCGGCCCGTCCCTGGGGCATGGCCGGGAGCTCCTGCCAGGAGTCGCCGTCGAAGGAGAACGCGCGGTCGGACGGGGTCGCGAAGCCCGAGCCGAGGTACCCGCCGAGGACGTAGGCGCGCTCACCGTCCCACGCGGCCATGGCGTGGTGCACGGCCACGGGGAGGTCGGGTCCGGCCGACCACGTCCGTTGGCCCGGGTCGTAGACCTCGACGGCGGCCGTCACGCCGTCGACGGTGAAGCCGCCGGCAACGACGATCGCGCCGCCGAGCGAGGCAGCGGCGACCTCCGTCCGGGCCAACGGCGCATCCGGCAGCCTCGTCCACGTTCGAGCCGCCAGCCCGGGACCAAGGTCGAGTCCCCGCGACTCCGCGAAGTCCTCGAAGGCCTCGACCATGGCACGCGCGCAGTCGCGCGGGTTGGCACCGTCCTCGAACATCCCGACGCACGGACCCTCGAGCAGGTCCGGCCGGTTCTCGAGCACCCAGCCGAACGCCTCCTCGACGACCGGAGGATCGTCGGTCACGGCCGACACCGCGACGACGGTGCCAGCGGCGTTGAACAACAGCTCGAAGGTCTCGGCGACCTCGTCCACGCCGATGGCTGCGGCCAGGTCACTCGCGAAGGTCACCCGGCAGTCCGCCTGGAAGGCCGTCACGGCCTCGCACGGCTCGCGCGACTCGACCTCGTACCCCGCGGCCTCGGCGAACCCCTGGTAGTAGAGAAGTCCACCCGTGTCGTCGAGGTCGGCGAGGACCGCCGCGAGCGCCTCCTCGTCGAACGCGTAGAAGGCGTCGACCAGGGCCTCTGCGGCCCGCAGGCGCGCGCGCAGGCGGGAGGCGGATTCGATCGCGTCCGACGCCACGACGACGGAGGGGCCGGAGGACTCGGACCCCTCGGCCGTCGAGCCCGACCCGGAGCCGCCGGACGTGCAGGCAGCCAGTGTCAGCGCGGTCAGCAGGATCGCCGCGACGCGACGCACTGGCGGAGCGAGCCGCACCCGTCCCCCGATCGACGAGTCAGTGTCAACGTCGGACGATACGCGAGTGAGGGACGAGCGGCCTCGGGGCGTTCAGGCGGCGTCCCACCTCACCTGCAGCTGCTCAGGTGCGCGCAGCGGCCCACCCACCGGGAGCGATCCTGTCGGGTCGTCGAGTCGCAGCCCGGGCAGCCGGTCGAGGAGCGTGTCGAGCGCCACGCTGATCTCGTGCGTCGCGAGGTGCGAGCCCGGACAGAACTTCGGACCACTGCCGAACGTGACGACGTCCGCCTGGGAGCGCTCCGGGTCGAAGCGGTCGGGCTCGCCGAACACGGCCGGGTCGCGGTTGGCGCCGGCGATCCCGAGCAGCAGGAAGCTGTGCTCGGGGAGCAGCTGCCCCTCGAGCTCGGTCGGCCGCATGATGAGGCGGGGCAGGACCGAGACGGGCGGGTCGTAGCGCAGCCCCTCCCGCACCGCGCCAGCCCGGAGCTCCGGCTCCCGCCGCACCAGTTCGAGCAGGTCCGGCCGGTGCAGCAGCGCCGACAGGAGGTTGCCCATCCCGTGGGCGGTCGTGCTGGCCCCGACCGCGAAGAGCAGGCGGACGTGCGCGAGCACCTCCTCGTCGGTGAACCGCACGCCGTCGCGCTCCGCCGCGAGCAGGCCGCTCAGCACGTCATCGGTCGGCTCCGCGCGGCGGGCGGCGACCACCTCGCCGACGTGGAGGTCGAACTCGGCGCGCGCCTGCCCGGCGAGCTCGGGGTTCATGGCGTGGGACAGCAGCCCCGCGGCCCAGCGCCGCGTGTCCTCCTCGCGCGACTGCGGCAGCCCGAGCTTGCGGGCGATCGCCAGGTACGGCAGCACCGAGGTGAACTCCGCCACCAGGTCGCACGCGCCCCGCTCGACGAAACGGTCCGCGAGCTCGTCGGCGAGCCGTCCGAGCCGTGCCGCGTCGAAGCGCTCGATCGCGCGTGAGCGGAAGGCGGGCGTGGCGAGCCTGCGGAGCTGGTCGTGCTCCTGCCCGTGCGCGTCGATGAAGGTGTGGCCGATGATGGGCAGCGTCGACAGCTGGTAGGTCGG
>JBFHRB010000185.1:0-6681 GCA_041591915.1 Nitriliruptorales bacterium
GCACCCGACGTCACGGTACGGCGAGATGCTGACCGAGGGCACGGCGGTCGCGGAGTTCAACGAGAAGCCGACGCGCCCCGAGGGCTTCGTGTCCGGCGGTTTCTTCGTCTTCCAGCGCGAGCTCCTCGACCAGGGCTACGTCAGCGAGGACGCGGACCTGTTCTTCGAGTCGGAGCCGCTGCAGCGCCTGGCACGTGACGGCCAGCTCTCCTTCTTCGAGCACGACGACTTCTGGCTCGGGATGGACACCTACCGCGAGTTCACGATGCTCAACGACCTCTGGGCGGCCGGCGAGGCGCCCTGGAAGGTCTGGGAGCGATGAAGGCCTGGCAGCGATGAGGTTCGTGCCGACCGGGGTGCCGCCGGTCACGATCGTCGAGCTCGAGCCGTTCCGCGACGAGCGGGGCTGGTTCGCGCGCGCCTTCTGTGCGCGCGAGTTCGCCGATGCGGGGCTGACCCCGGTCACGGCCCAGACCAACCTCAGCCACAACGTCGAGGCCGGCACGGTCCGGGGCCTGCACTGGCAGGCGGCTCCCGCCGAGGAGGCGAAGCTCGTGCGCTGCGTCCGCGGCGCCATCTACGACGTGGCGGTCGATGTCCGCGAGGGCTCACCGACGTACCTGCAGTGGGTCGGGGTGGAGCTCACCGCCGACGACGGCCGAGCGCTGCACGTCCCCGAGGGGTTCGCCCACGGGTTCCAGACGCTCGAGGACGACACGCTCGTGATCTACCAGGTCGGCGAGTTCTACACGCCCGGGGCCGAGCGAGGCCTGCGCCACGACGACCCGGCCATCGGGATCACGTGGCCGCGCGCGGTCACGTCGATCAGCGACAAGGATGCGAGCTGGGCGCTGCTCGGGGACGCCTCCTCGTGATCGTCGTCGACCGGCTCCTCGAGGAGCGCGCGAGCGAGGGCCGGCCCGTCCGTGTCGGCATGGTCGGCGCGGGGTTCATGGGCCAGGGCGTCGCCAACCAGATCCTGAACTCGACGCCGGGCATGGAGCTGGTCGCGATCAGCAACCGCCACCCCGACCGGGCAGAGGCGGCCTACGCGTACGCGGGCGCCGACGAGGTGGAGCGGGTCAGCACGGCCGACGAGCTCGAGCGCGCCGTCGCCGCCGGCCGGCCAGCGGTCACCGACGACCCGTTCCTGCTCACGCGGGCCGAGGGGATCGACGCCGTCCTCGAGGTGACCGGCACGATCGGGTTCGCGGCGGACGTCGTCCTCGACGCCATCGAGCACGGCACCCACGTCGTGCTCATGAACGCCGAGGTCGACGGGACAGTGGGCCCCTACCTCAAGGTGCTGGCCGATCGTGCCGGGGTCGTCTACGGCGGGTGCGACGGGGACCAGCCGGGCGTGCAGCTCAACACCTGGCGGTTCGTGCAGGGGCTGGGGCTCGAGCCGCTCGTGTGCGGCAACGTCAAGGGCCTGCACGACCCCTACCGCAACCCGACGACCCAGCAGGGGTTCGCCGAGCAGTGGGGCCAGAACGTCCACATGGTCACGAGCTTCGCGGACGGCACGAAGATCAGCTTCGAGCAGGCGATCGTGGCCAACGCGACCGGCATGACGATCGCCCAGCGGGGCATGGTCGGCGCCGACTGGGACGGGCACGTCGACGAGGCGACGAGCCTCTACGACGTCGACGAGCTGCGGGCGGTCGGCGGGGTCGTCGACTACCTCGTCCGGGCGAAGCCCAGCCCGGGCGTCTTCGTGTACGCCGCGTGCGACGACCCGAAGCAGCAGCACTACCTCAACCTCTACAAGCTGGGGCAGGGCCCGCTGTACTCGTTCTACACGCCGTACCACCTGTGCCACTTCGAGGTGCCGAACTCCCTCGCCCGCGCGGTGCTGCTCGGCGACAGCGTCATCGCGCCGGCCGGCGCCCCGCAGGTCGAGGTGGTCGCCGCGGCCAAGACGGACCTGGCGGCCGGCACGGAGATCGACCGGCTCGGCGGCTACCACACCTACGGCCTCGCGGAGCGAGCCGACGTGACCACCGGCGAGGACCTGCTGCCCATCGGCGTCGCGGAGGGCTGCACCCTCACGCGTGACGTCGCCAGGGACCAGGTCCTCACCTACGCCGACGTCGCACTGCCGCAGGGGCGGACGGTGGACCGCCTGCGGGCCGAGCAGGCCGCGCACTTCGGGCAGGGCTGACGACCGATGGACGACACCCAGGACGTGCGAGCGACCCCAGAGCGGACCGGGCCCCCCGACGGGGCCGCTCCGGTCGGTGTGCAGCCATCCGGCCCCGGCATCGGCACGCCGCCGCTGCTGCGTCGGCGATGGGTCCGCATCGTCCTCGCGGTCGGCGTGCTCTGGGCGGTCGCCGTCGTCGTCCCGACGCTGATGGCTCGTTCCCGGCTCCAGGCGGCCGAGTCCGCGCTCGACGGGGCTCGCAGCGACATCGGCGACCTCGACCTCGACGCGGCGGCCGCGACGCTCGCGGCCGCGCAGCCCGACACGGCCAGCGCCCGGCGCCTCATGAACCAGCCCCAGGTCGTGCTCGCCAGCTGGGTGCCGCTGCTCGGGAACGACCTCGCGGTCGCCCGCGCCGTCGCTGCGGCCGGCGACGAGGCCGTGGACGCGGCCATCTCCGTCGTGGACACGTTGCGTGCGCTGCCTGGGGGCGTGGCCGCGTTCGCGCCCCGGGACGGCAGGATCCCGCTGGACGTGCTGGAAGCCGTGGCACCGCCGCTCGACCTCGCGGCGTCCCGGCTCGAGGAGGCACGTGAGCTCGTCGCGGACACCCCGGCGATCGTGTTCACGTCCGAGGTGCGCGACGGGCGCGAACGGTTCCTCGAACTGGCCGACCCGACCAGCCAGGACCTCCGCGGCATCGCGGACCTGGTCGCGGCACTCCCCCGCTTCCTCGGCGGCTTCGGTGAGCGCCGGTACTTCCACGCCGCGGCCAACCCGGCCGAGCAGCGCGGGACGGGCCGCTACCTCGGCAGCTACGCCATCGCGACGTTCGAGGACGGGGCGCTGTCGATCGGTGAGTTCCGCGACCTGCTCGACCTGCCCGAGCTGCCCGCGTCCGAGGTCGCCCCGCCGACGCCGGCCTTCGCTGACCGGTACCTCGCGTTCGGGGGTGCGGGGCGCTGGAAGAACCTCAACATGACCCCGGACTTCCCGTCCGCGGCCCTGGCCATCGAGCAGCTCTGGGAGCTCACCCAGGGCGAGGTCCTCGACGGCGTGATCGTGGTCGACCCGTTCGCCTTCGAGGCGCTGCTGGCCGTCACCGGCCCGATCGAGATCGAGGGCGTGGGGTCCATCGAGCCCGACAACGTCGTGCGCTTCCTGACCAACGAGGCGTACGCCGCACTCGGCACCGGGGAGGAGCGCAAGACGTTCCTCGGCGAGGTGGGCGCCGTTGCGCTCGACGGCTTCCTGCGCAGCGCGGACGTCGACGCACTGAAGGGCGCCGTGCCGTTGCTCGCGGACCTCGTCGGCGAACGGCACCTGCTGCTCCACGCGACGGACCCGGTCGTGCAGGCCGCCTTCCAGCGGGTGCGCATCGCCGGCGTGCTGCGGGACCCGCCCGGGGACTTCCTCATGGTCGCGGCCAACAGCGCAGCCAACGCGAAGGTCGACTTCTACACCGAGCGGGAGGTCGTCTACGACGTGACGCTGCTCCCCGACGGCGCCGCGAGCGGCGAGGTCACGGTGACGTTCGTCAACAACGCTCCGGACAGCGGGTTCCCGAGCCACGTCCTCGGCCCGAACGTGCCGGGCCTCGGGGTCGGCGACAACCGGCTCGTGGTCGGCATCTACTGCGCCACGAGCTGTGAGCTCGGCGCCGCGAGCGGCGGCATCGCCGGTCGGGCGACCGCCGAGGAGGAGCTCGGACACCCGGTCGCCGGCTTCTGGGTCGAGGTCGGGGGCCAGGGGGGCACCGCCGAGGTGCAGGCGTCCTGGATCGTGGCCGATGCGTGGGAGGACGTCGACGGCGAGCTGGTCTACCGGTTCATGTGGCAGGACCAGACGACGATCCCGACGACCTCGCTGCGGGTCGTGGTCGCCCTGCCCGAGGGAGCCGAGGTGCGCGAGGCCTCCGACGGGGTCGAGATCCGTGGAGGGCAGGCGGTCTTCGAGCGGGAGGCGCACGGTGACGCGCGCTTCACTCTCACCCTCGGCCGTTCGTAGCGGTCTGCGTATGGCCGAACACGGAAAGCGATGTTACGCTGGGGTTCGATCGGCACGACGTGCGCCGATCCATGAAGGACCCACCATGCGCCGCTCCCTCACCGCACTGGCGATCTCCGCCGCACTCCTGGCCTTCCCCAGCGCTGCCCTCGCGCAGACCGCTGAGGTCGTCTGCCCGGACGAGGACGTCGCCGCGACCGGCTCGGCTGCGGCCCTGCCCGAGGAGTGCGAGGTCGAGGTCCTGCCGTCGAACGACGAGCGTGAGCGCCCGCCCGCGCCCGAGCCGCCGGCCGTCGAGGTCCTGCCGCAGCGCAGCGAGCGCCTCCCGCGGACCGGTGTCGGCTCCGCCGCCCTCGCACTCGGTGCCCTCGCCTCCATCGGCGCCGGTACCGGCGCGGTCATGACGGCCCGCAAGCGCGAGAGCTGAACCTCCCGAACGACCACGACGAGGCGCCCGAGGGCGCCTCGTTCCGTGTCCCCGTTCGTCGGCCCGTCGTCGACGTCCCGATCTCGACGACGAGCTACGCCGAGGTCATCGACCTCATCCACGGCCGCCCCTCACACCGCGCGACGACGTTCTTCTTCTGCAACGTGCACTCCGTGATGACCGCGCGCCGCGACGCCGAGCTCCGCGGTGCCATCACACGGGCCGACATCGCGACGCCCGACGGCGTCCCGCTCGTCTGGGTGCTGCGTCGCACGGGCGCGCCTGACCAGGGCCGGGTCTACGGCCCCGACCTCATGGAACGTGCGCTCCGCGAAGGCGTGGAGCGCGGGTGGTCCCACTACTTCTACGGGGCCACCGACCCCACGCTCGACGCGCTCACCGAAGCCGCCCAGCAGCTGGCGCCCGGTGTGGAGGTAGCCGGGAGGCACGCGCCGCCGTTCCGTGCGCTCACACCCGACGAGGAGGCGGCCGACGTCGAGCGGATACGCGGATCCGGCGCGGACTGCGTGTGGGTCGGGCTCGGGATGCCCAAGCAGGAGCTGTTCATCGACCGCGTGGCAGAGCAACTGCCCGGGCAGGCACTCCTCGGAGTCGGCGCTGCCTTCGACCTGCTGGCCGGCACCGTGCCGCAGGCGCCCGACTGGCTGCAGGACCGGGGCCTCGAATGGGCCTATCGGCTCGTGCAGGAGCCACGGCGCCTCTGGAAGCGGTACGCGGTCAACAACCCGCTCTTCCTGCTGGCCGCGGCGCGGCAGCTGCTCAGAGCTGGGAAGTGACGCCGAAGATCGCGGGGATCGTGGCCACGGCGATTCGCAGGTCCAGCGCCGGCGAGAGCTCGCGGATGTAGCGCAGGTCCGTGTCGACGTGCAGGTGCATGTAGCCGTGCTCGTCCCGCTCGGTCACCTGCCACAGGCCCGTGAGCCCGGGCTTGACCAGGTGACGCTGGTGCTGCCAGGCCTCGTAGGACTCGACGACGGAGGCGAGCTCGGGGCGCGGGCCCACGAGGCTCAGGTCGCCGACGAGCACGTGCCAGAGCTGGGGCAGCTCATCGAGGCTGAAGCGACGCAGGAAGCGCCCCGTGGCGGTGTGCCGCGGGTCCTCAGGGGTCTTGTGGCGGCGGCGACGGTCCGGCCCGTCGTAGCCGTCGCCCCGGCCCGCTCGACGGTCCTGGCGCATCGTCCGGAACTTCAGCATCTGGAAGCGCCTGCCCTCGAAGCCGACCCGCTCCTGCTTGTACAGGATCGGGTGGCCGAGCGTGACGAGCACGACGACCGCCACCGTGGCGAGGACGGGCAACAGCAGCAGCAGGAGCAGGAGCGCGGCGACGCGGTCGGCGACCGGCTTCGCGAAGCGCTCGTAGGCCGAGCGATCACGACCCGCGACCACGGCCTCGGGGGACAGGCCGATGGCATGCGCACGCTCCAGCAGCGCCGTTCGCTGCAGCCGGAGCGTCTCGGTCGTCATTCCCGCGTTACTTCCGTAAGTAGTGGCGCCCGCCTATCGGCACGTCGGGCGCCGTCCTTGAGCATCTCGCACGTGGCGCCCTGCGCGCCACACCCCGGATCCCGTCGAGCCTAGGACTCAGGACCCTCCGTAAGGTTGCATAACTTTCCGTGGCGATGCAACCCCGTTACGTGACCATCCGTACAGCAGGCGTGCACCACGTGCAACGGAGGGGGGTTCCGGGCGGAGAAGCCGAGGCTAGCGCCCATCACGCGCAGCGGTTCGTGCCTGATCGCAGGACCACACTAGCCACATTGGCCACAGTAGCCAGCAGAACTCACGCGTCGTCGCCTCGCTGCTCTCGGGCGCGCCGCTTGGCGTCGAGGAGGCCCCCGACGCCCTCGCGCGACGGCGGGTCGACCGGCGGCTCTGCCGCTGGACCCGGCCCGCGCGTCGGGGTGGGTGGCGTGCGCGCTGGTGGCTCGGCCCTCGGCGGCGTCGGAGGTGGCTCCGGCGCTGGCGCCGCCGCGGGTGGCGGGGGCGCGGCCGGCGCCGGGGTCGAGGGGGGACCGGACGGGGTGACCTGCGGGTCCGCGGGCGGCCCCGCGGGTGGTCGGGCCAGGACGTCGTCCCGCGC
>JBFHRB010000186.1:0-6603 GCA_041591915.1 Nitriliruptorales bacterium
GAGACCCCCCAGGTCGACGAGACCCCCCAGGTCGACGAGACCCCCCAGGTCGACGAGACCCCCCAGGTCGACGAGACCCCCCAGGTCGACGAGACCCCCCAGGTCGACGAGACCCCCCAGGTCGACGACGAGGCTCCCGCCACCGCGGACACCGGATCGTCTGCGCCCGCGACGGCAGCGAACGACGACGCCAACGGGCCGCTCGACGACATGCCGCAGATCATCTTCGAGCCCACCGCGCCGGGTCGCAGCGACCTCCAGGCCGTCCCGCAGGTCCCGGCCGTCCCGGCCACGGTCGAGTCCATCACGGCCAACGCCGTGCCGGACACCATCGCTCCCGCGACCGAGACCCCCGTGGACGTCGAGGAGGACGAGCAGGAGGAGCCCGCCGCCCCCGCCGCGCCGGCCCCGACGAACAACACCCCGGTCATCGAGGCCGCCCCGGCGACGGACGAGAGCCTGACGGCGATCACCCCCGAGCCGGCTCCCCTGACCGACTTCATCGACAGCATGAGCGAGACCGCCGCCTTCCCGCTGGCGCTCCTCCTCATCGCCGGGCTGTTCCTGCTCGTGCAGAGCCAGCTCGACAAGCGTGACCCGAAGCTCGCGGTGGCCCCCGTCCACCGCGACCCCGCCAAGACCTTCGACGCCTGAGGGGGCCCGACATGAAGGTGCAGACCACCCGATCCGACTTCGTCGCCATCGCCGAGCGCGTCCGCCGACTGCAGGTCCTGCGGTTCGCGCTCGCGGGCCTCGCGGTCATCACCGCAATGGCCCTCCCGCTGGGCGCGTCGCTGCGTGACGTGCTCGTGGGCGCGGGCATCTACGCCGGTGCGACGCTGGCCGTGACCGCCGTGTGGCACCTCGCCCGCGGTCGCGCCCTCGGCCTCATCTCCACCGGCCTCCTGGTCGACGGCCTCGCCATCGGTTGGCTGGCGCACCTGACGGGCGGACTGCGCAGCCCGCTGCTCGCGCTGCTGGCGGTGCACGTGATCGCCGTCGCTCTCCTCATGTCCCACCGGACGGGCGCGAAGCTCGCGGTGTGGCACGGCCTCGTCGCGCTGATGGCCTTCCACGCCGCGGACGCGACGCTGATCCCGGCCGCGCCGTCTCCGGAGCTGTCGTCCCTGACCCTCGTGATCGTGACCATGATCGGCCTGATGCTGGTCGCGCTCGTCACTGGCACGTTCTCCGCCACCAACGAGCGCGAGCTCCGTCGCCGCCGCTACGACCTCGAGCGCCTCGCTGAGCTGGCGACCGAGATCGAGGCGACCGACGACCTCGAGCTCATGGGACAGGCCATCATCGCCCAGGTCGCCGACACCTTCCTGGCGCGACGCGCCGCCCTCATCATCCAGAACGAGGGGCGGTTCTCGCTGCTCGCGCACCGTGGCCTGGCCACGCTGGACCCCGACGTCCGGGTGGAGATCGGCTCGCTCATCCACGAGGTCATCAGCGAGCGCCGCATGGCGCTGCGCAGCACCCTCGACCCGGCGACGGAGCCGACGCTCGCCGGCCTCGTCCCCGACGCCATCAACGTCGTCGCGGTCCCGACGACCGCCGAGGGCAACGTGACCGGCATCATCATCCTCGAGATCCCGTCCGCGCGGCGTGGGCGCCTCGAGGCACGCGCCGTCGCCTCCCTCGAGCGGTTCGCCTCGCACGCGGGCCTCGCCATCCGCAACCGCATCCTGATCGACGAGCTCCGCGAGCTCGCCACGACCGACGCGCTGACCCGCGTCGCGAACCGCGGCAGCTTCGAGATCAACCTGGAGCGCGAGCTCTCGCGGGCGTCCCGCACCGGCAAGGACATCAGCCTGCTGATGCTGGACATCGACCACTTCAAGATGGTCAACGACGTCCACGGCCACCAGCGCGGCGACGACGTGCTCCGCGCGGTCGGCCAGGCGCTGCGCCTCGCCTCGCGCCGGATGGACCTGGTCGCCCGCTACGGCGGCGAGGAGTTCGCCGTCATCATGCCGGAGACCTCCATCGAAGAGGCCGAGGTCGTGGCCGAGCGGATCCGTGAGCTCGTCGCCAAGGTGACGCAGGACGTACTCCCCGTGACCGTCAGCGTCGGCGTCGCTGCCTTCCCCCGCAACGGCCTCGTCGGGAGCGACCTCGTCGCCGCCGCCGACGCCGCGCTCTACACCTCCAAGCAGCAGGGTCGTGACCGCGTCACGGTGTCCTCGAAGACGTTTCTGACCGACGCTTCTGCCCAGGTCGTCGCGCTGTGATCAACCTGCTCCTGGCCATCGCGCTCGCAGCGTCGACCGCGCTGCTGGCCGTCCTGGTCGTCCAGCGGCACCGACGCGTGCGGGACATCCGCACCCGCGACCGCACGACCGGCGTCGCGAACAGTGCGGTCCTCGAGCTCGACCTCGACGCCGCTCTCAGCCGGGCCCAGCGGACGGGCTCGTCGCTGGCGCTGGCCGTGGTGGCCGTCGACGGCTTCAGCCACGTCAACGACCGCCTGGGGCACCGCCGTGGCGACCACCTGCTCCGCCTCATCGCCGAGCGGCTCCAGGAGGAGATCCGCGACGGTGACGTGCTCGCCAGGCTCGGCGGCGACGAGTTCGCCGTCCTGCTCCACGACGCAGGCACGACGTTCTCCGCGACCCGGGTCGCCGAGCGCATCGTCACGTCGATGCGCGAGCCGTTCCGCGTGGAGCTGGCACGCATGAGCACGACGGTCTCGGTCGGGCTCGCCTTCTCCACGGTCGAGACGAAGACCGCGAAGGACCTCCTCCGTGACGCCGAGCTCGCGATGCGCACGGCGAAGAAGCGCGGTCGCAACCGGGTCGAGCTCTTCGACCCCGAAGAGGCCGTCGCGCTCCGCGACCGCCTGCAGGTCGCGGCCGAGCTCCCCCGAGCGCTCGAGCGCCAGGAGTTCGTGATGCACTTCCAGCCGGAGGTCGACCTGGCCAACGGCGGGACCATCGGTGTCGAGGGGCTGGTCCGCTGGCAGCACCCCACGCGCGGCCTCCTCTCCCCCGCGACCTTCATCGGCGTCGCCGAGGAGACCGGGCACATCGTCGAGCTGGGCCGCTGGGTCCTGCACCAGTCGTGCCAGACGATCGCCGACCTCAACGCGCGCATCGACCACCAGCTCGTCGTCGGCGTCAACGTCTCGACGCGGCACCTGACCTGCGGCACGCTCGTGGAGGACGTCACCTCGGCGCTCGAGGCGTCCGGCCTGCCGGCGAACCGCCTGATGGTCGAGGTCACCGAGCACGCCCTGATGCAGGACGTCGACGAGGCTGCGCGGACGCTCGTGGCTCTACGGGACCTCGGCGTTGCCGTGGCCATCGACGACTTCGGTACCGGCTACTCGTCACTCGCCTACCTCAAGCACCTGCCCGTCTCGGTCCTCAAGATCGACAAGACCTTCGTGGACGGCCTCGGCAGCGACGAGGACGACACGATCGTCCGCGCCGTCCTCGGCCTCGCCGAAGCGCTGGACCTGAGCGTGGTGGCCGAGGGCGTCGAGACGGAGGCACAGCACCTGCGCCTCACCGAGCTCGGCTGTGCCGAGGCCCAGGGCTACCTGTTCTCGCGGCCCGTGCCCATCGGCGAACTCGCGGTCTCGCTGCACGCCCAGGCGGCCTGAGCCCGCTCAGACGTCGTAGGCGTGGCGGTAGGTCACGCTGATGCGTGGCCCGATCGGACGCCGGACCTTCGGCACCGCGTGCTGCCAGGTGCGCTGGCACGTCCCGCCCATCACCATCAGGTCCCCGCGCCCGAGCTCGAACCCGAGGCTGCGCCCCCCCTGACGCGGGCGTAGCCGGAACGGCCGACGGTGGCCGAGCGAGACGATGGCGATGATCGCGTGCGGGAGGTCGCGGGCGATGCGGTCGCCGTGCCAGGCGACGGAGTCCTGCCCGTCCCGGTAGAGGTTGCAGCCCACGCGCTCGAAGGTGAGGCCGTAGCGCTCGCTGAGCCACTCCCCGACCTCCCGCAGGACCTCGAAGCCCGGCGGAGGGGCGGCAACGTCGAAGTGCGCCATGAGTCGCGGCTGCACGACGTGCTCCCCGTACATCTGCATGGTCCGTGCGCCCCACTCGAGGGACTCCACCGCACGGGCGAAGAGCCTGTCCGAGCCTCGCAGCCAACCGGGGGCATGCTCGATCCAGGCCCCGTCCCGCAGGGTGGTGCGCGACGGATCGGAGGCCGGGTCGAACGAGGTGGAACCGGCGTCGAAGAGGCTGCCCTGCCAGGTCACGGTGGCCATGCGCCGACCCTACCCGAACATACGTTCGGTGTCGATGCCGACGACTACGACCTCCGCTTCGTCCGCTTGGTGGGCGTGGCGGTGGTGGGGTCCTCGGGCCAGGGGTGCTTGGGGTAGCGCCCCCGCATCTCGGCCCGGACGTCGGCGTAGGTGCCCGACCAGAAGCCGGCCAGGTCCTGGGTCACCTGCAGCGGCCGCTGTGCGGGCGAGAGCAGGTGCACGACGACGGGGACACGGCCGCCGGCGATGCGCGGTGTCTCCACCGCACCGAACATCTCCTGCAGCTTCACGGGCAGGGCCGGGACCTCACCCGCGGTGTAGTCGAGCCGGATGCGCGAGCCGCTGGGGACCTCGAGGCGCTCGGGGGCGAGCTCGTCGATGCGACGGTGGACCTCGTACGGGACGCGCGAGCGCAGCGCGTCAGCCAGCGGGACCCGCCGAAGATCGGCGACCCGGCGGACGCCGCCGAGGAACGGTCCCAACCAGGCCCCCAGCTCGTCGAGGAGCGTGTCCTCGTCCATGGCGGGCCACGGATCGCCGATGTGTCGTTGGAGGAAGTCGAGTCTGGCGCGCAGCTGGGTCGTGTCCCGGTCCCAGGGCAGCAGCTCGAGCCCCCGGGCGCGGATCGCGTCCGTGATGGCCTCGACGAGTCCCTCCGCCGCGACATCTGCCGGGAGTGGCGAGCGCGCGAGGATCGCGGCACCGACACGCGTGCGGCGCTCGGCGACGACGTCGCCGCGCTCCGGGTCGTAGGTCACGACCTCCTCCGTCACGATCGCGCCAGGTGCCGCGCGCGCGAGCTGCTGCTGGTCGATCGCGGCGGCGATCTGCACGCGCGCCTCGTCGCCGCGGTCGTCCACGTCGGCGACGACGAGCAGCGGCTCGCCCGCGAGCACGTCCTGCTCCCCCACCCACGCACCCCGCCCGTTCGAGAGCACGAAGCGACCCCGCCCCCCACGCTGCACGGCGACGCGGTCCGGGTAGGCGTGGACCAGCACCTCGCCCGCACGGTCGATGGCGAGGCGCGTGTCCGCCTCGATGCCGAGCGCACGCGCGAGCCGCTCCCTCTCGCGGCGCGCCCGGCGAACGCCGGCCCGCCGAACGCCGGCTCCCCCGCCCCCATCGAGCGCGGCGAGGCGGACGCCGATGTCGGCGGGACGCCGGGCGCCGGTCAGGACGTCACGGTCCTCCAGCAGGGCACCCACGCCCGCGGCGAGCCACCCCAGGCCCGCGTCACGTCCGCGCACGAGCATGTGGGCGATGCGAGGGTGGACGGGCAGGTCGGCGAGCTCACGCCCGTGCTCGGTCAGCCGTCCACCGGCGTCGAGCGCGCCGAGGTCGACGAGCAGCCGGGTCGCCTCGGCCCACGCATGCTCGCGCGGCTGGTCGAGGAGGCGGAGCTCGGCCGGGGCCGCAGCCCCCCAGGCGGCCAGCTCGAGCGCGAACCCCGTCAGGTCGACGCTGTGGATCTCGGGCGGGGACTGCGGCTCGAGGCGGTCGCGCTCGGCCCACAGCCGGTAGCAGCGGCCGGGCGCCGTCCGCCCTGCGCGCCCTCTCCGCTGGTCGGCGCTGGCCTGCGAGACACGGACGGTCTCGAGCCGGGTCATGCCGGTGCCCACGTCGACGGCGGGTCGGCGCGCGAGGCCGAGGTCGACGACGGCCCGCACGCCCGGCACGGTGATCGACGATTCGGCCACGTCGGTGGAGAGCACGACCTTTCGGCGCCCCGCGCTGGCTGGGGCGAGGGCGGCGTCCTGTTCGTGCGGTGGGAGCGAGCCGTGGAGCTCCGCGACCTCGACGCCGGCCGGCTCGCCGAGTGCGTCGCGGACCCGTCGGATCTCACGAGCACCCGGGAGGAAGACGAGGACGTCGCCGTCGCCCTCGTCCAGCGCGGCACGTGTCCCGGCGACCACGTCCTCCGTCGCGTCCGCGAGGTCACCACGCGGCCGGTAGCTGGTCTCGATCGGGTGGAGGCGGCCCCGGCTCTCGACGACCGGCGCCCCGCCCAGCAGTGCCGCGATGGGCGCCGCGTCGATCGTGGCGGACATCACCGCCAGATGGAGATCGGGGCGCAGGGCCTCGCGCGTCTCGAGCGAGAAGGCGAGGCTCAGGTCGCCGACGAGGTTGCGCTCGTGGAACTCGTCGAAGATCACGACGTCGGTGCCGGCGAGGCTCGGGTCCCGCTGCAGGCGCCGCACGAGGATCCCCTCGGTCACGACCTCGATGCGGGTCCCGCGGCTCACCTTGCGGTCGTCCTTGGTCGAGTAGCCCACCGTCCCCCCGACCCGCTCACCGACCAGCGCCGCCATGCGTGCCGCCGCCGCACGGGCGGCCACCCGCCGTGGCTCGAGGACGACGATGCGGCCGTCGAC
>JBFHRB010000187.1:0-6568 GCA_041591915.1 Nitriliruptorales bacterium
CGACTCCTGGGCCGTCGCGCCGGTGGAGCCGTCCGTGCCGACGTCGTCGGACTCGGCCTCGACGCTCGTCCTTCGCCCGACCGTCTCGCTCGCCTCGTCGGCGGACTCTCCGCTGGAGCACGCCGTGCCCACCATCGCCACGAGCAGCGCGCCAGCGACCCAGCGCCTCACCATCGTCTTCGTCGACCGCATCTCGCATCCGCCCTGTCGTCGGTCCGTCAGGCGTGGGACGCCACGCGGCGGTGCGGGGTTGCATCCGATCTCGCGCCGTGTCGTCGGCCGGTTGTCGCGCGGGGCGCGCGGCGCGTTGCGGGGTGCGTGGGCGGGCGCTCGGGCGGGGCGCCGGCGGGCGCTCGGGCGGGGTCGGCTGCCAGGGCGGAGTGAGCGGCGCGCGCAACGCGTTGCAGGGCTCCGAGCCCCTCTCGTACCATCCGCCTCCGTTGGAGGGTTCGCCTAGTCCGGCCTATGGCGCACGGTTGGAATCCGTGTTGACCCGCAAGGGTCTCGAGGGTTCGAATCCCTCACCCTCCGCTCACGACGCCCGGCCTCGTGCCGGGCGTCGTCGCGTTCACGTCGCGGCGGGGTCGGTGGTGGGGTCAGAGGTGCGCGGGGTCAGGTGTGCGCGGGGTCAGGGGCACGGGCGCGGGGTCGAGGGTGCGCGGGGTCAGGGGCACGGGCGGGGTTCGGGCTCGCCGCCGGGCTGCAGCGACCAGACGTTGCTGGGCTGGATGTCGTTGACTGCCTGCATGCAGTACGTCGTGGCGTCAGCGCGGACGATCGTGATCGGCTGGTGCGGCGCGACGACGAACCCGTACGCCTCGAGGGCCTCCAGGTCGTCGAGGTAGCTGCCCGTTGCCGCGCGGGCCTGCTCCTGTGCCTCGCCCGCGACGCGGAGTTCGATCTGCGCGAAGTCGTCGTAGCTGTCCACCCGGTTGTTCGTGAACGCGGTGACGAGCCAGACGAACGCGATCGTCGCGAGGAGTCCGAGCGCGCCGAGGACGATGCCGGTGATCGCCAGACCACGCCCGCGCTCCGGCGGGCGGCCCGGGTCCTTCAGCTCACGCAGCGCCAGCGCACCGAGGGCGACTCCCGCAAGCGATCCCAGCCCGAAGACGTAGAGCAGCGACGCGACGAACGCGATGATCGCCTTGGTGTTGAAGCCGGGCTTGCGTGGAGGCTCCACGCCCGGCGCGGGGGCCTGCCCGGATGGCGGCGCCGGGGCGGCCCCGGGCGGGCCTTCGGGGGGCGGCAGCGACGTGTCAGCCATGAACGCAGCTCCTGGACGACCAGCGCGACGACCGTAGTTGCGGCGGCCCTACCCTGCGCCCCATGGACGAGCCCACCACCGATCAGCCGCACGCCGTGCCGCCGGCCACCCCCGAGCCCGACGGCTCGGTCGAGGTCAACCGTGCCGTGCGCGCGCCCAGCCCCCGCGCGGCACTGACCTGGCTCATCATCGCGACGGTGTCGTCGCTCGCGATGGCCGGCTACATCGGCCGCCAGACCCTGTTCGTCGTGCGCGACGCCGAGGGCATCGGCATCGCCATCTACGTCGGGATCATCGCCGCGATGGGCCTGCTGGCCCTGAGCCTGACCGCCGGTGGCTGGATCACGCTGCGGTCGAAGCCGATGCTGTCGATGCGCCTCTCCCAGGTCGGCCTGTTCTTCCTCTTCGTGGTCCTCAGCGTCTCCTTCGTCTGACCATCGCCGGGCTGGGCCACGGGGGTCAGGCCGATCCACGACCGGGCTGGGGTGGGGGCTGTCCGCGGCCGGGACAGGCCCCCGCGGACCGGCGCTACCCTCTCGCGCTGACGCCGCGGGGCCGAGGTCCCGGGCGGGGCGAGTCCACTGGTGACTCCCTCCGGTGAACCGGGTCAGGGCCGGAAGGCAGCAGCCCTAAGCCGTTCTTGGGAGGGTGCCGGCAGGGCGTCCCGTCCGGGGCCCCGGCCCCGCCGGCGTTGCGGCGCCATCACTGTGTGGACATTTCGTGCCGTGTGGTCATCTGCTTCCCGCTTGTCGCAGAGATGTCCACGCGGCAACAGATGACCACACGATGATGGGTGCGTCGCTCGTGGGCGGGGGCGCGGTCACGGGCGGGGCGTAGGATGCGGGTCACCTTCCCCGCCACGCCCGGACGACGCTCGGGAGCTCCGCGTTGGCTTACGTCTCGCTGTACCGCAAGTACCGCCCGCAGACCTTCGACGAGGTCATCGGCCAGTCGCACGCCACGCAGGTGCTGCGCCACGCCATCGAGGAGGACCGGCTCCACCACGCCTACCTCTTCACCGGCCCGCGGGGCACCGGCAAGACGTCGACCGCCCGCATCCTGGCCAAGGCCGTGAACTGCGAGCAGGGACCCACGTCCACCCCGTGCAACACCTGTGCCCAGTGCGTGGCGATCACCGACGGGAGCTCGGTGGACGTCGTCGAGCTCGACATGGCCAGCCACGGCGGTGTCGACGACGCCCGCGAGCTCCGCGAGCGGGCGCTGTTCGCGCCGGCGTCGGCGCGGCGGAAGGTCTACATCCTCGACGAGGTGCACATGGCCTCGTCGGCCGCGTTCAACGCGCTGCTCAAGCTGATCGAGGAGCCGCCGGCGCACGTGCTCTTCACCATGGCGACGACCGACCCGCAGAAGGTCATCCCGACGATCATGAGCCGCGTGCAGCGGCTCGACATGCGCCGCGTCTCGGCCACCGACGTCGGCGCCCACGCCGTGGCACTGGCCGAGCGCGAGGGCTACAGCCTCGACGAGGACGCGGTGGATGCCGTCGTGCGCGCCGGCGACGGCTCGGTGCGCGACACCCTCTCGATCCTCGAGCAGGTGCTCGCCTTCGGCTCCACGGGCGAGACGATCACGGGCGAGGCCGTCGCCCGTGTGCTGGGCAACACGCCGGTCGACAAGGTCTTCGACGCCGTCGACCGCATCGCCACCCAGGACGTCGCCGGGGTCATGGCCCTCGTGCAGGGCCTCCTCGACGACGGCCACGACCTCCGCCGGTTCGCGCTCGACCTCGCCGGCCACGTTCGCGACCTGCTCGTGCTGCAGGTCGCCCCCACGCGCCCGGACCTCGTGGACGCCACCGAGGAGCGCCGCGCACGCCTGCTGCAGCAGGCCAACGTCCTCGGTGCCGAGTCGCTGCTGCGGGCGGTCGACCTCCTCGCGGACGCCCTCACGGAGATGCGCCAGTCCCCGCCCCGCCTCCCGCTCGAGCTCACGCTCGCCAAGCTCGCGATGCCCGCCACGTCCGGCGACACCACCGCGCTGGCCGACCGCATCGCCCGGCTCGAGCAGGGGCGCCCGGCCCCCACCACCACGCCGGCCAAGGCCACGGCACCACCGGCCCCGACCGCACCCCCGGCGACCCCCGCCGCAGCCGCTGCGCCCCCGGACGTCGAGCAAGCCCCACCTTCCCCGGCCCCCGCGAGGAGCCCACGACCGGTCAGGGCCCAGGCCGAGCACGACACGCCGAGCCCCGCCGCGGCGAGTGACGAGGCCGCGACCACCGCGCCCCCGCAGGCCCCGCCGCCGGCCGAGGAGCCGCACGCAGAGGAGCCTGCCAAGGCCCCGCAGGCAGAGGAGCCGCCGGCAGAGGAGCCGGGGGCCGAAGCCGCACCGACGACGACGTCCGAACCGGCGGAGGCCGCACACCGCGAGCCCACGATGGCGGCGCCGTCCCAGGCTCCGCCCCCACCAGCCGCACAGCCCGAGCCAGCCGCACCGCCCGAGCCGCCAGCCGACGCGGACGCGGACGCAGCACCGCCCGAAGCACCGGCAGCCGACGCACCCGCACCCGAAGCACCCGCCCCCGACGCCGTGGCGCCCGACGCACCCCCGGCCCGCGCGACGATCGACCAGATCGCCGGGAAGTGGCCGGCCATCCTCGACATCCTGCGCAACGAGAGCATGCGCATCTACTCGATCATGAACGAGGGCAGGCCGGTGGAGCTGACCAGCGGCACGCTCGTGCTGGCGTTCCAGCCCAAGCACGCGGCCTTCCACGCCAAGAACGCGAGCCAGGGCGAGTACGCCGACGCCCTGCAGCGCGCCGTCAAGCAGGCGTGCGGCCTCAACGTGCGCATCGCGACGACGATCCTGCAGGCGGGCGGCGCCGTGCCCGCAGCACCTGCGCCTTCCGACGCCGCGCCCGACCCGGCCGACCTCGCCGCGCCGCCCGAGGTCCAGGCGGCCGTCCGGGAGGCCGAGTACGAGTCCGCTCGCGCCAGCGTGAGCACGGCCACGGACGGCAGCGAGGACATCGGGGACCTCGTCGTGCGGGAGCTGGACGCGACCCCGCTCGACTGACGCGACACACCCCGCCGGTACCCTCGGCGGAACGCAACCGTCGGGACCCACAGCGATGTACGAGGGCGCGGTCCAGGACCTCATCGACGAGCTCGGGCGCCTGCCCGGGGTCGGGCCGAAGAGCGCCCAGCGGATCGCGTTCCACCTCCTGCAGGCCGACCCCACCGACGCCCGCCGGCTCGCCGACGCGATCACGCGGGTCAAGCAGACCGTCCGGTTCTGCGCGCGCTGCTTCAACATCTCCGAGCAGGAGCAGTGCCGCATCTGTCGGGACACCCGGCGCACCGACGACCTGCTGTGCGTGGTCGAGGAGCCGCGCGACGTCATCGCGATCGAGCGCACGCAGGAGTTCCGCGGCCGCTACCACGTCCTCGGCGGCGCGATCTCGCCGATCGACGGCATCGGTCCCGACCAGCTCCACATCAAGGAGCTCATGGCGCGGCTGGGTTCGGAGCCGATCAGCGAGGTCATCCTCGCCACCAACCCCAACGTCGAGGGGGAGGCCACGGCGAGCTACCTGAGCCGCCTGATCACCACCCTCGGCGTGCGCGTCACCCGCATCGCGAGCGGGCTGCCGGTCGGCGGTGACCTCGACTACGCGGACGAGGTGACACTCGGACGCGCCTTCGCGGGCCGTCGCGACGTCGGCTGACCCACACCGACCGCCACTCGGCCACATCGCCGCGCCTGGGGCGAGCTGTGCTGACCCCCGACCGTCACCTCGACGCGCCTCCGTCGTTGGGAAGGGCACGTCAGCGAGCCGGGGAGAACACGGGATGCAGGTCAGCACCGCACCGATCGACGTCCTGCTCGGAGCGGCCTCCGCCGCCGGCGTGGCCTTCGAGCCCGGCGACCGTGAGCTCCTGCGCGGCAGCCTCACCCAGCTGCAGTACCTGCCCGACGTCGAGCGTGAGCGGCTGGTCGACACCTTCCACCAGCTGCTGACCACGCCCTGGCTCCCCCAGGAGCGACGCGACCGCCTCCAGCGCATCGCCTGGACCGAGGTGGGGCGTGACAGCGTGCTAGCGGCGATCCTGCCCGAGGCACTCGTCGCCATCGACGTCGACCGCGAGCGGGCCAGCCTGCCCGACGTCGTCGCGTTCAACCGCCGCCGCGGCCGCCACCGTTGGCTGGGTCAGTTCCGCCCGGCCCTCGCGCGGAACTGAGCCTCGCCGGCTCACCGACGGTCGAGCCGCCAGACGAGCTGCAGCCCCGACCACACGTCCGAGATGGCCGCGACCTTGTTGTCGACCAGGCCGAGGGGCAGGGCGACCTCGCGAACGACGTCCTCGGTGACCGTGGTCGGCACCTTCGACGCACGCTTGGGCCAGCTGATCCAGAGGCGCCCCGCGGGGTACACGGCCGACGCCAGGCGCTCGATGCGGCGCTCGAGGTCACGACGCTCGGTCGTGAAGAACACGAGGACGTCGAACCCACCCACGACCCGCTGCTTCACCCGCACGCCCTCGGGGAGATCCCCGATCCAGGCGTCGATGCCCTCCGGCGCACGGACGAAGCCGATGACCGACCCCTCGGCGATCCCGAGCTTCTTCGGTAGCGGTGTCCCGGAGTAGCCAGCCATCGAGCCTCCTGCGAGCGGGGCGACGGTAGTGGCGTCAGATCCGGCCCTCCGGCCGCGTCACCGCGACCCGCTCCAGGGGGAACCGGGTCCGCAGGGCCGACGAGCCATCGGTCAGCCGGCGCACGCCCTCGACGTCGAGGCCGGCGTCGAGGGCGATCTGTCGGACCGCCCCGTGGTGGAGGCCGGGCGCCCCGGCCGGCCAGACGAGCCACAGGATCCCCATCGGGTGGAGTGACGCGACCCCATCGCGCGCGCCCGCCCGCAGCGACCCGACGTCGCGGCCGAACGCGACGACCGTGAGGTGCGGCCGCGTCCCGACGGGCTCGACGACGGCCCGAGGAGGCAGCGGGGCCAGCTGCGCCTCGAGCGCCGGCGGGACACCGAGCAGCGCGACCGACGCGCCGGCGCGGATGCCCAGTGCCCGGCTCAGCTCGCCCACGGCCCCCACGGCCTGCCTCCTGCCTCCCACGGCGACACCACCATGCCCTCCGCGACCCGCCGACAGCGACATCCCAGACCCGATGCAACCCCGCCGGGACGGGCGGCGTCCCACGCCGCAACCGATCCGGGAGCACCCGATGTTTCGACGCGCGACGCTGACCACGGCACTGACGACCCTCTTCCTCCTCCTCGCCATACCCGCCTACGCCTGCGGCTTCCTCGTCGCCGAGAACGGTGCC
>JBFHRB010000188.1:0-6552 GCA_041591915.1 Nitriliruptorales bacterium
GGGACGAGCTCGCGCCCTACTACGACCAGGCCGTACGCATGCTCGGCGTGGACGAGACGCCGATCACGACCCCGGCCGACGAGGTCCTGCGCGAGGTCGCCGAGGACATGGGGATCGGCGAGACCTTCCACCCCACCAACGTCGGGGTCTGGTTCGGCGAGCCCGGCAAGCGCGTGTCCGACCCGTACTTCGGGGGTGAGGGCCCGGACAAGGTCGGCTGCATCCAGTGCGGCGACTGCATGACCGGCTGCACGTTCGGGTCGAAGAACTCGCTCGACACCAACTACCTCTACCTCGCCGAGAAGAACGGTGCGGTGATCCACCCCGAGCACGAGGTGCGCGACCTCACCCCGCTCCCGGGCGGCGGCTACGAGCTGGTCACCCAGCCACCAGGGGCGCGCGGCGACTCCGGGCGCAAGGTCTGGCGGACCGAGCAGGTCGTCCTGTCCGCGTCCGCCCTCGGCACCCAGAAGCTCCTGCACCGGCTCAAGGCCGAAGGGCGCCTGCCCATGCTCAGCGAACGCCTCGGCGAGCTGTCCCGCACGAACTCCGAGGCGATCCTCGGAGCCGAGTCCAGGCACACGAAGGTCGACTACTCGAAGGGCATCGCCATCGGGTCGTCCATCCACCTCGACGACAACACGCACATCGAGCCGGTCCGGTACGGCCGCGGCAGCAACGCCATGGCGATGCTCGCGACGATCATGGTCGACGGCGGGGGCCGGATCCCGAGGTTCCTGCGCTTCCTGCTGCAGATCCTGCTCCACCCGATCATGTTCCTGCGTTCGCTGTCCGTGCGGCGCTGGTCGGAGCGGTCGATCATCGTCCTGGTCATGCAGTCCCTGGACAACTCGATCAAGGTCGTGCACAAGAAGGGCCTGTTCGGGTCACGACTGTCGTCCACGCACGGACACGGGGAGCCCAACCCACGCTGGATCCCGGTCGGCCACGAGGTCACGCGGCGGATCGCGAAGAAGATCGACGGCTTCCCGGGCAGCTCGTGGGGAGAGGTCGTCGCCAACGTCCCGTCGACCGCGCACTTCATCGGCGGCTGTGTCATCGGCGAGAGCCGCGAGGACGGGGTCATCGACCCCTTCCAGCGGGTCCACGGCCACCCTGGCCTGCACATCGCCGATGGCTCGGCGATCTCCGCCAACCTCGGGGTCAACCCGAGCCTCACCATCACCGCGATGAGCGAGCGCGCGATGTCGTTCTGGCCGAACAAGGGCGACGACGACCCTCGCCCCCCTCTGGGCGAGCCGTACCGGCGCATCGAGCCCGTGGCGCCCCGCAGGCCCGCGGTCCCGGCGCACGCGCCCGGGGCCCTCAAGCTCCTGCCCATCGCCGAGGCGGGCTGATGGCGGACGGGCCAGCCGACCTCGTCACCGTCGAGCGGCGCGACCCGGGGATCGCGGTCGTCACGCTGAACGACCCGGACCGGCTCAACGCCATGACCGTCACGATGGGCGAGGCGCTGGAGTCCACCCTCCACGGCCTCTCGGCCGACGCTGGCCTGCGTGCCGTCGTGCTCACCGGCGCCGGGCGGGCGTTCTCCGCTGGCGGCGACCTCGACATGCTCGAGGACTACGCCCGCCGGACGCGCGAGCAGGGCTGGTCGGCGGAGGAGGCCATGTTCGCGTTCTACTCGCGCTTCCTCGCCCTGCGTGACGTGCCCGTTCCCCTGATCGCCGCAGTGAACGGACACGCCATCGGCGCGGGCTTCTGCGTCGCCCTGGGCTGCGACCTCCGGATCGTTGCGGCCGAGGCGAAGGTCGGCCTGAACTTCGCACGGCTCGGGCTCCACCCGGGCATGGGCGGATCGTGGCTCCTCCCCCGCGCCACCTCACCCCAACGCGCCATGGAGCTGCTGTACACGGGCCGCCTCGTCGGCGGAGCGGATGCGGCCGCCTACGGCATCGCGCTCGAGGCACCGGCGGCCGACCACGTCCTCGACCACGCCCTCGAGCTCGCAGGTGACATCGCGGCGTCGGCCCCCGGCGTCGTTCGCCGCCTCAAGGAGTCCCTGCGCCTCGCCGTGGACGCCGACCTCGAGGAGCAGCTGCGCAGGGAAGCCGCGATGCAGGCCGTCGACTACGGCACCGACGAGATCGTCGAGGGCCTCTCGGCCGTGCGCGAGAAGCGCGCCCCGCGGTTCTGAGCGCTCACTCCGACCGCTTTCCGCAACTTCGCGGCCGCTCTCCGTGCCCGTTGCGCCCAGACCCTCCGTATTGACCATGGACAGATAGTCACTTCTCGTCTTCAGATTCAACACGACATGCACGACCATCTACGTACGTCCCGCCGCCCGTCACGAAGCCGATCGACGAGGAATCCCGTGTCTCGCCGTGCCCTCACCGCACTGATGAGCCTTGCGCTGGTCGCCAGCCTCATCCTGCCCGCCACGGCGGTTGCCAGCACCCCGACGTCGACCGACGTCGCGTCGCTCGACCCCGAACTCATCGACCTGCCCCCGGCGGCGATCGAGATCGCCATCGTGACCTTCGACGCGATGCCCGGCGCCGCCGAGATCACCGAGCTCGAGAGCCGCGGCTTCGCGGTCGGCGCGCCGTTCACCCACCTCCCGATGCTGACCGTCGAGGGCTCTGTCGCGTCGATGCTCGACCTCCGCGACGTCGCGGGCGTCCGCTCCGTGTACCTCAACCGCCCGCAGCAACTCCTCCTCGACAAGACCGTGCCCTACATCACCGGCAACGGAGCCGCCTACGCCCTCGACTGCGGCGGCGTGCCCTGTGACGGCGCAGGCGTCGCGATCGCGGTCATCGACACCGGCGTCGACGGCACGCACCCCGACCTCTGCCTGGACGGCTCCGCTCTCACGCCACCGCAGCCCTCCGACGCGCTGTGCCCCGGACAGGACCCGCCGCTGATACAGAACGTCGAGGTCGTGACCAACAGCACCGTCGCCCCGACGCCCGTCCCGCCGATCCCGAGCCCGCTCGAGCCCGTCATCGTCGAGGGCGTCGTCAACACCGACACGACGGGAGGACACGGCACCCACGTGGCGTCCATCGCGGCCGGTCGCGGCGTCGGCTCCGCCAGGTTCGTCGGCACCGCCCCGGGGGCGAAGATCGTCGGCGTCAGCGCCGGCGATGCCGTCCTCGTGCTCAACACGGTCGCTGCGATCGACTGGGTGATCGACAACAAGGACACCTACGGCATCCGCGTCATCAACAACTCGTGGGGTGCGGCACCAGGCGACCCGTACGACCCCAATCACCCGGTCCCGATCGCGAGCGACGCCGCCACCGATGCGGGACTGCTGGTCGTCTTCTCCGCGGGCAACTCCGGCCCCGGCACCAACACGATGAACCCGTACTCGGCGCACCCCAGCGTCCTGAGCGTCGCGGCCGGGGACAACCGTCCCCCGACCCCCCAGGACATCGCCTCCGGCAACCCCTTCCCGCGCGACCCGATCGACGCACCGACGTCGTTCTCCTCGATCGGGATCCCCGGGTCCGACGTCCTGCATCCGGACATCATGGCGCCGGGCCAGTTCGTCATCGCGGCGAAGGCCTCCACGGGCTTCGCCGGTGCGACCGACGCGTACCTCGACCCGACCTACATGACCGACCCCGACGAGCTCGCCCGCTACACGACCCACTCCGGGACGTCGATGGCGTCACCCCACGTGTCCGGGATCGCGGCGATGGTCTGGCAGGCCGCGTTGGCGACGGGCCAGTCCCCGTCCGCGGAGACCATCCGTGAGGTGCTCATCAACACGGCGCGGCCGTTCCAGACCGGCACGCCGGCGGGCACGACCATCTGGCAGCTCCACCGCGCCGGCTACGGCTACGTCGACGGCGCCGCTGCGGTCCAGGCCGCACTGAGCGGGCTGTTCGGCTACAGCGACGGCACGAACGACGCACCCGGGCCGGATGTCGTGACGGACGTCTTCGCCTTCGGCGGCAGCCTCACCGGCGTGTCGGCCCCCGGGCTCCCCTTCCTCGGCAACTGCCCCGGGACGCTGCCCACAGCGAACGACAACGTGCCACGCCACACCTTCGAGGTCCTGCCAGACGCGCTGAACCTCGACGTCTCGCTCGACTGGGAGGCGCCGGCGCTCGACCTCGAGCTCTGCGTGTACGGCCCGGCCGGGGCACTGCGCGAGACCAAGCGCATCGAATCGGACACGTACGCAGCGGCCGTCGACGTCATCCACTGGCTGGCCCCCGCAGCCGGCACGTGGACGGTCGAGGTGCGCGGCCCCGCGGCGATCGAGGCCTACACCGGCTACGCGAGCGTCCTGTACCCATCGCCCGAGCCGCCCCAGCAGCTCTCGATCACGCTGGACCCGGCCACGGCCACGCGGCAGGGCGGCGAGGTCCACACGGTCACCGCGACCGTCACGAACGCCACGGGCCCCGTGGAGGGCGCGGCGCTCGAGTGGGACCTCACGGGTGTCGGCTCGTTCGTCACGGTCGACGAGGTCACCGGTGCCGACGGCACGGCCACAGCGCTGCTCACGTCCCTCGAGGCGGGCTCCTCGACGGTCACGGCCTCGTCGGGCTCCGCGAGCACCTCGGCCTCCGTCACGTGGGAGGAGCCACCCCCACAGCCGTCACTTCCCGGCAAGGTCTGGGGCTCCGGTCACCTTGAGGGCGGGGAGCATCTCAACCTCAACGTCAAGCGCGAGGAGATCGACGGTGTGCCCGACGGCCACGTCAAGTACGAGGCCGAGGCACGCTTCCGGGCGACCACCATCGTCGAGCTCGACGTCACGGTGTCCACGGCCACGATCATCGCCGAGGGCACGTGGGATGGTGAGACCGGCTTCGTCGCGATCGTGACGATCGAGGACAACGGGGATCCGGGCATCGATGCCGACACCTTCACGATCGAGATCCGGACCGGTGGCGCCGGCGGCAGCATCGTGCATGCCGCCGGCGGGACGATCACCGAGGGCAACCTCAAGGTCGCCCTGGCCTAGACGGAGCTGGAGGTCAGGCCTCGAAGGTCTCGGGGCCGCCCTCCATCTCGACGATCACCTTCGTGACCACGTAGGTCCCGGTCCCGTCGTCGTCCAGCTCGACGGTGTAGCGACCCAGGACGTAGTCCTCGGTCAATGCGAAGCTCTCGGAGCCCCGACGACCGATGCGCAGGGTGGCGTTGGTGGTGAAGTCCGCCTCGGACCTCCCGAGCAGGTCACGCGCACCGGCGCGGATCGCCTCCTCGGGGAACTCGTCAGCGGGCTCGTCGCCCGTGCCCACGGTGTCCTGGCAGTTCGGATCTCCGGCGAGGCAGGCGCCGGCCGCCGGCGGTGCACCCGCGTCAACGGGCTCGGAGCTCACCGCGTCATCCCCTCCGGCGCATGCGCTGAGTACGAGCACGGCCGAGATGGCGAAGGCGGACAGGATGCGTCGATTCACGTTCGTTCACCCCTCGTGATGGTCGGTGGTTGGGTCGAACGCGTGGTGGGACGTCCGCGACAGGCCACCGGTTGCGTCACCGTCCCCCACCACGCCAGGCGTCCGCCAGGCGCACCCGCGAGCCGACCCGCAGGATCCCTCCCCGGTAGATCCGTGCGGCCAACAGCGCGCTGCCGAACGCCGCCATCAGGGTCGCCGTGACCGCAAGGACGTACTCCACGACCGTCGGCTGGCCGAGCGCACCCCGGACGATCATCACGATCGGAGCCGAGAACGGCAGGATCCCACCCACCCTGGCCGCGACGCCGTCGGGCTCGTTCATGATCCCGAAGCTGAACACGAAGGCCACGACGAGGATGACCGTGACGGGCGTCAGCACGACCTGCGCCTCCTCGGGTCGCGAGACGAGGGAGCCGGCCCCAGCCATGAGCGTCGCGTAGAAGGCGAAGCCGAGGACCCACCAGAGCGCGATGTTCGCGAGCTGCAGCCCGGCGCCCCCGGGTATGACCTCGCTGTTGAGTGCGATCCCGACGCCGATGGCCGGGCCGAAGATCACCAGCGTCTGCAGCAGCCCGACCGCGCCGATCCCGAGGAGCTTGCCGATCATCAGGTCGCGGGCGCGCACCTTGCTGAGGAGGATCTCGACGACCCGGCTCCCCTTCTCCTCGATGATGCCGCTGACGATCCACGAGCCGTACATGAGCAGCGTCGCGTAGACGAACCCTGCCCCGATGTTCGCCAGCAGGAATCGCCCCAGCCGCTCCGTGCTGTTCCCCTCGAGCTCCTCGATGGGCAGCGGCGGGGTGGTCAGGTCAGCCACCAGCTCCTCGACGGTGCGGTCCGAATCTGCGAGCGCGGCGGTGAGCCGCAGGGACTCCTGCAGGGCCCCGAGGACCCCGCCGCTCGTGATGGGGTCGAGGCTGCCCACGACGATGGCCTCACCCGGCACGACGACCGCGTCGAGCGGCGCCTCGGCGCTGAGCAGGGCTGCCTCGGCGGCGGCACGGTCCTCCAGCACCTCGATGTCGGGCTCGACGCCCCGCTGGAAGCCGACGACGTAGAGCGCGGCCAGCGTGCCGGCATCCGGCTCGCCCACCACGCCGAGGCGGAGTGGCTCGGGCTCGGCCTCGTCGTCGCCGAACAGGGCCGGCAGGAGCACCCCGAC
>JBFHRB010000189.1:0-6533 GCA_041591915.1 Nitriliruptorales bacterium
ACCGCTGTGCGCCGACGCGCCAGGCCCGCTGGGTCGCCGAGCGGCCGGCCCGTCAGCGGGTCGGGCCACCGGTCGGGTGACTCACTCGAAGTCGTCGCAGCCGTACTGCTCGTACAGGTCGCTGCCCTTCGGCGGGTTGCCCGCGCACTGCTGACGTCGGAAGTTCTGGTTGAACTGCTCGTCCACCGACGGGCCGCAGGCCGTCAGGAACAGCAGCGTCGCGAGGACACCGGACAGCAGACGCGCCAAAAGGATCACCCCACGGTTCTCGCGGCTGTCCAACCAGTCGGCGCTGGCACGCGGCGGTTGAGCACGGCCGGGGTGGCGTGCGAGCCTCAGCCGAACACCAGCGGGAGCGGTGGCTTGCGCTCCGCGATGCCCACGATGCCGCCGAGGACCCGCCCTCGTCGAGCGGCCGTCTCGAGCGCGACGCAGATCGAGCGGGGGTCCGCGTCAGCGGCGAGGCCGAGCCCCTGGGATGCGTACACGAGGGAGCCACGACGTCGCTTGGCCAGGCCGAGCCACTCGTCGTCGAGGCCGCCACGATCGACCCGCAACAGCGCCGTGCCGGAGTCGTCCTCGAGGAGCAGCTCCCGACCTTCGAGCGTGAGTCCGATGCGGGGAGGGCTCGGCGGGGGCCCGAAGCCGAAGAACCGCGGGATGGCATCGAGTCCGGCGTCCTGCACGGCCCCGAGGAGCTGGTCTCCGACCGCGTGCTCACCGGCGTCCAGGACGAGCATCGGTTGGCCGGCGAGCACCATCGTGTGCAGCCCGACCATCGTCGGGTCGGGGCCGTCAGCCGTGTCCGTCGCGTGCTCCATCGGGATGGACGGTACCGGGCGAGCCGTGACGGCATCTCGACGCAGCCGCACCCCTTCGACGAGACTGCACCGGCGGTGGCTCGAGAAGGCTGCCGGCGGTGCAACCGACGGCGCGTTGGCGACGTCGAACCTGCGACCGGTCGACGACGGCCGGACCCCGAGGAGGCCGAACGGCTGATGAGAACCCACGCGATGGCCGCCGCACTGGCGATGGCCCTGACCCTGCCGGCCTGTGGCGGGGGCGACATCCCCGATGACCTCGACGCCCTGGAGTGGTCGGACGGCCGGGGCTGTGGGGACGTGTTCATCTACTGGCAGGCCGGGACACGGGAGGAGGACCACGTCGTCGAGGTGGTCTGGCCGGGCCTGATGGACCAGGCGATCTCGCGGGGAGACATCACGGAGACGCTGTCCCTGCCTGCGGGCAACGTGCAGGTGCGCTACCGGTTCGGCTCCTACCTCGCGGAGCTGAACTGCAACGACGTGGTCGAGTTCGAGCCCGTCGAGCGGCGCAACCTCCCGGCCGTCGCCGGCACGGCGACCATCACGATCGTCCCGACCGACGACGGCATGGGCCAGCCGCTGGGCGAGGCCTCCATCACGCTCACCGACCTCACCTTCGAGGGCGACGACGGGACCATCAAGCTGAGCGGCCTCACGGCGGAGAACGTCCAGGTCGGCTGGCTCGCCGGCTGAGTCGGCGCTCAGGCTCCGCGCACGGCGCGGTGCTGGTCGACGCCGGCACGGTCGACCCACCAGGCGTGGTAGCCGATCGGGACCCGGCCGGGGATCCGGACCCGGGCGAGCGGGCCGGCGGCGACGTCGGCCGCGTCGAGGACCACGAGCTCGCTGGTGTCCTCCCGCGCATCCGCGACGAAGGTCAGGAGCCACCCCGCGTCCTCCTCGTCGCGATCCGGGTCCGGGGCGAACACCACCTCCCCGCCGAAACGGCCCTCACCCCACCCGAAGGCCTCGCTCGTGCCGGCGACGTGGTCGTAGCGCATCACGCCGTCGAACAGCAGCTCCTCGGCCGCCGCGATGCGCGGGTTGTAGCTGTAGCGCGACGGGCGGCCGAGCCGCCGGTTGTCCATCCGCGGGAACTCGGACGGGATGTCGTCGAGCCGCTCCTCCTTCACGGAACCGGTGGCGAGGTCGAAGCGCCAGACGTGGAAGAACGGCTGCAGCTGCAGGAACCCCAGGCTCGGCAGCGACGGGTCCCACGCGTCCCGCGACGGCGGCACGGGGTTCCGCGTACGGCAGCCGTACATCACGACCTGGTCGCCCTCGTGCCAGGCGTTGATCGAGTGGTAGACGTAGCCCGGCTCCGCCTCGAACCAGCGGACGTCCTCGTTGGTGCCGTAGCGCGGGACGATCCCGAACCGACTCGGTGTGTCGTCGAGGAACACGACCCGCCGCTTGCCCTGCCGCAGGAGCGTGGGGTCCCACGTCAGGGGCAGGTCCATCAGGATGGTGTGGGTCTCGGTGATGGCGATGTCATGGAGCAGCCGCGCGCCGGGGAGGTCGATCGGCGCGGTGTGCTTCACGTGCCCGTCCGCACCGACGACGCCCATCGTGAGGTAGGGGGGCCTGACGACGTCGAAGTCGATGAAGACCATCTCGCCCGTCACGGGGTCCACCTTTGGGTGGGCGGAGAAGCCGCAGTCGAGGGTCCCGTCGAAGTCGTAGGCCCCGAGTGTGTCGAGGGTCGGGAGCGCGATCTCGTACGGCTCGTGGGCGAGCCACCAGAGCGCAAGCAGCCGGCCCTGGTGGAAGACGACGTCGGTGTTCGCCGTGTTCTTCGCGTGGCCGTGCGGGTTGTCGAACTGCACGGGCATGTTGATGCCGGTCCAGACCGCCTCACCGGCGGCGTCCTCGATCGCGAAGCCCTGCGTGCGGACGTAGCGGTTGAGGTAGCGGACGCGCCCGCCGTCGAGCTCGACCCCGTGGAGCATCCCGTCGCCGTCGAACCAGTGGTACGCGCCGAGCGGCCGGAAGCGTGGGTTCGGCGAGTTCCGCACGAACATCCCCGACAGCCCGGCCGGGATCTCGCCGATGACCTCGAGGTCGTCGAGCGTCCGCTCCTCGACGACAGGAGCGAAGACCCCGTCGAGGTACGGGCTGTCCTGTTTCGGTGCCAGTGTGCTGCTCATGGGCTCCCCCGATCGGGTCGAACCGTAGTGCCGCTCACGCCTGCGGGGCCGACCCGAACACGGGCCGGCGCTTCTCGAGGAACGCGCTGACACCCTCGAGGAAGTCGGGCTGGTCGCACAGGACCCCGTTCGCCTCGGCCTCGGCCTGCAGCGCGTCGGCGAGGGGCAGGCCCCCCGCCGCGTCGAGCAGCGCACGCGTGTGCCGGTACGCCTCCGTCGGACCGTCGGCCAGCCGCCCGGCGATCCCCCGCGCGACGTCGAGGAGGAGGTCGTCGTCGACGACGTCCCACACGAGCCCCCAGGACAGCGCTCGTACCGCGGAGAGCGGCTCACCGAGCAGTGCGAGGCCACGTGCCTGCGCGCGCGTCAGCAGGCGCGCGAGCCACCACGTCGAGCCGGTGTCCGGCACGACCGCCAGCCGTGGCGCGAAGACCTGGATGAACTCGGCGGTCCGCGCGGCGATCACGACGTCGCCGGAGAGCGCGAGCCCCATGCCGCCGCCGGCGGCCACGCCGTTGACGGCGCACACGACCGGGACGCGGTGCTCGACGAGGTCGATGACGAGCGGGTCGAGGTCCTCCTCCATGCCGCGCTGGATCATGCCGCCGATCGACTCCCCCTCCGCCAGCTCCGAGGTCGAGGTCAGGTCGAGGCCGGAGCAGAACGCTCGCCCCTCCCCCGTCAGCAGCAGCGCGCCGACGGACCCGTCGTCCGACGCGGCGGCAACGGCCTCGCGCAGCTCGCGGATCATGGTCAGGTCGAACGCGTTCAGGCGGTCGGGCCGGGCGAGGGTGATCTCGGCGACGCCGTCGCGGACCTCGTAGCGGATCGTCTCCAACGTCACCCTCCCGGCCTGGTCCGGCCGGACGCTAGTACCGTGCCGCGCGACGACCGGGAGCTCATGCCCTTGGCCACCCCCCTCATCCTCGGCGGGTACCAGACCGACTTCGCCCGCAACCTCGCGCGCGAGGGAACGTCGTTCCAGAGCCTGCTGGAGGAGGCGGTCCTCGGAGCGCTCGAGGCCACGAAGGTCTCGACGGCCGACGTCGCGCGCCTGCGGGACGAGGGCCGCGTGGCCGCGTTCGTCGGGAACTTCCAGGCCGACCACTACCTCCGGCAGGCCCACCTCGGCGCCTTCCTCACGCCGATCGACCCCGCGTTCGTCGGCGTGCCGTCGGGCCGGTACGAGGCGGCCTGCGCCTCCGGCTCCATCGCCGCGCGTGCCGCGATCGACGGGATCCGCACCGGCGACCTCGACCTGGCCGTGCTCGTCGGCATCGAGGTCATGAAGACGATGGACCCGACCACCGGCAACGACGTGCTCGGCCTCGCCGCCGTCCAGGCCGAGGAGGCCGAGGGTCGGTCGTTCCCCTTCCCGTGGCTGTTCGGCCGGTTCAAGGAGGCCGTCCTCGCCCGCGCCGATGCTGCCCTTGCGGGTGGCGCGGAGCGCGTGACCGCCGCGCTGCGCCAGATCGCGCTGGCCAACTACGGCAACGCCCGCGCGAACCCCCTCGCCCAGACCCGCGAGAAGAACGTGGACGGGGCGTCGCTCGACCGCCTCGACGAGCGCTTCGCCGACCTGTACGGCGGGACGACGATCTACTCCGACTGCTGCCAGATCACCGACGGCGCCGCCGTCGTCGTGCTCGCCAGTGACCGCTGGGCCGCCGAGAACGCCCAGGCGCCGGTCTCCGAGATCGCCGGGTGGGGACATCGCGTCGCCCAGGTCCGCATCGACGACAAGCTCGCCGCGGCCGAACGGTCCGACTGGCTCCTGCCCTGGACGCGACGAGCCGTCGACGACGCGGTGTCACGCGGGGGCATCTCCCATGCGGACATCGACGTCATCGAGACCCACGACTGCTTCACGGTCTCCGAGTACCTGGCGCTGTCGGCCTTCCGACTCGCCCCGCCGGGGCGCGAGTTCGAGGCCGTCGAGTCCGGAGCCATGGCCCGGGACGGGACGACGCCGGTCAACCCGTCCGGCGGCCTGATCGGCGCGGGCCACCCGGTCGGGGCGACCGGCATCCGCATGCTGCTCGATGCGCACCGGCAGGTCACCGACCAGGCTGGCGCGTACCAGGTTCCCGGCGCCAGGACCGCCGCGACCCTCAACATCGGCGGCACGGCCACGACGAACGTGAGCTTCGTCGTACGAGCGCTCGCAGGCGCCTGACCCAACGTTGCGCGGCGCGCCGCCCGTCGCGTCGTTCACGAGTTGCACGAGGTGCGCCACGACCGGCAGCCGCAGCAGCCAGCCGAGGTGGGCCCACGCGAGGTTGCGACGTTCGAGCACGTGGCCGACCGCTCGGATCCCGGTGGCCTCGACGTCTCCGACCTCCACGGTGAGGCGGCGTGGCGGGCCGCCGGGCCGGGCCTCCGCGGCTCGCCGCTCGACACCATGCGGGGCGAGGCGGTCGATCCACGTCCCGACCTCGGCGCACGGTTCACAGGTCGAGGCGACCCACACCACGGCGGGCTCCGAGGTGTGCGGGTGCCAGCGCGGCACCCAGTTGCGGACCTCGGACCGGTAGCGGCGCCACTGCGCACCGAAGGCCCCGTCGAGCTGCAGGTCCTCGTACCACTGCGCGAACGCCCAGGAGAAGGCCATGGCGACGACGGCGGCGAGGACGAGCGTGAGCGACCTCGAGACCGCGGCCAGGAGCAGGTACAGGGCCGTCATGGAGAGCTGCATGGGGTTGGCCACGTAGGCGTACGGGCCCGTCGTGACGAGGCGCTGCGGTGGGTCGTACGGGAACGGGGTCCCGCGCCCGACGACGGACACCTCACGGACCGCCGCCAGCCCCGGCAGTGCCAGCAGCACGACGGCGACGACGATGAGGTCGAGCTGCCAGCGCGGACGGGCGAACACGTGCTCCCAGGAGCCCGACCAGGCGCCCGGTACGAGCTCGAAGGCCAGGGTCGGGACGAGCCAGGCCCCCAGGGCCGAGAACAGCGCCACCTGCAGCGCCACGCGGAGCTCGAGCCGGTCCGCGTCCCAGGTGAGCCGGCCGAGCGACAACGCGGGGAAGGCGACCAGGGCCAGCACCACCACCTCGCCGACGAGCCAGTGCTCGCCCAGCACGACCAGCGGGGCCAGTGCGGGCATCAGGGCGATGTCCACGACACCAAGCGCGAGGATGGTCACGAGCACGCGACGACCCCGCGACGCAAGCAGCGCCACCGGCCCCCACACCAGCGACCAGCCCAGCCAGAGCGACACCGGCATGCCGAGGACCGCCACGTCGCCGGCGCCGTAGCTCCACCAGCCGAGCTCCAGGGCGACGAGGTTGGCGGGCAGCAGCGCCACCGTGCACCACAGCCCCGCGAGCACGGCCGCCCCGGCCTGGCGTGCGTCCGGACGCCGGACGCGGACCGCGGTCCAGGTGGCGCCCAGCGACCCGTACAGGGCGGCCGCGGCGATGACCCCGGCGCTCACGGGCTGGCCAGCCCATCGAGCATGGCATCGGCGGCGCTGCCCACGATGAAGGAGCCGCAGAGACCGGCCCCAAGAAGTTCCGTCAGGCGGCGGCCCTCCAGAAAGCTGAAGACCAGGCCCCAC
>JBFHRB010000190.1:0-6524 GCA_041591915.1 Nitriliruptorales bacterium
ATGCCCACGGTCGCCTTCACCAGGGCGAACGTCACCCCTGCGGTCACCGAGACGAAGGCCGCGATGGCGACGACACCGAGGGCCTGCGTGGCCAGCGTGATGCCCGCCTCCGACGCACCGGGGTAGAACGGCACGGCGAGCGTGCCGATCGCGCCGCAGACCCCGTGGACGGAGATCGCACCGACCGGGTCGTCGACCTTGATGCGGTCCAGCAGCAGGACCGAGCCGACGACGACGACACCGCAGATGGCGCCCACGGCCAGGGCCGCGAAGCCGCTCGCGAAGTCCGGACCGGCGGTGATGCCGACGAGGCCGGCGAGGACACCGTTGCCGGCCATCGCCGGGTCGGGCTTCTTGGCGACGAGCCAGATGGCCAGGCCAGCTGCCAGACCGCCGGCACCAGCCGCGATGCAGGTCGTCATCAGGATGTTGCCGATGGCCGCGCCCTGACCGGCCGCGCCCAGCGTCGAGCCGCCGTTGAAGCCGAACCAGCCGAACCACAGGATGAACACGCCGACGATCACGAACGGGATGTTGTGACCCGGGATCGCGCGGGGCTTGCCGTCCTTGCCGTACTTGCCGAGGCGCGGACCGAGGATCATCGCGCCCATCAGGCCAGCGACGCCACCGGTCATGTGGACCAGCGAGGAACCGGCGAAGTCGTAGTAGCCGCGGTCGTAGAGCCACGCGCCCTCACCGAACCACTGCCAGTGGCTGACGATCGGGTAGATGAGTGCGGTGATGGCCACGGACACGATGAGGTAGCCCGAGAACTTCATGCGCTCGGCCACGGCACCGGACACGATGGTGGCTGCCGTCGCGGCGAACACCATCTGGAAGACGAACTGCGTCCCGTCACCGAGGTTGGAGACGGGGTCGAAGAAGCCGGAGGTCCCGACGAACCCGCCAGCGGTCGCGCCGTAGGCGAGCGCCGCACCGACGGCCCAGTAGAAGACGGCGCCGATGGACATGTCCGCCAGGTTCTTGGCGACGATGTTCGCGCCGTTCTTGGCTCGCGTGAGTCCTGCCTCGACGAGCGAGAAGCCCGCCTGCATGAGGAAGACGAGGGCGGCAGCCGCCGCCACCCAGACCACGTCGAGGTCGTAGGCGAGGGCGTCGATGGTCTCCTGCGTCACCTCCTGGGCGGACGCAGGCATGGCTCCGAGGAGCCACAGCGCCCCCACGAGGGGCGCGGTTCGGATGGTTCGCTTCACGTGCTTCCTCCGTCGGTAGTCGGTCAGCGTGGCGGCCGCGCCGGGACGGTCGACCTCCACGACTGGGGCGGGACGCTACGGAGGGGCGGTTACTCGTCCGTTCGCTCGGTGTTGCTCGTTGGTTACGCCTTCGCGAGTTGTGTGACGATGGCGTTACGGTCCCGCCTGCACGGCCCCGAGGAGGACACGTGTTCCGCGTCGCGATGGCCCAGATCAACCCGACCGTGGGCGACATCGAGGGCAACGTCGCCCGTGTGCTCGGGGCGTGGGAGGCCGCGGCCGCGCAGGGCGCCGACCTCGTCGTCTTCACCGAGCTCACGATCACCGGCTACCCGCCCGAGGACCTGCTCCTCAAGCCCGAGTTCGTCCAGGCCAACGTGGAGGCGCTGCAGCGCCTCGCGCAACAGGGTCCCTCCGGCACGGCCGCGGTCGTCGGCTACGTGGCGCGGGGCGACGATCGCACGGACACCGAGCGCTGGGACGTGACGGTCTCCGTCAAGGGCTTGTCGAACGCCGCGGCCGTGCTGGCCGACGGCGAGGTCGTGGGCACCTACAACAAGGGGCGGCTGCCCAACTACGGGCCGTTCGACGAGGCGCGCTACTTCGTCACCGACGACGAGGTGCTGGTCGTCAACGTGGCCGGGGTGCCCGTCGGCGTGACGATCTGCGAGGACCTCTGGACTGACGAGGGGCCCGTCGCCGCGACCGCCGCGGCCGGGGCGCGCGTCGTCGCGAACCTCAACGCCTCGCCCTACCACCGGGGCAAGCGCGACGAGCGCGAGCGCTGGGCCCGACACCACGCGTCGTGGGAGGGCGTCTACGTCGTCTACGTGAACCAGGTCGGCGGACAGGACGAGCTGGTCTTCGACGGTGACTCGATGCTGCTCGACCCCAAGGGCGGCGTCCTCGCGCGCGGGGCGCAGTTCGAGGCCGACCTCGTCGTCGTCGACCTGCTTGAGGACCCGGCGCCGGTCGTGGGCGTGCCGTCGGTCGACGGCTTCACGGGCGACCGGCCACATCTCGAGGTCGTGCCCGCCGAGCCGCCGCGCCTCGCGCCCCCGGCCGAGGTCTGGGGTGCGCTCGTGCTCGGGACCCGCGACTACTGCCGCAAGAACGGCTTCGGGACGGCCGTCATCGGCCTCAGCGGAGGGATCGACTCCGCCGTGACGGCCGCGGTCGCCGCGGACGCGCTCGGGCCGGAGAACGTGCTCGGGGTCGGCATGCCGTCCCCGTACTCGTCGGACCACTCGGTGGCGGACGCCGAGGAGCTCGCCAGGCTGCTCGGCGTCGGCTGGGAGGTCGTCCCGATCGAGCCCGCCATGGGCGCCTTCGACGGGATGCTGGCCGGTCTGTTCGAGGGGCGCGACCCGGACGTCACGGAGGAGAACGTCCAGGCCCGCATCCGGGGCGTCATCCTGATGGCGATCTCCAACAAGTTCGGGCGGATCCTGCTCACCACGGGGAACAAGTCGGAGATGGCGGTCGGCTACGCGACGCTGTACGGCGACATGGCTGGCGGGTACGCGGTGCTCAAGGACGTCCCGAAGGTGCTGGTCTACGAGCTCGCCGAGTGGCGCAACACGGTCTCGGCCGCGATCCCGGTGAACACGATCACCAAGCCGCCGTCCGCCGAGCTCCGCCCCGACCAGTTCGACTCCGACTCGCTCCCGCCGTACGAGGTCCTCGACCCCATCCTCGAGGCCTACGTCGAGGACGACCTCGGGGTCGAGGAGATCGTCGCGCTCGGGTTCGACGAGGCCGTCGTGCGGCGCGTGGTCGGGCTGGTCGACCGGGCCGAGTACAAGCGGCGCCAGTCGGCGCCGGGCGTGAAGATCACCGACAAGGCCTTCGGTCGGGACCGGCGCGTGCCGATAACCAACCGTTGGCGCGGTTAGCGCGCCAGCCGCAGCCTGCCCCGGCACGGGCCACGCGCGCACCTACGCTCGGTCGATCCCCAGGGAGGAGACCCCAAGGTGAAGGGCGTCATCTTCAACATCCTCGAGCGCGTCGTGACCGACGCGTTCGACGAGGACACGTGGGACGACCTGCTGGACGCGTCCGGCGCCGACGGGGCCTACACCTCGATGGGCACCTACCCCGACGAGGAGCTGATGGCCCTGGTGGCTGCGGCCTCCGAGCGGACGGGCATGTCGTCTGCTGAGGTGGTGCGGTGGTTCGGACAGCGCGCACTCCCCCTGCTTGCGGATGCGCATCCAGAGTTCTTCGCGGAGCACTCGACGACCTTCGAGCTGGTGCACCGCCTCAACGACACGATCCACGCCGAGGTCCGCACGCTGTACCCGGAGGCGATCGTGCCCACCTTCGACGTAGACGAGCGCGACGACCACCTCGAGATGATCTACCGCAGTCCCCGCAGGCTCTGCCACCTCGCGATCGGGTTCCTGGAGGGGACCGCCACCTACTTCGGTGAGGTCGCGACGGTCCACCAGCCCCGCTGCATGCACGACGGCGCACCCCACTGCGTCCTGCAACTCTCGGTCGCCCGGGTCGGCTGAGCATGACAACGGACGGGGACGACGCGGCACGGAAGGTGGCCCGCCTCGAGCGGCGGCTCGAGCGAGAACGCCGCGCGCGAGCGGAGGCCGAGGCCATCGGCCACGACGCGGCCCGGGAGATCGCGCGCCTGCGGGACGCGACGATCGAGCTCAACCGGTTCGCGGCGGTCGTCGCCCACGACCTGCGCACCCCGCTGGCGGGTGCGCGCGGCCTCGTCGACGTCGCGCTGCTCCGGTACGGCGACGACTTCCGTCCGGAGGTGCGCGAGCTCCTCGAGCGCAGCATCGGCGCCCACGACCGCATGAACGAGCTCATCCAGCACCTGCTCGTCTACGCGCGGTCGGAGTCGCGGGCGCTCGAGATCAGCGAGTTCTCCGCCGACGAGGTGGCCCAGTGGGTCATCGACGGCATCGAGCGAGACGCGAAGATCGACGTCCAGGACCTGCCCGTCATCCGCACGGACCGAGTCCTGTTCGACCAGGTCCTCAGCAACCTGATGCGCAACGCCGTGAAGTACGTGCCGGACGACCGCGAGGCCCACGTCGTCTTGTCGTGCGCCCGGGAGTCCGACGCCTGGCGCTTCACGGTCACCGACAACGGTCCCGGCGTGCCCCCCGAGGAACGCATCAGCATCTTCGAGCCGTTCCACCGGATCGCCCGCGACGACGAGGGCTCCGGGCTCGGGCTCGCCATCTGCAAGCGCTCGGTGGTGCGGCTGGGCGGTGACATCTGGGTGACCGAGCGCCCCGAGGGCGGCAGCCACTTCCGCTTCACGGTCCCGCTCGAGCCCCCCGAGGAGATCTCCGAGGCCTGACCCGTCAGCCGAGCCGCCAGAACGGCTCGGTGAGGCCGACCTCGTCGAGGATCGCCTGTCGGTCGGCCGGGGTCGCACGCCGCCAATCAGGATCGAGCCGGTCGCCGTACCAGCGCTTCGCCAGCTCGAGCAGCTGAGGGAGCCGGACCACGGCGCCGCGGGCGCTGCCCGTGGCCTCGCACCAGCGGTCGATGTGCTCCTCCGACCGGAAGAGCCGCATGGTCCCTCAGGTGTGGCCGATGTCGTCCCACCAGGCCGCCGCGGGCACGGCGAAGTGCGCGACGGCGTCGGTGGGTGCGACCTCGCCGTCCTGCACGCTCACCCGCAGGTCGTCGCCACAGTCGGGGCAGGCCGTCACGATGTCGGCGTCCACCCCCACGAGCGGCGGGATGGCCAGCGCGTCCCAGATGCAGTTCGCGTACCAGTGCCGCGCGCGGCGGGCGGCCCAGCCCGTCTCGCGGACCTCGAAGTCGGTGACCACCCCCGCGAACGGCGACGCCATCCAGATCTGGCTCCGCGAGCCGGGCACGAGGACCAGGGCATGGTCCTCGGTGGCGAGGGTGACGAGGGCGTCCTCGATGTCGTGCGGGGGCACGTGGTCGGCCCGCGCGAGCTCGGCGACCGAGGGCGCCCGCCCGGTGTCGGCGAGGTGCTGGTAGATCCGCAGGCGCAGGTCGGCTCGGTCCATGGTGTCGAGGCTAGGCGCGTCGCACGTCGGCCGAGTGCGCACTGGCCGGTCGGCCGGGTGGGGCGGAACGGGGTCCGTCCCGTACCCTTGGCGCGTACACCACTGGCAACCGCTGGACCCCGCGAGGGGCCGGCAGGGAGGAACTCTGGTGTCGGACTCTGTCGTCCCTGTTTCCCGTTCGAAGTCCTCAGACGGCGCCGCTGCGCCCGCGTACGGCGGCACGCCCGCTGAGGCGGCGTCAGCGCCTCGCCGTCGACCGACATCGATCCACGACCTCCGCGCCTACAAGGAGCGGGGCGAGCGGTTCGTGATGCTCACCGCGTACGACTACCTGTCGGCGCAGATCCTCGACGAGGCCGGCGTGCCCGTCATCCTCGTGGGCGACAGCCTCGGGATGGTCATGCTCGGCTACGACTCCACCGTGCCCGTCACGATGGACGAGATGCTGCACCACACCCGTGCGGTGTCGCGCGGGGCGCCGAACACGCTCGTCGTCGGCGACATGCCGTTCGGCACCTACCAGGACGGCCCGTCCCAGGCGCTGGCGAACGCGACCCGCTTCCTCAAGGAGGCCGGTGCGAACGCCGTGAAGCTCGAGGGCGGCGGCCCGATGGCCGAGTCGGTGGCGAAGCTCGTGCGCGCCGGCATCCCGGTGATGGGCCACCTCGGCCTGACGCCGCAGTCGGTCAACCAGTTCGGCGGCTTCAAGGTGCAGGGCCGCGAGGCCTCGGCAGCCGACGCCATCGTCGAGGACGCCAAGGCGCTGGAGGCGGCCGGGGCGTTCTCGATCGTGCTCGAGTGCGTGCCCACCGAGGTCGGCCGCCGGGTCACCGAGGCCGTCAGCGTGCCGACCATCGGCATCGGCGCCGGCGACGAGATGGACGCCCAGGTCCTCGTCTGGCACGACTTCCTCGGCCTGACCACCGGCCGCCTCCCCCGGTTCGTGAAGCAGTACGCGAACCTGCGGGGCGAGGTGACCGGCGCGGTCAAGGCGTACATGTCGGAGGTCGCGGACGGCGAGTACCCGGCCCCCGAGCACCGGTACGAGTAGGCGGGTCGCGGGCTCGGAGTCGACCTGCGCGTCTGGTGCGGTGTCGGTGTCGTGACGCGCGCGTTGTGGATGGCCGGCTTGACGGTGTCGCGGGTCGAACGTATGTTCGGGTCCGTCAGCTCGGGGGCGGGCCGACACCGGGAAGTGAACGTTGCGCCTGCTCCGCGATGCCGTTGAGGACCTGATCGGGTCCGACCTCTCACGCATGGCCCCTGATGGGGTGCGTGCGTCGGTGGTGGC
>JBFHRB010000191.1:0-6513 GCA_041591915.1 Nitriliruptorales bacterium
GAGCACATCGTGATCGCACTCGCGGGTGGGACCGGCAGCGGCAAGTCGTCGCTGTTCAACCGGCTCGCCGACCGCGACTTCTCGTCCGTCGGTCCGGTCCGGCCGGTCACCGAGGACGCCGTGGCCTGGTCCGTCGGCGACGGGGTCACGGCGGGCACGCTGCTCGACTGGCTGCAGGTCCGGCACCGCCACCACGACCGTGACGACCGCTACGCGCCGGCCGGCACGGTCCTCGTCGACCTCCCCGACATCGACTCGATCAGCACGGGGCATCGGGCGGTCGCCGACCGACTCATCGACCGCGTGGACGTGCTCGTGTGGGTCGTCGATCCCCTCAAGTACGCCCAGCGCCGTCTTCACGACGGCTACCTCCGTCGGCTCGCCGAACATGCCGACGTCACCTTCGTCGTCCTGAACCGGGTCGACGAGGTCGCTGACGTCGGGACGGTCGAGGACGACCTCGCACGACTGCTCGCCGAGGACGGCCTCGCCGAAGCACGGATCCTCACGACCTCGGCGACCGAGGGGACGGGCGTCGACCGCCTCCGACGGGTGCTCTGGGACGAGGTCCGGGACCGCACCGCGGTTGCCGCCCGCATCACCGCCGATCTCCGCAGCGTGGCCCAGCGCCTGCGGGACGAGGTGGGGGAGGCCGTCTGGGGGGACGTCGACGTCACGGCGGTCGTCGACGCGGTGATCCTGGCGGTCGATGCGGAGGGCCTCGCCCGCCGGGCCGCCCGCGACTTCCGCGCGGAGGGCATGCAGCAGACGCAGCCGTGGATCAGCGCGGCGATCCGACTCCCGTCACGGCTGCTGCGGCGCGCGCTCGGTCGGCGGCGAGGCGTCCTCCCGTCCGGTGGCGACGAGGGCAGCGCACCCCCGTCTCCGGTCGGGCTGCGGCACGCGCTGATCGACGTCGTCGACGACGTGACGGCGACGCTGCCGGTCTCCTGGGGGGCGCGCCTGCGCGGCTGGGCCGCGGAGGCGGCGGACGACCTCGGCGACGGCGCCAAGCGCGCCGTCGACGCCGCCGACCTGCCGGGTCCCGAACGCAGCTGGTGGAGTGCCTACGCACTGCTCTGGACCACGGTCGAGCTGGCCCCGACCCTCGGGCTCCTGTGGCTCGCAGCGCTGCTGGTCCTCGACTACCTGCAGCTGCCGCGACCACCGGCGCCCAGCGTCCGTGGCCTCCCACTCCCGACGGCGTTGGTCGTGTACGGCGGCATCGCATGGGCGCTCCTCGCGCTGCTCCGCCGGCCGTTCGTGGCGCTCGGGGCGAGGCGCCACCTGCGACGCGTCGAACGTGCGCTGCGGGAGGAGCTCGCCGCGGTCGTCGACGAACGCATCGGCCAGCCGTTGCTGGGGGAGATGGCCGTGCAACGCGACATCGCCGGGGCGATCGAGAAGCTGACCTGAGGCGCGGAACGGCGCCGGCCCCCGGGTGCGCGAGGACCGGCGCCGTTGCCCCTCCCGGGTCTGGTGCTCAGCCGTTCAGCTGGTTGAGCAGGGCGATCGAGGTCTCGAGGACGTGGTCGCCCGTGCAGTGGTCGATGGCGTAGCTGTCCTCGTAGTTCACGATGAGGTAGCCACCGGCGGCGAAGCCGAGACCCTGCTGCCCGATGCGGTTGATCTCGAACTCCTGCGGCATGTAGCCGAGGCCGTCGTTGGCCTGGCCGAGCGGCATGGTCACGAGCGACCCCGACTTCTCCTTGATGGTGTTCGTCAGGTTCGAGAACACCTCACCCGGAGCGGTCGTGAGCGCGAAGTCGCTGCCGATGCGTGCTGCGGCGACGGGGAGCTCGACCGAGAAGGCGGACTGCGAGACGCACGGGGCGGTCTCGGGCTCCTGGCCGGTCCGGATGCTCGACGGCTGGGCGAGGAACTTGCGGTCGAAGAAGCCCGGCATCCCGAGAGCCGTCAGGGGCATGTTGGTGACGGGGTGGATCCACGTCGTCCGGGCGACCCGGACGTCGGTGTCGGCGAGCAGGGTGCCGGCGCCGACCTCGGGGAGTTCGTTCGCGAGGCGGTGGCCCATCATCGTGCCGCCGCTCGTGGAGATGTTGCCGAGGCCGGTCATGAAGTGGAGGCCGATACCGCCGAAGCGCTCCTCGAGTTGGCGCTCGAACGCACCCGGCCAGTCCGCGTGCGCCCGGCCGTCGTTGGTGCCCTTCGTGGTCGGGTGGGCGGCGAAGGCGCCGACCGTGGTCACCACGTCGCCGGAGTCCGCGTCGATCGCGCGCAGCCAGGCAACCTGCTGCTCCTCGGCGGAGCGGTAGGTGTCGCGGCGCTCGCGGTTGTGCGGGCGGGCGTTCTCCTCACCGACCTCGATGACCGCAGGCCGCATGTCGGCAACGGCCTCGGTGATGGACCGCTCGATCGAGTCGCCGATCTGGGCCATGTACCAGTCCGGCACGAAGCCCCACCCGCCGAGGAACTCGGGCGCGGAGTGGGCGTGCGTGGCGGAGATGACGATGCCGGCGGGGTCGATGCCGAGCTTGGTGCCGATCGACTCGGTCAGCTGCTTCACACCGCAGTCGTCGCACTTGGACTCGAAGTCCCAGACGTAGGCCTCCGCGTCGATCACGGTCAGGACGAGCGTGTCGGTGCCGTCGGAGATCGCGGCGCTGCGGACCCACAGGCCCAGGCCCGTGGTCGGGTCGCCGTCGGTGGCGCCCTCGTACTCGTCGTAACCCGGGTCGCCCGGTCCGAGATCCCAGTCGACGACCGGGTTCATCGGGCCGATGCCGAACCCGCCCATGTAGATGCAGTCGGGGTTCTCGGGCCACGGGCTCTTCGTCGCCATGACGAGGTGCGCGCCGTGCTCGGGGTCCTCGGCCAGCTCGGCGAACAGGTCCTCGCTGAGGGTGGCGCACTCCTGCATGTCGCGGTTCCAGAACGCGCCCGGGAACTCGTCCTGGTAGTCGTCCGGACGCGGGTACATCGACACCTTGCTGGCGCCCACGAGCGCGACCTTGCCCCCGATCGCGTCGAGGTCGAGGTCGTCGAGCAGGTCGTCGAGGCCGCCGCCGTCCTCGTCGTCGCCCTCGTTCTGCAGCGCGTCGGTGTCGACGTCGTCGTACTCGTCCACCTCGGCCGCCTCGAGCGGGTCGGCGGGGGTCGAGACGGGGGCCAGGCCGGTGCCGGCCCAGGCGACGGAGACGGTCAGCGCACCGGTCGCGAGACCGACGACCATCCGGCGGAGTGAGGTGCGGAACATGGGGCGTCCTGAGGAGGTGTGCGGGCGCGAGCGGCTACGGCTGCCGCTCGTCGAGGAGGTTCGACGCGCAGGCGCGCCGCTCCTGCACGGCCCAACGAGCGCCGGACGCTGCGGTGACGCTCAGAGCTCTCCGCGTTCGAGGCGTCGGAGCACCTCGGTCGCCCGGGCGTGCAGCTCGTCGCGGTCGGCGAGCCGGTCGTAGGTGGCGTAGCTGCGCCGCATCCGGTGATTGGCCTCGAACCGGTCGCGGTGGCGCGCCAGGAAGTCCCAGTACAGGGTGGTGAACGGGCAGGCGTCATCGCCGGTGCGCTTGCGGGGGTCGAACCGACAGCCGCTGCAGTGGTCGCTCATGCGGTTGATGTACGCACCACCAGCGGCGTACGGCTTGGTGGACATGATCCCGCCGTCGGCGAAGAGTCCCATGCCGATCACGTTGGGGAGCATCACCCACTCCGCCCCGTCGATGAACGAGGCCCACATCCAGTCGACGACCTCGGCGGGTCTGACGCCCGCGAGCAGGCACAGGTTGGCGATGACCATCAGGCGCTGGATGTGGTGGGCATAGGCGTGGTCGTGGACGCTGCGCACCGCGTCTGCGGCGCACGCCATCTCGGTCTGCGCGCCGGTGAAGACGGGTGGCAGCGGACGGTCGGCCCCGAGCACGTTGAGGTCCCGGTAGCCGGGCATCTCGCGCCAGTACACGCCCCACACGTACTCCCGCCAGCCGATGACCTGGCGGATGAAGCCCTCCGCCGCGTTGATCGGCAGCTCGCCGGCCCGGTAGGCCTCCTCGACGGCGTCGCAGACCTCGCCGGGGAGGACGAGTCCGACGTTGAGGGCGTGGCTGAGCAGCGAGTGGTTCAGGAAGGTGCGACCTCCCACCATCGCGTCCTGGTAGTCGCCGAACATCGGCGCCGCGTCGCGGAGCCAGGCGTGCATCCGGGCGAACGCTCGTTGGCGCGACGTCGCCCACGTCCCGTCGGGCGACGAGCCGAACAGGCCGTCGGGGAGGTCGCGCAGGACCGCGTCGTCGACCGCGTCGAGCGCCGACGCGACGACCGCCTCCTCCGGCCGGAAGCTGCCGTCGTCGGGGTCGCCCGGGGGACGCTCGCGGTTGTCGTGGTCGAAGTTCCAGCGCCCGCCCGCGGGTTCGTCGCCGTCCATCAGGTACCCGAGGCGCCGGCGCTGCCAGCGGTAGAAGTCCTCCATCCGGGTCGTCGGCCGGTCACCGGCCCACGCAGCGAACTCGTCGCGGTGGCACAGGAACTGGTTCGAGGGGACGACGTCGACCTCGAGGTCCTCGAGCAGCCGGAGCCCGTCCCAGCTCATCGGTTCCATCGCGATGACGCGCTGGGGGCCGTGGGCGTCGACGTGCTCGCGGAGCCCTGCGCGCAGCGAGGCCGCTCGGCGATGGTCGACGTCGAAGCCCGCCGCCTCGAGCTCGGCGGCGAACCGGCGCATGGCGGTGATGACCAGGTGGGCCCGCTGGACGTGCCAGCGCTTCGACGCGAGCTTGGCGGTCGACTCGACCATCAGGATGCGCGCCTCGCCCGGCTCGACGCCGTCGAGCGAGGCGATGCGTCGGTTCAGCTGGTCGCCGAGGACCCAGATCGTGTCCATGCAGGACCTTCGTGCCGGGCGCCCGCGTGGGACGTGGCGACCCGCTCAGCCCTCGTCGTCGTGCTCGTGCTCGTGGTCGTGGTCGTGGTCGTGGTGCTCGTGCCTGTGGGTGCCCGGACCGGACCCCCGCTCAGCGGAGACTCAACAGCCGGGTTCGCCGTGGTTGCCGCAGCAGTCCGACGCCCTGCGAAGCTTGATGAGGCTGTTCTTCGCGGCCAGCCGGGCTTTCGTCACGGCCGAGGCGTCGTAGGTGCTCCAGTTGGTGACGAAGTCACGGGGGCTGGGACGGGGGCGTCGGGCCATCGGGTCCTCCTCGGGGGTCCGGCGACCGTAGCCTTCGGCCACCGATGCTGGGGGAGATGTGGGCAAGCTCGATCCGACCACGGAGCAGGTGCAGGCGTTCCTGGCACAGGAGTGGGACGGTCCACTCGTGATGCTCAACCTGCTGCGCTACCGCGAGGAGGCGGACTACTCCCACGCCCCCGACCTCGCACCCGACGAGCCGATCACCGGCCGCGACGCCTACGGCCGCTACGGCATGGCCGTCCTGCCGATCCTGCAGCGGGTCGGAGCGCGCATCGTGTACGCCGCCACGGCGAGCGACTCCCTGATCGGGCCGGACGACGAATCGTGGGACGACGTGCTGCTGGTCCGCTATCCCGACCGCGACACGTTCCTGGCGATGACCGGGAGCCCGGAGTACCTCGCGATCCACGGGCACCGCAACGCGGCGCTCGCCGACTCCCGACTGATCCCGACCCGGATGCAGGAGCTGTGAGGAGGCGCCTTGCCGTGGGGGCGACGCTGCTCGGGCTCGCCGTCGCGGCCTGCGCCGACTCCAGCGCAGCGACCGACCTGGCCGCCCTGCCGGTCATGTCGGCACCGGTGGCCGGGACGACGAACTCGTTCGTCGAGACGAACCCGGACGGCAAGGTCTTCCGGCAGATGGACGTCATCGGCGAGTGGAACGCGGTCAGCGCGTCCATCGCCGACGTCGTGCGGGCCCACGGCTGGACCATCGAGTCGGTCAACTGCGTCGGCACCGGCAACGACGTCATCTCACGCAAGCAGGTCGATGGCCGCTGGATCCTCATGGAGGCCGGTGCGGGCGAGACGATCGCCGGGATGATCCTGAGCGTCCCGACGGACCAGCGGCCGGCGCGCACGCCGCTCGAGGTCACGGGCCGCTGCCCACAGGTCCTCGTCGCGGCCGCCAGCTCCTGACGCCTGTCTCGTCCGCCCGCGGGGACGGGACCGACAACCCCGCTGGGTAGGCTCCCGCGCACTATGGCGAAGAAATCACACGAACTCGGCGTCACGCCCATGAGCGAGGACGTCTCCGCTTGGTACAACGAACTCGTCCTCAAGGCCGAGCTCGCTGACCGCGGACCGTCCAAGGGCTCGATGATCATCCGGCCGTACGGCTACCGGATGTGGGAGCTCCTGCAGTCCCAGCTCGACCAGCGCTTCAAGGACACCGGTCACCAGAACGCCTACTTCCCGCTCTTCATCCCCGAGAGCTACCTCAAGCGCGAGGCCGAGCACGTCGAGGGCTTCAGCCCCGAGCTCGCGGTCGTCACCCACGCGGGCGGCAAGGACCTCGAGGAGCCGCTGGTCGTCCGCCCGACGTCCGAGACGGTCATCGGCGAGACCTTCGCCAAGTGGATCTCGTCCTA
>JBFHRB010000192.1:0-6504 GCA_041591915.1 Nitriliruptorales bacterium
CAGGTGCCAGCGCGCTCCCCCCGCCCAACGTTCGTGCGTGACGCCCACCGCACGCCGGCGCGATCGCGTGCGCGGTGTCCGGACGTCGACCAAGCCGGCCATGCCCCCCACGCGAACCGCGCCCCGATGACGCCGACCCGCTGCCGACATCGTGCTCCGTCGGCCCGCGGACTTCTACGTGAACGTCCACACCTCCGAGTACCCGGGTGGGGCGGTGCGCGGCCAGCTCGGCTGACCAGGCTCCTGGAGGAGCGAGAGGGCGCGACCACGGTCGCGCCCTCTCGTCGTCCTGGTGTCCTCAGAGCTCCGGCACGACCTCGCGGGCGAACCGCTCGAGGCCGGAGGTGTCGTACGCCGCCTCGGCGAAGTAGGCGATGCCGTAGCTCATCCCGGCGTCGACGACGGGGCGGAGCTGCTCGACGAGCTGTTCGGGCGTGCCGGCGGTCTTGCGCAGGTTCGCCTCGATCCCGCCCAGCACCGCCTCGCGGCCGTCCTCGGGCAGGTGGCGACCGATGCGATCGAGGTTCTCGCGGATGCGGTCCTCGACGTCGCCCGCGGTCTCCTCGCACGTGACGTTGTAGTTGGCGCTGCGGACGATGCGGTCGAAGTCGGTGCCCTGTTGCTCGCAGTGCTTCGCCAGGACCTCGGACTTGTGCGTGAAGGCCTCGAGGTCGCCGGCGAAGTTCGTGTAGTCGGCGTAGCGCGCAGCCGTCCGAAGGGTCAGCTGTTCGCCTCCCCCGGCGATCCAGACCGGGATGTGCGGCTCCTGCAGGGGCTTCGGCTGGAGCATCGCGCCCTTGAGGGTGAAGTGCTCTCCCTCGAACTCGACGACGTCCTCGGTCCACATCCGCTTGATGAGCTGGACCGCCTCGTCGAGCTGGCCGAGCCGCACGGCAGGTTTGGGGAACGGGTAGCCGTAGCCGTCGTACTCGTGCTCGTACCAGCCGCCGCCGATGCCGAGCTCGGCCCGTCCGCCCGAGATCACGTCGACCGTCGCCGCGACCTTGGCGAGGTAGCTGGGCTGGCGGTAGCCGACCGACGTGCACATCTGGCCGAGACGGACGGTGTCGGTCGCGGCGGCGAGGGCCGCCATCAGGGTCCACGCTTCGTGGACCGCCTCCTGCACGGGGACGGGGACCGTGTGGAAGTGGTCGTAGACCCACAGCGACTCGTAGCCCGATGCCTCGATGGTCCGGGCGACGGACACCATGCGGTCCCACTGCTCCGCCGGGTCGATGCCGACGAGGTCCAGCCGCCATCCCTGCGGCACGAAGCATCCGAAGCGCACGTCACCCTCCCCGGGTCCGATCGGACTTCGAGGCTACGTGCGACCGGGGATGGCTGCGGGGGCCTTCGGTGCGGGCCTCAGCCGCCGCAGGCCACGGGCTCCTCGGACTGGGCGGGGCAGTTGGTCGTCCACCAGGCCGCGCCGTCGCGGGTGTCGAAGACGATCCCGGTCTCGTAGAAGAGGTGCTTCTGGATGCCCCCCATGACGTCGTTGCGCGGGTGGCCGTGGGGGTCGCTGCCGACGTGGGCCGGTGGGACGTTGCCGACCGGCGGCACGAGGTTGCCCGAGTCCATGTACACGAGCGCCGAGCCGCTCCACTGCCCGTCGATGAAGTCCTCCATCCCGAACCACGGGTCGCGCGCCCAGGGGCGCCCGGGCGCCAGCGCCGAGTGGATCGCGCGCGCGCCGATCGTGCGCGCCTCGACCTCGGCCGCGATGTTGGCGACCTGGAAGTCGCCGAACGCGACGTGGAGGATCACCTGGTGGGCCGGGGTGTTGGGGTAGGGGTCGTCGGTCATGTGGTGCGCGTAGCCGTTCGACTCCGCGCGGTCCCACAGCATCTGGATCAGCGAGAAGACGAGCTGCTGCTCCTGCTTGTCGGGGTAGGACTGGTACATGAACTGCGAGTACGCCGGCAGGTCGGGGTCGGTCGGGTCGAGGAACTCGCCCTCCCAGTCGACGCTGCGATTGAGCAGCGTGCTGTAGTTCATGCCCGGGACGCCGAGCACGGCCTTGGTGAAGTCCGGGGCGATCGCCGTCAGCGCGCCACCCATGATGGCGCCCTGGGAGTTGCCGTCGTAGACGAGCTCGGAGGTGTCGAACAGCGGCGCGCCGTCGACGTCCTGGAACCGTGCGTCGGACGAGAACCCGTCCGGGTGGATCATCGCCCGGCCGACGAAGAGGAAGCCGAGGAAGCCCTGCTGCGCGCGGTCGGCCAGCGACGGCATGTTCGAGGCGTCGGTCAGGATCATCCCGACGTTGCTCAGGTCCTCGGTGGCCATGCCCAGCCAGTCGACGCCGCAGTTAATGAGGCCGTGGTTGGCCAGCATGTGACGGCCGCCGGACCAGTAGGCGCCCTCCTGGCGCGAGCCGAGGAGGCCGTGCCCGTAGAGCGCGGGGCGTGCCGGGTCGGCGACGCGCCCGTCGTCACCAACGGCGCTGTTGGGGATCGCGCAGATGAAGGGCACCTCCATCGTGGGCGCGACCGGGTTGATCTGTGGGAGCCGTGAGCCGTTGCCGTAGAAGAGGCGCGAGCCCGGGGCCATGACGCCGGGCACGTCGTACCCGTCCCTGTCGTAGCGCCCCAGGTCGAGGCGCTCCTGCGGGTGCGTCAGGAAGTTGGGGACGGTGACGGCGCCGTGGACGATGCGTGCGGCGTTGCCGTTGCCCTCGTCGACGTAGTCGATCGTGAACTCCGGGGAGACGCCCTGGACCTCGAGGTCGGCGAGGTCGTGGTCGCCCAGCAGCGCGAACGCCTCGTCACGCATGTGGAGCACGCGCCCCGCGAGGCTCTGCCAGGACGCGACGGTGAAGTCCCACGCGAGGTAGACCTCATCGCGGTCGATGCCCGCGGCCTCGAGCACCGGGAACACGTTCGCGTCCATGTGCAACTGCTTCGCGCCCTTCGGGCCCCGACCCTCGGCGTACCCGGCGAAGTTCCTCGCCGGCTGGAGCTCCTCGCCGTCCTGCCCGACGAGGTCGCGCAGGGCGATGACATAGCGGTGGCCCTCCTCGTAGTTGACCGCGGGCCGGATCAGCAGGAGCCGCTCGTCGTCGGCCGTCTCCGGGTGGGTGTCCAGCTCGTCGAAGTACGGGTGCCGCTCCCCCGTGGTCGCGTTGATGACGACGATCGGCGCGTCCTCGTCGAGCGAGCGGGCGAGGTCCTCGATGGTGGTCGCGGCGGCGTCCTCGTCGTCGAGCGCCTCGCGCCAGGTCGCCTCGAGGTCGAGGCCCGGTACGAACGTCATCGCGAGCGCACCGGGCGAGAACCCGTCGCCCGTGTTCCACTCGGTCGGGTCGATCGGCCGGCCGGCCCGGTTCTGGGGCATGGCCAGCGGCGACAGGTTCACGCGCCGGCCCGTGACCTCGCTCGCATCCGCGACGGTGAAGTGATCGTTGGGGAAGGGGAAGAGGCACTGCGCCAGATCGGTGTCGTCGCAGAGCGCGATCTCGAGCGACGACATCGTGTCCGAGATCGGGCCGTCCGCGGTCGAGACCGCGGGCGCTGCGGCTCCCACGAGCGGGACGATGGTCAGGGCGGCGAGGAGTCGGTGGAGGCGCACGGCGGGCTCCTTCGGGTCTGTGGGTGGAGGTCTCAGAGGCGGCAGGCGAAGCCGAACGCCCGGCTCACGCCGGCGGGCTGGGCGACGCGCCACTCGGGGCGGATCGGGGCGACGACCGTGGCGGCCTCACCCGCTCCCCCGTCTCCGAGGTCGATGCGCAGGACGTCGATGCCGTGGGAGGCGTCGAAGCTGTAGACGATCTCGCCGGTGGGATCGGTCGGCGGGAAGTAGGCGGCCCACGTCATGGCCTGGGGCGGGACGAAGTAGCCGACCTGGCGGATCTCGTCGCCGGTGACGTCGAGGAGGCGCAGGCCCTGCTCGTACCAGCCCTGGGCGACGAGGCCGTCACGGACGTCGAAGTAGTGGGCCGAGCACATGGCGGCGGGTGCGGCCGTGTCGGCGAGGAGCTCCGTGACCCACATGTCGATGTTGGTCATGTCCGCGCCGGTGATGAACCGCTCGCCGGTGTCCGGGTCCTCCTCCATCGGCAGGTGCCAGCGCTGGAACGAGCCCGCGCCGCGGCAGCCGGGGCGGTTGTAGTCCTCCTCCGTCACGTACACGACGTCGCTGTCGCCCACGCGCAGGGAGTTGTGGTGGATGAAGTCGTTGACGCTCGAGCCGTCGTCGAGGCCGAAGGTCTCGACGTACCGGCTGTTCGCGTTGTCGCCGGTCGAGACGAGCGGCTCGAGGACCTCGGTGCCGTCGTAGTCCGCAGGGATCTCGAAGGCGGCGGTCCCCCCGAAGCCGACGGTCCACGCGAGGCCGGTCTCGTCGACCTGGACGTCGTGGGTGATCCCGAGGCTCCCGGCCGCCGGTGTGGGTTGGTGCCCGACCATCGCCGGGTTGTCCGGGTCGCGGAGGTCGACGACGAGGTAGCCGCCACCGTCGGTGACCCACGCGAACTGGCACTCGAGGATGCACGAGGCAGTGTGGCCGGGGCCGACGAAGAGCTGCGCCTCGACGGCGGTCGTCTTCATGTCGAGGACGGACCGCAGCGTCGGGTCCGTCGGGTCGCTGATGTCGATGACGAACAGCAGGCCATACGACTCCGCGGAGTCGTTGCTGATCAAGAGGATGTCCCCGCCGAGGTCGACGTCCTCGTTCTCGAAGTGCGGCAGGGCCAGGCGACCCACCTCGAACGGGGCCTCCGGTGTGCTGACGTCGTAGACGGTCAGACCCGTGAGCGTGGAGACGAACATGTGCTCGCCGCGGAACTTGGCGCCGATGACCCCGGGGTTGGGGACCGCGCCGAGCACCTCGACGTTGTCCGAGGCGATCAGGCCCGTCGGGTCGCTGGCCTCGTCGATGCTCGACGAGGCCCGCGCGTCAGGGACGGGCGGCGCCGGCGCGAAGGCAGAGGCGCCGAGTGCGAGCGCGGCGATCGAGGCGCGGATGGCGTGGGTGCGTCGACGCATGGTGTGGCTCCTGCGGCGGCGCACGGAGAGGGGGACGCGTCGCCTCTCCTCGATGGTTCGACGGGCGGGATCCGGAGTCCTGCCTCGGCCCCTCCTCATGGGCCCGCGCCCCGCGGCGCCGGGAGCGCGCCATGACCGCATGAGGGTCCCGCGCCCCGGCACGCCTACCTTTCGGTCGACACACCCCAGGAGTCACCGTGGAGCGCACCGGCGCCCAGCCGCCCGAGGAGTTGAGCGGGCTGCGCCTCGGACCCCGCAAGACCGTCGCCGCAGGGGTCGGGGCGGTCGCCTCGAGCGGTCGGCACATGCTGCCGGCGACGGGTCCGGTCCGGATGCTGAAGCTGCTGTCCGAGGCCAACCAGAAGGATGGCTTCGACTGCCCGTCGTGTGCATGGCCCGACCCGAAGGACGACCGTTCCTTCGCCGAGTTCTGCGAGAACGGCGCCAAGGCCATCGCAGACGCCGCCACCACCGAGCGGTGTGGCCCCGAGTTCTTCGCCCAGTGGCGGGTCGATGACCTCACGGAGCAGACGGACAAGTGGCTCAACGACCAGGGCCGGCTCACGCACCCGATGGTCCGTCGTCCTGGGTCGCAGCACTACGAGCCCATCAGCTGGACCGACGCCGCGCGCCTGGTCGCGCAGCACCTGAACAGCCTCGGCTCACCCGACGAGGCCGTCTTCTACACCTCCGGGCGGACGTCGAACGAGGCGGCGTTCCTCTACCAGCTGTTCGTCCGCGCCTACGGGACCAACAACCTGCCCGACTGCTCGAACATGTGCCACGAGTCGAGCGGGTCGGCGCTCGGTGCCACGATCGGCATCGGGAAGGGCACGGTCCTGCTCGAGGACTTCGACGTCGCCGATGCGATCGTGATCATCGGCCAGAACCCGGGCACGAACCACCCACGGATGCTGACCGCACTGCAGAAGGCCAAGGCGAACGGCGCGACCATCGTCGCCATCAACCCGCTGCCCGAGGCGGGCTTCGTCGCCGTGCGCAACCCGCAGGACTTCGCGAAGCCGACGAAGGCGCTGCAGGCCCTCGCCGGGAGGCCGACGAAGCTCACCGACCTGTTCGTGCCGGTCCGCGTCGGGGGCGACCTCGCACTGCTCACAGGCATCCAGAAGGCGCTGCTCGAGCGCGAAGCCGCGGCACCGGGCACGGTGGTCGACGGGTCGTTCGTCGCCTCGAGGACCGCAGGGTTCGACGACCTCGTCGCGCACCTCGACGGCCTGCCGTGGGACCTCCTCGTGCAGGAGTCGGGCATCGACCGGGCGCGGATCGAAGCCGTCGCCGACGTCATCGCGACGAACGACCGCGTCATCTACACGTGGGCGATGGGGATCACCCAGCACGAGCACGCGGTCGGCACCATCCAGCAGGTCGTGAACCTCGCCCTGCTGCGTGGCTCGATCGGCAAGCCGGGTGCGGGCCTGTGCCCGGTGCGAGGCCACTCGAACGTGCAGGGGGATCGGACCGTCGGGATCTGGGAGCGTCCGCCGCCGGAGTTCCTCGA
>JBFHRB010000193.1:0-6499 GCA_041591915.1 Nitriliruptorales bacterium
CTGATCGACAACGCCGTCGACGCCACACCCGAGGGCGGCAGTGTCGAGGTGGGATCGACGCTCGACGGCGAGTTCCGGCGCTTCACCGTCGTCGACCACGGGCCGGGCATCGAGGAGCAGTACCGCGACGACGCGCTGCGCATCTTCGGCCTCGCAGGGCCGCGCACGGCTGCCTCGGGCCTCGGCGCCGGTCTCGCCCACGTACGCCGCATCGTCGAGCACCACGGTGGTCGTGTGGTGCTCTCGGACACGCCGGGTGGCGGGCTGACCGTGACGGCGAGCTTCCCGGACGCGGACCTGGCGCCGCGTCCGGTCAACCCCTACGAGGACTGAGGCTCAGCCGGCGTGGGCGCTGCGGCCCCACGCGCCGACGACGTGGTCGGGCGACGCCTCGGCGATCTGGCGGCCCATCGCGTCCGTCATCTTCATCACCGTGTCGCGGAGCTGGATGAGGTCGGAGTCCACCAGTGCCTGCGGGCCGTCGCAGAGCGCCGTCTCGGGGCGCGGGTGGACGTCGATGATGAGGCCGTCCGCACCCGCCGCCATCGCGGCGCGCGAGAGCGGCAGCACCAGCTCCCGCTTCCCGCCGGAGTGCGACGGGTCGATGATGATCGGGAGGTGGGTGAGCCCCTGGGCCACGGGCACGGCCGAGACGTCGAGCGTGTTGCGCGTGGCCGGCTCGAAGGTGCGGATGCCCCGCTCGCAGAGCACGACCTGCAGGTTGCCCTGGTGGGCGATGTACTCGGCGGCCATGATCCACTCGTCGATCGTCGCCGTCATGCCCCGCTTGAGCAGCACCGGCTTGCCCGCGAGCCCCACCTCCTTGAGGAGCTGGAAGTTCTGCATGTTGCGGGTGCCGATCTGCAGCATGTGCGCCTTCGCCGCGACCACCGCGACGTCCCCGGGCGTGACGACCTCGGTGACGAACGGCATGTCGAGCTCCGTGGCCACGTCCGCCAGGATGTCGAGGCCCTTCTCGCCGAGGCCCTGGAAGGCGTAGGGCGAGGTGCGGGGCTTGTAGGCGCCCCCGCGCAGGATCTTCGCACCCGCATCCTTCGCCATCTTGGCCGCGAGGCGGGTCTGCTCCTCGTTCTCGACGGCGCAGGGGCCCGCGATGAGCGTGAACGTCTCCCTGCCTATGGGTACGTCGCCCACCCAGACCGTCGACGGTCGCGGGTGCGTCTCGATGGACACGAGCTTGTAGGGCTTGCTGACCCGGATCACGTCCTCGACACCGGGGAAGGCGTGGAGCGGCAGCTCGGAGAACTGCGTGAGATCGCCGACCAGACCGACGATGGTCTGGTTCTTGCCACGGCTGACGAAGGCCTCGCCGCCGACCTCGGTGACGGCGGCGACCACCTTGTCGACGTCGGCGTCGGTGGCGGTGTGGCGCATGACCACGACCATCGAGGTGTCCTCTCTGCTCAACGTGCGTCCCCGTGTCCGGTGGGGTCCTGCGGTAACTACAGAGCCCCGGGTATCGGTCCCGGGGCTCGCACTCGTACGTTCGGCTGTGTGCCTACGACGGGACGGGCCCCGGCCGGAAGCCGAAGCCATAGAACCAGTAGGTCGCCCGGTGCGTCTGCATGGCGCGGGACGGTACCACCTGCGTCCGTGGGCGCCCAACGCGCGCGGCGAGGTCGTTACCCTCTGCGCCGGCGAGCGGGGAACGCCGGCCAGGAGGAGCCCGTGTACTGCCCGGAATGCGGCACGAACGCGAGCGACGACGCCAACTTCTGCCTGCACTGCGGCAACGACCTGCGTGTCGCACGGGGTGAGCGTGCCGCCGCTGGCGACGCGCCGACCGAGGCCATCGCACCACCCGACCCCGCGGACTCGCCGACGGAGGTCGTTCCCGCCGTGCGCGGCGAAGTCGCCGCTGCACCGGCCGTCGAGCTCCGCCGCTGCAAGCGTTGCGACGCGCCGAACGCCCCGCAGCGGACGTCCTGTGGTCGGTGTGGCGCCGACCTCGACACGGGTGAGCTCTCGAAGTCGGCGTCGCCCCGGGTGGACCCCGACCGCCCGTCCGAGCGCATGCCCGAGCGGCCACTGATGGAGGTCGAGACCGCCGAGGACGTCATCGGCTCGGGCAGCAATCGGGCGTGGGTGATCGCGATCCTCATCGTGCTGGGCCTGGTCATCGGGGCGGCGGTGGGGCTCGCCGCCATCCGCGGCCTCGGCCCGTTCGGGCAGGAAGAGGAACCCGCCCCGGCGCCGACCTTCGACGCCGGCGTGTATCCGGGCCAGCCCGCCCCGCTGGAGGTCGCGACCGTCTCCGCCTCGTCGTCGCTCCCACCCTCGGGCGGCAACACCTACGACGCCGACAACACGCTCGACGACGATCGCGCCACGGCGTGGAACTCCGACGGAGCGGCCAACCCCAGCGGCGTCGGCGAGCGCCTGGTGCTGCGGTTCGAGTCGCCGATCTGGGTGAAGGAGGTCGTCGTCGCCAATGGCTACCAGAAGGACGACGAGCGCTTCTTCGGCAACGCGCGCATCCGCGAGGCCCGGCTCATCGTCGATGGTGGGGTCGAGTTCGACGTGCTCATCGAGGACCTCCAGGGCCTGCAGGCGATCAAGCTCGAGCCGCCGCAGCTGACGCGCACGGTCGTGCTCGAGGTCACGGCCATCTATCCGGGCGAGCGCTTCGAGGACCTCGCCGTCTCGGAGATCGTGGTCAACGGTTGGCTGGCCGTCGGCGTCGACGTCGACCGCGCGAGCGAGCTCCAGCGCGCCAGCTAAGCCGTGGACACGATCACGGGGTCGCCCAGCGCGTCGTCGGACTCCGTGGCCCGCAGCTCGGCGACGAGCATGCCGAGGAAGACGAGTGCCGCCCCGGCGCCGTCCCGGAGCCCGAAGGTCTCCTGCTCGAGGCCGGTCATGCCGAGCCACAGGAGCAGCGGGACGCCCAGCCAGGCCGTGAGCCAGGCGAAGACCGGCTCCGTCGTGAGGATGACGGCGGCACGGGTCGGTGGCAGCACCGCCTGCGCCGCGGTCTGCACGGTGAACGCGACCGCGGACGCGAGCACCGCCGTGAAGAGGATCGAGATCCAGACGAACCCGCCGCTGGGCATCCAGTCGAGGCTGGTGCCCGTCAGGCCACTCTCCACGAGGCCGCCGAGCCCGTGCAGGACGGCCGAGACCCCGAGCTGCACGGTGGCCAGCGCCGCGGCGGACCGCCCCGGCGACCAGGCACCGAGACCGACGATGTGGAGCGCGAAGGCGAACGCACAGCCGAGGACGAGCAGGTCGCCGAGGGCGGGAACCAGTGACCCCTCGAGCGACAGCAGGCCGAGCCCGACCATCGCGAGGAGCACGGCCGCGAGTGCCGAGGCGGCTGGCCGCGTCCGCACGAGCAGGGCCTGCAGGATGGGCGTGAAGACCACGAACATGCCGGTGATGAAGCCCGCCTTCGCGGCCGTGGTGAGCGTCAGCCCGAACGTCTGGAAGGCGTAGCCCGCCCACAGCGCGACGCCGAGGAGCACCCCCCGCACGAGGTCGCCGCGCGACAGGGCCCGGAGCTCGCGACGGACCAACACGCCGAGGACGAGTGCCGCGATCGCGAAACGCCACGTGTTGAAGACGAAGACCGGGACCCGGTCGACCGCTTCCTTCACGACGACGAACGTCGACCCCCAGATGAAGGTGACGGCGATCAGTGCGGCGGTCCAGCGCCGGGGGCTGGACCCCATCAGCGACCCCCCATCAACGAGGCTCCATCAGTCCCACACGAAGAGGGTGACCTCGTCGCCTCGCTTGACGTCCTTGCCGGGGGCGGGGTCCTGTTCCGCGACCTTGCCCTCCGGTCGGAGGAAGGAGCTGACCTTCTCGATGGTCACGACGAGGCCGAGCGCCTCGAGCTCGCGTCGGGCTGCGTCGGCGTCGTCGCCGCGCACGTCGGGCATGGGGAACTTCTTCGGGCCGAGCGAGACGACCAGCTCGACCCGGTCGCCCCGGTACAGCGTCGTCCCGGCCTCCGGCGTCTGGGCGATGACCCAGTCGAGCGGCACGTCGTCGTCGTGCTCGCGCTCGGCGATCACGCCCACCAGACCGAGGTCCTCGAGCGCCGCGATCGCGTCCTCGAACGGCGACATGACCAGGCTGGGCAGGTCGATCGGCGCGGGGCCGTCGCTGATCACGACGGTCACGGTGGACGCCTCGTCCACGATCACGCCACCCGACGGCTCGGCGCGGACGACGAGGCCGCGAGCGACCTCCTCGTGGTGCTCCTCGACGATCGACGGGACCAGGCCCGCGTCGACGAGTTGCGCGACCGCGTCCTCCTGGGCCATCCCGGTGACCTCCGGCACGCTGACGGGGCGCGGTCCGGCCGAGAGGACGAGCGTGACCGTCGACCCCCTCCGCGCGGACACCTCGGGGGTGTACGTGAAGACGTGGTCGGCGGGGACCGACAGCGAGTTGCGTCGTTCGTCGTCGACCTCGACCTCGAAGCCCGCGTCGCGCAGCACGGCCGAGGCGACCGAGACGGTCTCGCCGTCGACGTCCGGGATGTCGGTGACCGGGGCGATCACCTGGTCCCAGACCACGAGTCCCGCGAGCGCGAGCAGGGCCAGGACCGCCGCGGCGAGCCACGGCCGGCGGCGACGCCGTGTCCGGGACGTGTCGGCCGGACGCGCCGTGACGATGGTCTCGGCGACGTGCGTGGGCAGCACGATCGTGTGCCGCTCGCCGTCACGGAGGTCGACCGGCTCCGGCCCGGACGGTACGGCCGCAGCCAGGGCCGCCGCGAACGTGCGGGCGTCCTCGAACCGGTCGCTGCGCTCGGCCGCGGCAGCACCGAGCACGATCTCGTCCAGTGCGCCCGGCACGCCGGGCACCGTCACCGACGGGCGCGGGACCGAGCGGGTCGTGTGGCTCATGGCCGTGGCCATCGGCGTCTCGCCCTCGAACGGGGGACGTCCCACGAGGCATTCGTACAGGACGATCCCGAGTCCGTAGACGTCGGACCGCGCGTCGAGGGGTTCGCCCTTGACGGCTTCCGGCGAGAGGTAGTGCGGCGAGCCCGCCAGCGCATCCGGCCCGAACGTCTGGGTCGTCGCCGCCGCAGCGCGGGCGAGGCCGAAGTCGGTGATCTTCACCGCTCCCGTGTGCGAGTCGATCAGGATGTTCTCGGGCTTGACGTCGCGATGGACGAGCCCGGCATCGTGCGCGGCTGCCAGCCCCGACGCCGCGGAGGCGAGCACGGACAGGGTCTCGCCGGGGGTGAGCCGTCCACGCAGCCGCAGCACGTCGCGGAGGGTCGGCCCGTCGACCAGCTCCATCACCAGGTAGGCGTCGCTGTCCGTCTCGCCGCGGTCGTAGATCGCGACGACGTTGGGATGGTGCAGCGTGGCGGCTGCACGGGCCTCCCGCCGGAACCGGTCCAGGAACGTCGCGTCCTCGGTGAGGTGCGGGTGGAGGATCTTGACCGCCACGTCACGTCCCAGCGACTCGTCGTGAGCGCGATGGACGGTCGCCATGCCGCCACGGGCCAGCACGCCGAGGAGGCGGTACCGGCCGTCGAGGAGATCCGTGGCGGGGGCGGGCGAGTCGTGCACGCGGCGATGGTACGGGCTGGCAGGTCGGGCGCCGTGGAGCAGCCCCGTCAGGCGTGGTTCTCGACGTGGCGCTCGAACTGCGCCCGCAGGAGGTCGTGGTCCTCCTTGAGGTCCTGCACCTCTCGCTGCAGGACCGCGAAGGCCTGCTCGAGCGCGGCCAGCGTGTCGTTGACGTCGATGATCCGGCTGTCGAGGTCGCCGAGCGCGGCGTTGGTGGTCACCGTGTCGTCGCCGTGGAGCGTCTCGAGCGCGGTGAGGGCCTCCTGCAGTGCGGTCATGGCGTCGTCGAGCGCCGTGAGCCGCTCCTCGACGCTCGTCGTGAAGTCCGCGGCCTGGCCCTGCTCGATGTCGGTGAGCTGGTCCAGCGTGGACTGCAGGCCGTCGATGCGGTCCCGCAGGCTCTGCTGCGCACGGGCCTGGGCATCGAGCTCCTGGCGGATCACCGTGGTGTCGCCGCTCTCCGAGCTGCAGGCCGACCCCGCGAACAGGGTGACGGCCGCGAGCGCGGCGGCGAGGAGGCGGCGGGTGGAGGCGGTCATCGGCAGAGCCCTCGGTCGGCTGCGACGAAGCCTCCCCAACGAGGCCCGACCGGCCAAATCCTGAGCCGTCCGCGCACGGTTACGCTCGCGAACCAGTGGTGGAGGTGCCCCGTGGCGACGGATCTGACGTTCGAGGACGAGCTCGAGGCCATCGGCTTCGTCGCCGGCGGCGCCAGCCGCCGGGGCGGGCGCATGTGGCAACTCGACTTCAACCGGTTCCTGACCTTCAGCCTCCACGACTACGGCGACGAGGTCGTCCTGACGTGGACCTTCCTCTTCGGCGACTTCGCGCTCGAGCGTGGCTGGCAGGTCGGCGCGGGGGAGACCACCTTCCAGGAGCTGTACCCCCAACGCGACGTGCGCCTGTCCGTGGACGTGGCCGCCATCCGTGCCGAGATCACC
>JBFHRB010000194.1:0-6497 GCA_041591915.1 Nitriliruptorales bacterium
CCGGATGACGCTCGACGGACCCGGGGTGCTGACGATCAGTGCGGTCGTCCCCGAGGAACTGGCGCTCGGGGTGGAGGCGCTGGTGCACCGGGCCCACGCCGAAGCCCTCGATGTGGCGGACGAGCACGGCGGACTGCTGGTGCGGCACTCGCCACTCACGCCCGTCGACCGGGCGGGGTTCGTCGCCGCACTGGGCCGCCGACTCCCATCGGGGACATCGCTGCGCGTCCGGGCCGCGACGACGGCCGCCGGGCTCGCCGAGGACCGCCTCGTCCTGTCGTTGGCGGAGGTGAAGGAGCGCTTCGGGGAGTTCGCCTACGCGGAGCGAGAAGGCGTGCGTCCGGTCGACCTCGCGCCCGGCTTCGAGTCACGGCACATCGTCCGCACGGAGGTGCCAGTTCTCGGCCGGGTCCGGTGCCACGAGGCGATCATCGCCGACCTCCGCGACGCACTGGCGAGGATCGAGCGTGAGGGGCGGTCGGACGCCATCGACCCGGACCGCTACGCGGGCTGCTTCTACGCTCGCCGGGTGTCGACCAGCGGCCCGACGCTGTCCCACCACTCGTGGGGCATCGCGCTCGACATCAACGTCGACCTCGATCTCCCCGGGCTCGGCGAGCCCCCCGACCCGGGCGTGATCGCGGCGTTCGAGGACCACGGGTTCGTGTGGGGTGGGCGCTTCATCCCGCCCGACAACCACCATTTCGAGTGGGTCGGCCGGGTCGGCGGGCCCCCGACGACCGCGCGCATACCGTGACGTTATGCGCACTCAGCGTGATGCCCGGCCGGGCCGCCTCGCATTACATCTTATAAAACTTTATAGTAAAGAACCCGACCTGAGAGGCGCCGTGCCTGCAGCGCCAAGCCCAACGAACGAGGTGGCGCGCCTCGAGGAGCTCTTCGGCCTCGACCTGCTCGACACGCCAGCGGAGCAGGGCTTCGACGACCTGACCAGGCTCGCGTCCAGGCTCGCCGAGACGCCGATCTCGCTCGTCAGCATCGTCGACGCCGACCGGCAGTGGTTCAAGTCCCGGGTCGGACTCGACGCCGAGGAGACCCCGCGGTCCGACGCCTTCTGCGCCTACGCGATCCTCGACCCGGACGATGTGCTGGTCGTCGAGGACGCGACGAAGGACGCGCGCTTCGCCGACAACCCGCTGGTGCTCGGCGCGCCCGACATCCGCTTCTACGCGGGTGCGCCGCTCGTGACCAGCAAGGGCCTCCCGCTCGGCACGCTCTGCGTGATCGACACCGAACCTCGGGACTTCCCGGCGGACAAGCGGGACGCGCTCGCGGCACTGGCTCGCCAGGTGGTCGCCCAGATCGAGCTCCGCCGCAAGGTCATCGAGCTGGAGGCGGCGGCGAGGCTCCGCGAGTACCAGCAGGAGCGACTCGAGCGCTCCCAGCGTGAGCTCGAGAAGAGCCTGGCCCTCATCCAGGAGCAGAGCATCACGGACCCACTGACGGGCCTGCGGAACCGACGCGCGCTGATGACGAGGCTCGACGAGGAGTTCGCGCGCTGGGCCCGGTACGGCCAGCCCCTGAGCGTCGCCATGGTCGACATCGACCACTTCAAGCAGCGCAACGACAGTTTCGGCCACGCGGCGGGCGACGCGGCACTCGTTGCGGTCGCGGAGTGCCTCGAACTCCATGCGCGCGACACCGACGTCGTTGCCCGGTACGGGGGCGAGGAGTTCACGCTGATCCTGCCGAACACCGGCCCGATCGGCTCCCACGCCCTGGTCGAACGCATCCGGCTGGCCGTCGCCGCACTCGACCTCCCGGACGGCTCACTGACCATCAGCGCCGGCATCGCGACCGCCGACAGGACCGTCACCGACTCCCACGCACTCATCGTCGCCGCGGACGAGGCCCTGTACGAAGCGAAGGCCAGCGGACGCAACCGCACGGTCCTGCGCCGCACGGTTGCGGACAGCGTCGTGCTCTAGCGCCAGTGCCCGCCCGGGAACGCCTTCAGCTCGATCGCGTTGCCGGACGGGTCGGCCACGAAGCAGGTGTGCTGCTCGCCGAGCTTGCCCTCGAACCTCGATTGCGGCTCGACGGTGAAGCGCACCCCCGCGGCACGCAGGGACGCGACCATGGCCTCCCAGTCGTCGGGTTCGAGCACGACGCCGTGGTGACGCAGCGGTACCGCGGTGCCGTCGACCTCGGTCGTCTCGGAGCCAGCCACGCCGTCGGCCAGGTGGAGGCTGAGCTGGTGGCCGAAGAAGTCGACGTCGACCCAGCCGGACCCAGCGCGGCGTCGCTCGCACCCCAGTACGTCGACGTAGAAGGCCACCGTCTCGTCGAGGTCACGGACCGGCAGGGACAGGTGGAAGGCCGGGATCCCGTCGCCCACGGGGCCGCCTAGTAGCTCGTCCCGGTGACGTACTGCTCGAGCTGCTCCGTGGCGGTCTCGAGCTCGTTCATCCGCGACTTCACGACGTCGCCGATCGACACCAGGCCCACGATGACGCCGTCCTCGATGACCGGCACGTGCCGGAACCGGCCCTCGGTCATCATGCGCATCAGCTCGTCGGTCGTCACCTCGTAGTCGCAGGTCGTGACCTCGGTCGTCATGACGTCCGCGACCTTCTGGTCGAGGCAGGCAGCACCCGAGCGCGCGAGCCGACGGAGGATGTCGCGCTCGGAGAGGATCCCGGCCAGGTGCTCCCCGTCGTCGGTGACGACGAGCGCGCCGACGTTCTTCTCCGAGAGCACCGCGACGGCGTCGTTCAGCGTGCGGTCGGACGCGATCGACAGGACGTCGCGCCCCTTGCCCTCCAGCAGCGTGCGGACGCGTGTACCCACGGGATGGCCTCCGATCCTGCGCTCGTAGTGCCCCGAACGTAGTGGGCGAGCGTCCACCGTGGGAGGGAAAGCGGCTCTCAGCTTCCTCTCATCGACGCTGCCCACACTCCACGCACCACCGCGACCGCCTGGGGGTAGACCATGCACGACACCGGACCGCTGCCGACCCGGAGCGCCCTGGACGAGCTCCCACCACCCCGCGCCGAGGCGCGAGTCGTGCCCGAGGCCGAGGCGGAGACCCCGTCCGCTCGACGCCCGGCGACAGCAACCCCCCGCCGCGGCGCCGGGCTGGCCACGATCGTCGTCGTCGCGTTGCTGTCCGCGTCGCTCGGGGCGATCGCCACCCTCGGGGTGTCGGCGTTGGTTCGAGGCGTCGACGCCCCCGCGGGCGTCGATGCGGGACCGGCGGCCACCGTCGCCGGGCAGCCCGCCGACCGCGAGGAACCCGGCTTCACCACCCCCGTGGCCCCCGAGCCCGTCACCACGTCGCTGACCATCCCCGAGATCGCCGATGCCGTGTCCCCGTCGGTCGCCGCGGTCGCCGCGCGCGGACCTCGGGGCAGCGGGACCGGCAGCGCGGTGATCTTCGACGGCGACGGCTACCTGCTGACCAACAACCACGTCGTGGAGGGCGCGACCAGCGTCGAGGTCATCCTCCCCGACGGGACGGACTACGCGGCCACGGTCGTCGGCACCGCCCCGCGGTCCGACCTCGCCGTGCTGCGGATCGACGCGACCGGGCTGCCGGCCGCAACCTTCGCCGACGCCCTGCCGGCGATCGGCGAGACCGCCGTCGCCATCGGCTCGCCCTTCGGACTCGAGGGCTCGGTGACCGCGGGGATCGTCAGCGCACTCGATCGGACCCTGCCCTCCAGTGGCGGGCTCGCGCTGCTCGGGCTCATCCAGACCGATGCGGCCATCAACCCAGGCAACTCCGGGGGTGCCCTCGTCAACGACCGGGGCGAGGTCATCGGGATCAACACCGCGATCCTGTCCGAGTCGGGCGCCAACGACGGCATCGGGTTCGCCATCGCGTCACCCGATGCCATCAACGTGGCCGAACGACTGCTCCGCGACGGCGAGATCCGCTACGCGCTCCTCGGCATCGAGGGTCAGGACGTCGACGCGACCGTCGCCGAGCAGTACGGGTTGAGCGCCCCCGCGGGCGCGCTCGTCGCGGCGGTCTCTCCCGGCTCCGGCGCCGATCGCGCTGGGCTGCTGGCGGGCGACATCATCGTGGCCCTCGACGGCCAGCCGATCGAGTCGATGAGCCAGCTCGCGGTCGCCGTCCGCGCTCGGGAACCCGGTGACGTGGTGGACATCGAGATCGTCCGCGCCGGCGGAGGCATCACGCTGACGGCCACGCTCGGGGAACTCACCGACAGCTGACGGGCGCCGGCTAGCCTCGATGGGTCCGGGGGTCCGACGCACCCACGCGTCACACCCCGCGCCCTGGAGGAGACCTCATGCCCGTCCGAGAGAGCTACGCGCCCGGCACGCCGAGCTGGATCGACCTGATGAGCCCCGACGTGGATGCGTCCGCCGCGTTCTACACCGCGCTGTTCGGCTGGGAGACCGACGACCAGTTCGACGACGAGGGCAACCGCATCTACACGATGTTCCGGGTCGACGGCAGGGACGTCGCGGGGGCCGGCGGCCAGCCACCGGGCATGGAGGACATGCCGCCGGTCTGGAGCAGCTACGTCGCGGTCGAGGACGTCGACGCCGCCGTCGCCAGGGTCGAGGCCGCGGGCGGCAAGGTCATGATGGGGTCGATGGACGTCATGGACGCTGGCCGGATGGCCGTCGTCGCCGACCCTGCCGGCGCCGCGATCTCCCTGTGGCAGGCCAACCAGCACATCGGCGCACAACTCATCCACGAGCCGGGCGCGCTGAGCTGGAACGAGCTCATCACCCGCGACCCGAACGGGGTCCGCGACTTCTACAGCCAGGCCTTCGGCTGGGAGCTCACCGACCAGGACATGGGCCCCATGGGCACCTACACGGTGGCCACCCTCGACGGGGAGCAGGTGGCCGGGATCATGCAGATGCCTGCGGAGTTCCCCGACCGCGTGCCCAACCACTGGATGGTCTACTTCCACGTCGCCGACATCGACGCGACGCTGGCGAAGGCGAAGGAGCTCGGCGGCTCCGTGGTCAGCGGACCGATGGCCGCACCCGGGGTCGGGCGGTTCGCGGCGATCCACGACCCGCACAACGGGACGTTCTCGGTGCTGCAGCCCGAGGAGGGCTAGGCCCCGACCGTCACGCCCCGCGACGAGGCGTCGCGGCTACCTCCCACGCGCGAGGTGCCGAAGCTTGGCGGGGTTGCGGACGTTGTGCACCGCCACCACACGGCCATCGAGGACATCGAGGGCGAGGACGGAGTCGACCTCGCCCCGGTGGCGCACGACCACCCCGGGCATGCCGTTGACCTCTGCCCAGCCCACGCTCCAACCCTCGCCCGCCTGGGCCATGAGCCCGAGCGCGAAGCGAGCGACGTTGTCCGCACCCTCGATGGGCCGGCGAGCGCTCGTCACCTCGCCGCCGCCGTCGCCGATCCACACCACGTCAGGTGCGAGCAGCTTCACGACCTCGCCGACGTCGCCCCCGACGCATGCGCCGAGGAAGGCCTCGGCGATCTCCCAACGGCGTCGGGGGTCGGCGTCGAACCGCGGCCGGCGGGCATCGAGGTGCGAGCGCGCGCGGCTCGCGAGCTTGCGGATGGCCTCTGGCGAGCGATCGAGCATCCGGGCGATCTCGGCGTGCGGGTGACCGAAGACGTCGTGCAGCAGGAAGACGGCACGCTCGGCCGGCGACAGCGACTCGAGCACGACCAGGAACGCGAGGGTCAGCGAGTCCGCTTCGACGGCGACGTCCTCCGGCCCCCGCTCGTGACGCTCGGCGACCAGCGGTTCCGGGAGCCACGGCCCGACGTACTCCTCGCGTCGCACGCGCGCGGAGCGAAGGACGTCGAGGCACAACCGGGTCGCGACCGTGGTGAGCCACGCCCCCGGCTCGTCGACGCCGTCAGCCTGCGCGTAGCGCACCAGCGACTCCTGGACGACGTCCTCGGCCTCGGCCACGCTGCCGAGCATCCGGTACGCGAGGCCGAACAGCCGGTCGCGATGCTCCGCAACCACCGCCTCGACCGTCACGGTCCGAGCTCCTCGACCACCTGTGCCCAGCCATCGGCCATGTTCGGGAAGCGCGGCGCCCAGTCGGTCGCCCCGCGGAAGCGCCGGTTGGACGCGCGCTCGGACCGGGCGAGCGAGGCGACCGGGCCCCGGGCGACCCACCGCGGCGGGCGCCTCAGGGTCGCGCGCCCCACGGCACGCGCCAGCGCTGACGTGTGCTCCGCCCGCGACAGCGGCGCGTCATCGACGACGTTGTACGTGCCTGGTGGTGCGTCGAGGCTCGCCACGACGGCCGCGGCGGCGTCCTCCGCGTGGACCATGGGCCAGTACGCGTCGTCCGGGCCGAAGAACATGGCCAGGCCCTTGCGAGCAGCCTGCAGCACTTCCCGTGTCTGGTCACTGGCGGCCGCGTAGAACGGGCCGAACCGCAGGCTGCCCCCGACCCCCCCCGAGGCCGTGACCGAGGCCGCCGCGGCCTCGGCATCCAGCATCGCCTCGGCCGGGCCGGCCGGGGCCAGGGGCGCCTCCTCGTCGAGCCATGCGGCGCCG
>JBFHRB010000195.1:0-6417 GCA_041591915.1 Nitriliruptorales bacterium
CCGATGACGACGTCGCCGAGCCTGAGGACCTGCAGCCGCAGGCGCAGGTTCTCCTCGACGCCGCTGAAGCCCGGGGCGTCGTAGTGGTCGGGGACGGGGATGCCGTGGGCCTTGAGGTTCTCCCAGATGAGCGTGAACCGGTCGTCGTTGCCGGGACGCGCGCAGTCGGGCAGCCCGAGCACGGGGGCACCGGGGTCGCCGGTCGCGGTCGACTCGCTGCGGCAGTTGCTGATCGACGGGTACGGGTGGCTCAGCGGGCCCGGGACCCAGCCGTCGACGGCGCCGACCTCGAAGTCGGACGTGAACGGCACCGTGCCGGCGCCGCGGCCGATCTCGTCGAAGGCCTCGACGACGCTGTCCGCGAGCAGGCGCGCGCCACGCTCGGTCTGGGCGTGGCCCACGTGGGCCCAGGCGACGAGCGTGCCGTCCTCGAGTCGGCCGCGGTTCCAGCCCGTGTACGGACCCTCGGCGGAGCCGACATCGCCCTGGCTGAAGACGAGCGTCGCGCCGGTGTCACGCTCGACGAAGCGCTCGAGCGGGGCGAGGAAGTCGGCGGTGATCAGGTCGTAGCCGTCGAGCGACTCCGGGTGCTGGCCCCAGTTCATCCAGAGGGCCATCGGCTCCGGTGCGCCGGTCGAGACGTCGTCGAAGCGCAGGACGGTGAGGTCCTTGTCGCCGTGGTCTGCGGGGTAGCCCGCGGGCGAGCCGTCATCGGCCGTCTGCGGCCGCATGATGTTGCCCTTGTAGATGTCGTGCTGGACGACGGTCGCGCCCATGCGCGCGGGCACGAGGTTCGCCGCGGCCTCCTCGATGGCGGTGGCCATCGCGCGGGCCTGGTACTCGAACATCCGCAGGTCCATCACGTCCTGGAAGAGCCACACGCCCCACGACGGCGTCGCGTAGTAGGGCGAGCTGTGGTTGTGGCTCGCCGCGTGCAGGATGTGGCCGTAGCCGACGCCGGAATCGCCCTCGTCGAGCAGCTGGCCGACCCGCCGGAGCAGGTGGTCCTGCGCGAGGTAGTTGTCCGACTTCACGAGGGCGATGCGCTCGCCGTTGTTGCCCTCCACGACGATCGCGCGGATCGTCAGCCGCGACTGCACGCCGTAGCTCTTCTGCTTCCACGTCGAGTGGGCGTGCGGGTCGACGTCGCCGCCGGCGAGCTCGCCGGGCACGTCGCGGATGTCCGTGTACTGACCTGCGGACGCTCCGACGTGCCAGGTCGCGTCGGCCACTCCGACGCCGGCCCTGACGGTCACGGGCCGGTCCCATGGCTCGGCATCGGCAACGGCGGCCTCGACGTCGAGCGGTGAGACGCCGCCGGGGCCGTTGGCGGGGGCAGCCGCGACGGAGCCCGTGAGGGCCAGGAGCAGGAACAGGGCGACGGGGATGCGACGCATCGAGCGACCTCGGCGTGGGTTGTGGAAGGTTTCGACGGCCGCAGGCGCTGTCCCTGCACACGGCCGCCCGGAGGGCGGCCCGTCTGCCCGTCAGAACGACCCGAGAGGTGCCCGGTGACGCGAGAGTTCATCTACGTCGGTGACCCGATGTGCAGCTGGTGCTGGGGTTTCGCGCCGACCCTCGACCGGTTGCAGGAGCGCTACGACATCCCGCTCCGCACGGTCGTCGGTGGACTTCGTCCGGGCGCCGGGGCGGAGCAGATGGGCCCGGCACTCCGCGAGCTGCTCCTCGAGCACTGGGGCCACGTCGAGGAGGCCAGCGGCCAGCCGTTCGACCGCGCGATCCTCGATCGTGACGACTGGGTCTACGACACCGAGCCCGGCTGCCGTGCCGTGGTGACGATGCGCGAGCTCGCGCCGGAGCTGGTGGTCGGGTGGTTCCAGCGGCTGCAGCGGGCCTTCTACGCGGAGGGCACCGTCATCAGCGATCCGGCGACGCTGCCACCGTTGCTCGACGGCGTCGCCGTCGACGCGGACAAGTTCGTCGAGCTGTTCCAGAGCAGCCGGATGCGTGAACGCACGTGGGCCGACTTCTCGGAGGCGCGGTCCATGGGCGTCGCGGGTTTCCCGACGCTGCTGTACCGCGACGACGACCTGCTCGGTGTGGTGACGCGCGGCTGGGCGCCGTGGGACCAGCTCGAGCCCGCGCTGACGCACTGGCTCGAGGATCGTTACGGCGAGCTCGCCGGGGATCTCATCTGCGACGTCGACGGCGGGGCCTGCTGACGCCTCCGCGGTGGCTCACGTGTCGTCGGGGATGCGCGGCCTGATCTCGCCGCGGTGGATCGCACGGACGGTCTGGAGGGTGTCGGCGTCCGCCGGGTCCTTGTCCTCGCGGTAGCGCTTCACGCGCGCGAAGCGCAGGGCCATGCCTCCCGGATAGCGGGTCGAGGTCTGCACGGCGTCGAAGGCGATCTCGACGACCTGTGCCGGACGGAGATGGACGACGTGCTTCGTCCGGCGGACCTCGAGCTCGAGGAAGCGCTCGGTCTGCCACGCCAGCATCTCGTCGGTCATGCCCTTGAACGTCTTGCCGAGCATCACGAACTCGCCGCTCTCCTCATCACGCGCACCGAGGTGGATGTTCGAGAGCCACCCCTGGCGTCGCCCCGATCCCCACTCCACCGCAAGGACGACGAGGTCGAGCGTGTGGGCCGGCTTGACCTTGAGCCAGGTCGCCCCGCGCCGCCCGGCCTCGTAGGGGGCGTCCAGTGCCTTGACCATCACGCCCTCGTGCCCGGCGTCGAGCGCCGCCCGCAGGAGGTCGGTGGCGGCCTCCGGGTCAGCGAGCACCTCGGCCGGGATGCGGTGCTCCTCCGGCACGATGCGCCGCAGGGCGTCCCAGCGCTCGGACGTCGGGCGGTCGAGGAGGTCCTGGCCGTCGAGCCGGATGACGTCGAAGAACCGGGGGAGGAGCGGGGAGGCATCGCCCGGCTTCGACATGGTGTCCTGGAACGCGACCGGCGTGCCGTCGCCGGTCCATCGCATCGCCTCGCCGTCGAGGACGACCTCCGCGACGGCGAGCGACCTGGCGACCTCGACGACCGCAGGCATCTCGGCAGTGACGTCGCGGAGGTTGCGCGTGTAGACGGCCACGTCGTCACCCTGCCGGTGCACCTGGACGCGCATGCCGTCGAGCTTGAACTCGACGGACGCTCGCCCGCCGACCGAGGCCAGCGCCTCGCGCACGGTCGGCGCCGTCTGCGCCAGCATCGGCTGCACGGGCCGGAAGACCTCGAGCCGGATCGACGCCAGCGCCTCGGCTCCTCCCTCGAACGCGGCGGCGGCCACGGCGGCGAGGTCCGCGGACAGCATCAGCGCCCGACGCACATCCTCCTCCGCGACGCCGGCCGCCTCGGCGACCGCCTTGACCATGACCCCCTCGAGCGCCCCCTGGCGGGTGTTCCGCAGCAGCAGCGTGCGCAGGTAGGCCTGCTCCTCGCTCGTGGCCCGCCGGAACAGGTCGTCGAGCAGGTCGAGTCGTGCCCCGCGCGAGCCTGCCCCCGCCTGCGACGCCACGGCTTCGAGGATCGCGTCGACGTCCAGCAGCGCCAGCGACGAGTCGCGGGCCGGCGCGACGTCGACGCCGCCCACGGCCGACCACCCGACATCGAGCCGGACCTGGCGAGGCTCGCCGCTCAGGTAGGCGATGCCCGCGGCGCGCTCGTCGTCCTCCATGGCCGAGAGGGCCTCGGCCAGCAGGCGCACCTTCTCGTTGCGCGACCGCGTGGCGGACACGGCGTCCGACACGGCGACGAGCTCGGACAGGAACAGCGATGGCCCTCCAACCGGCAGGTGGTGAAGGTAGGTTCGCACGAACCCCATCCGCAGGACACGCCATGGCTGATCGCCTTCTCGGCTCCATCGAGGCTGGCGGCACGAAGTGGAACTGCGCTGTCGGCAGCGGACCCGACGACCTCGTTGCCGAGACGCGCATCCCGACGACGACGCCGGACGAGACGCTGGAGGCGGTCCGCGCCTTCTTCGCCGAGCACGAGGGGCTGGAGGCCCTCGGGGTCGCGACGTTCGGCCCGGCCGAGCTGCGTCGCGGCCATCCCGCCTACGGGTCGATCACCACCACGCCGAAGCCCCACTGGTCGGACACCCCGCTCGTCGGCCCGCTCTCGGACTCGCTGGGTGTCCCGGTCGGCTTCGACACCGACGTGAACGGCGCGGCGCTCGGGGAAGGACGCTGGGGCGCAGCCGTCGGGCTCGACACCTTCGCCTACGTCACGGTCGGCACGGGGTTCGGCGGCGGCGCCGTGGCGGGTGGCCGGGTCGCCCACGGACTCGTACACCCGGAGATGGGGCACGTCTCGGTCCGACGCCACCCTGACGACGACTTCCCCGGTCGCTGCCCGTTCCACGGTGACTGCCTGGAGGGCATGGCCTGCGGTCCGGCCATGATCGACCGCTGGGGCAGCTCCCCGAGCGAGCTCGTCGGCGAGGAGCGTGCCCGCGCCCTGGACATCGAGGCCCACTACCTCGCCGAGGGATTCCGCAACCTCGTCTACGTCCTCGCTCCGCAACGCATCATCATGGGTGGCGGGGTGTCGAAGATGGACGGACTCCTGCCGGCGGTGCGCGCCAAGCTCGTGGACGCGCTCGGTGGCTATCCCGGCCTTCCCGAGCACGCCCAGGACGACTTCGTCGTGCCGCCGACGCTCGGTGACCGGGCAGGCATCGCGGGCGGGTTCGTCCTCGCCGAGCAGGCGCTCTCCTGACCCGGTCGACTACCTCGTCTTGACCTGACCCGGCCCTCGTCCCGTACGCTGCGGGCGAGGAATCTGACGAGTCGTCAGATGCGCGGGAGGAAGCACCTTGGCAGCGACGCCCAGCGGCGGGACCATCACGATCCCCGAGGCGGAAGCGAAGCATCGGTGGAGCACGGTCGACGAGGTCGACCAGGCCATCACCGAGCTGACGAAGGTCAAGGACGCGTGGGTCGAGACCGACCTCCCGACGCGCATCTCGTTGCTCGAGGACATCGTCTCGCTGGCCGTCGAGCACATGGACGAGTGGGCCGAGGTGTCGATGCCGCCGAAGGGCATCGATCCGGGATCGGCACTCGCCGGTGAGGACTACGCCACCGGGCCGATGCAGCTGGTCCGCCACGCACGCCTGCTCGCCGACACCCTGCGGATGCTGCACGAGACCGGTGACGTCCAGCTCCCCGCGGAGCCCTACGTCAAGCACGGCCAGGTCGTCGTGCCCGTGTTCCCGACCTCCAAGCTCGACCAGGCCGCGATGCCGATGCACAAGGCCGAGCTGTGGCTCGAGCCGCACGTGACGCTCGACACGATCGAGACGGCCGCGATCTACAAGGACAAGGACCACCCGGGCAAGCTCTGCTGCGTGCTCGGCGCGGGCAACTTCAGCTCGATCGGTGCCAAGGACGTCCTGCACAAGATGTTCGCGGACGACGAGGTCTGCATCCTCAAGATGAACCCGGTCAACGAGCACGTCGGCCCGGTCCTCGAGAAGGTCCTCGAACCGCTCGTGCACGCGGGGTTCCTGCGCATCGTCTACGGCGGCATCGAGGTCGGCTCGCACCTCACGAGCCACCCCGAGGTCGACACGCTGCACATGACCGGCTCGGACAAGACCTACGAGGCGATCGTGTTCGGGCCCGGCAAGGAGGGCGCGAAGCGCAAGGCCAAGGACCAGCCGGTCAACACGAAGCCGTTCACGACCGAGCTCGGCAGCGTCGGGCCCGTCATCGTCACCCCGGGACCGTGGTCGGACGCCGACATCGAGTACCAGGCCAAGCAGCTCGTGTCGTGGCTGTCGCTCAACGTCGGGTTCGCCTGCGGCTGCCCGCGCGTGATCATCACGCACAAGCGCTGGGCGAAGCGACAGCAGTTCCTGGACGCCATCCGCGCCTGCCTGGCCGAGGCGCCGGAACGGGAGCCCTACTACCCCGGGGCGCGCGATCGCTGGGAGGCCTTCATGGCCGCCCACCCCGAGGCCGAGACCTTCGGCCCCACGGACGAGGGCTGCGTCCCGTGGACCTTCATCCCCGACCTCGACCCCGACGAGCGCGACGACATCGCGTTCCGCGTCGAGGCGTGGCAGGGGCTGTTCGCCGAGGTCGCCCTCGACGTCGACGCCGACGTGGCCGCGTTCCTGTTCCACGCGACGGAGTTCGCCAACGAGGCGCTGTGGGGGACGCTGTCGGCCACGATGCTCGTGCACCCCAAGCAACTCAAGGACGTCGAGATCGAGGCGGCCGTCGACCGTGCCGTCCGTGACCTGCGGTACGGCTCGATCGGCATCAACGTGTGGGCCGCCGTCAGCTACGGCATGGGCTCGACGACGTGGGGCGGGTTCCCGGGCCACACGCGCACGGACATCCAGTCCGGGCAGGGCGTGGTCAACAACACCTACCTCATCGGTTCGCCGCAGAAGACCGTGGTGCAGGCCCCGTGGATGCTCGGCAAGAAGCCGCCGATGAGCTACG
>JBFHRB010000196.1:0-6406 GCA_041591915.1 Nitriliruptorales bacterium
GCCGGTCCGTGCCAGGCGGCGCCGGGTAGCGCGACTGGTCCATCTCCTGTGTCTCGCGCACCCCGCGGCGCATCAGCGGTCGTGTCAGGCCGTGGACACATCCGACGGCGGCGTCGCGGACCGGCGCCGGCAGGCCGGTGCGTTCGGGAGGAGGCGTCAACCGTGAGAGCAGGGACGACTCCACGCCGGCGGGCATCGCCATGGTCGCCTCGGCGGCCAGCGGTATCAGGCCGTCCGGGCGGTCGAGCGTCGTGGCGACCTGGCGGGGCCCGACCGGCTCGCCGACGCCACGCCGGGCGGCACGGTCCGCCCACGCCTGCTCGTAGAAGGTGATGCGCACCTCGCGCCCCGGCTGCTGCGCGAAGCTCGGACGTGCAGCCACGTCGGCGTCCACGGCGCGGGCGGCGTCGTGTGCGGCCTGCCGCAGCTCCTCGCGGATGTCGTGCACCGACCGGGTCGTGCGGGCGACGTCGCGGCTGCGTGACTCCTTGACGCTCACGACCGGGACGCCGGGCAGCAGCACCGCGCACTCGTCGGCGACCTGGGCCTCGCCCGCGACGAGTCCGATCCGCGCGCCCGCGGCGGCGACCATCGTCGACCAGAGGTAGGCCTCGTTGACCGGCGTCCCGTCGACCTCGACGGCGAGCCCCTGCCAGAACGTGTGGGCCATGAAGCTCGCTGCTCCGGCGGCCGCGTGCATGCCCACGAAGACGGCGAGGTCGCGCGGACCGTAGACCTCGCGGTCCATGCGCGGCCGGCCGTCGAGCCAGAGCCCTTCCACGGGCGCCTCGACCCGTTCGCGCCGCAGGTTGTTGCCGACGAAGTGCCAGTCGGTGACCACGATGTCGTCGACCCCGGCGTCGCGCAGCCCCGCGATCACGGCGTTGGTCTCGCCCTCCATCAGCTCCTGCGCGCGCCGGTAGCGGCGGCGCCACGACGGGAAGCAGTCCTCGAACCGGTCGACCCCGCCGATGCCCTCGAGGTCGGTGCAGACGACGGCGCGCATCGGGCCGCTCAGAAGAGCGCGGACGCGAGCCGGCGCCGCGCCTCGCTGACGAGCTCCTGGTCCTCGATGACCCCGAGCAGGCCCACGACCTGTTCACGGGCCTCCTCCCGTACGTCCCCGCCGCCGCGCACGGCCTCGATGAGGTGGTGCAGCGCCTCGCGGTGCTGACCGGCGGCGGCGAGCGCCCGGCCGAGCTCGAGCTGCGCGGGCGCATCGGTCGGGTCCTCGTCGACGCGGGCGCGGAGCTGGTCGAGGTCGCCCGTCGCGTGGGCCGCGAGCTGGACGCGCGTGACGATCGCCTCCGCCTCGGGGGCAGGCCGGTGCGGCTTCACGAGCAGCAGCGCCTCCTCGGGGTCCTCGTCGACGAGGTGCCCGGCGAGCGCGAGCGCCGCGCCGCGGTGCTGGGGGTCGAGCTCCAGCGCCCGACGCAGGAGCTCGCTCGCCGTGTCCGGGTCGCGGTCACGGGCGTCGGCCACGAGCCGGTCCGCCTCCGAGGGCACGAGTCGGTCGAGGAACGCCTCGACGACCTGCGGCGGCTGTGCGCCGACGAACTCGTCGGCGACCTGGCCGTCCTTGAACGCCTTCACGGCCGGGATGCCCTGCACGCGGAACTGCTGGGCGATGCGCTGGTTCGCGTCGACGTCGACCTTGGCGAGCACGACCTCCCCGCCACGCCGTTCGACCGCGTCCTCGATGATGGGGCCGAGCGTCCGGCACGGGCCACACCACTCGGCCCAGAAGTCGACGACGACGGGCGTGGTCCTCGAGCGCTCGATGACCTGCTGCTCGAAGTCGGCATCGGTGACGTCGATGACGTGGGGCGACGAGGCCAACGGGCCACCTCCGTGGGGTTGCTGCTGCCGTCAGGGCGGGTCGGAGGGTACGTCGCGGGTGGTCGGTAGGCTCCGGCGCGACCCGTCCGCCGGACCGCTGCCCGAGGACCCAACGTGGCCGACGAACCGCAGGCCCGCGAGGGCGACGAGCGCCCCGCCATGATCCTCCTCGACGGGCACTCGCTCGCGTACCGCGCCTTCTACGCGCTGCCGGACACGCTGCAGACGCGCACCGGTCAGATCACCAACGCGGTGTACGGCTTCACGTCGATGCTGATCAAGCTCCTGGGTGACCGCCGCCCCGAGGGGATCGCGGTGGCGTTCGACCAGGGACGCGACGTGGCCCGCACCGAGATGTACCCCGAGTACAAGGCCAACCGGATCCAGACGCCCGACGCGTTCCGGCCCCAGCTCGGCCTGATCGACGAGGTGCTCGAGGCACTGGAGATCCCCACGGTCCGCGTCGCCGGGGTCGAGGCCGACGACGTCATCGCGACGATCGCCGAGGACGCGAAGTCCAAGGGCTTCCACGTCTACATCCTCACCGGTGACCGCGACGCGATGCAGCTGGTCGACGAGCACACCACCGTCCTCTACACGGCGCGCGGGGTCACCGACGTGCGCGAGATGACACCGGAGGCCGTGGAGGAGAAGTACGGCATCCCGGCCGCGAAGTACGTCGAGTACGCGGCGCTGCGCGGCGACAACTCCGACAACCTGCCGGGCGTGCCGGGCGTCGGCGAGAAGACGGCGGCCAAGCTGATCACCCAGTTCGGCGACATCGACGGCATCTACGAGCGGCTCGACGAGGTCAGCGGCAAGAAGGTCCCGGCGATGCTCGACGAGCACCGCGAGCAGGTGCAGACCAACCGCACGATCATGACGCTGCGCCGCGACGTCGACGTCGACTACGTGCTCGAGGACCTGCGCATGGGGGCGCCCGACACCGAGAAGGTGCGCCAGCTCTTCGGCGCGCTCGAGTTCCGGGCCCTGTACGACCGCCTCATGGGGGAGGTGCTCGGCGAGGTCGCGGAGGAGGAGGCCACGGGCTTCGACACCGCGCCGCAGCGACTGGCGGCGGGTGACCTCCGCGACTGGCTCGACGACGTCTCGCGGTTCGCGGTCGTCGCGATCGTCGAGGGCTCCGTGCCGGACGTCCGGTGGTCGGCGGTCGGGCTCGCCGCGGCCGGGAGGCAGCCCGTCGCCGGGGTGCTCGATGACCTGGCGAACGAGGACCTCGACGCACTGCGGGACGCGCTGGTCGACGAGGACGTCGAGGTCGTCACGCACGACTCCAAGATCCTCGACCACGCCGCCGGGTCGCGCGGCTGGGCGTGCACGTCGGTCCGCACCGACACGATGCTCGCCGCCTACCTGCTCAACCCCGAGCAGCGCTCCTTCGACCTCGAGCGCATCGCCCTGCAGTGGCTGCAGCGAACGCTGACCGCGGAGGACAGCGCCGCGGGCGGCGACCAGCTCGCGCTCGACATGGGCGATGACGCGTGGGAGGAGCGGGCCCTGCGGGCACAGGCGACGCTCGAACTCGGGGACGCCCTCGACGCCGAGCTCGACGAGCGCGGCCAGCGCGACCTGCACGACACGATCGAGCTGCCGCTCGGGCCGATCCTCGCGCGGATGGAGCACGCGGGTATCGCGCTCGACCTCAGGGTCCTCGACGAGATCCGATCGCGACTGTCCAGGCGCGTCGGCGAGCTCGAGGCCGAGATCTACGACCACGCCGGCAAGCGGTTCAACATCGGCTCGGGACCGCAGCTGCAGGAGGTGCTCTTCGAGGACCTCGACCTGCCCAAGACCAAGAAGATCAAGACCGGGTACTCGACCGACGCCCAGCAGATGCAGGGGCTGATCGACGCGCACCCGATCGTCGAGCCGATCCTCGAGTGGCGCGAGGTCACGAAGCTCTTGTCCACCTACGTGGACTCGCTGCCCGGGCAGGTCAACCCGCGCACGGCGCGGGTGCACACGACGCTGTCGCAGGTGACCGCCGCGACGGGCCGCCTCTCGTCGTCGGACCCGAACCTGCAGAACATCCCGGTGCGGCGCGAGGAGGGGCGCGAGATCCGCAAGGCCTTCGTGCCCGGGGAGGGCTACGACGTCTTCCTCGTCGCGGACTACTCCCAGATCGAGCTCCGTGTCATGGCGCACATGTGCCGCGACGATGGCCTGCTCGAGGCGTTCGCGTCGGACGAGGACATCCACGCGACCACCGCGGCCAAGGTGTTCGACCTGCCGATCGAGCAGGTCGACGGGACGCTGCGCGACCGCGCCAAGGCCGTCAACTACGGCCTCGCCTACGGGCTCACGCCGTTCGGGCTCTCGCAGCAGCTCGGCATCGCGCCCGACGAGGCGAAGGAGATAGTCGACGCCTACATGGAGCGCTTCCCGGGCGTCAGCGAGTTCCTCAACGCGGCCGTGCTCGGGGCGCGGCGTGACGGCTACACGACGACGATGTTCGGTCGTCGCCGCTACCTGCCCGACCTGCTCAGCGACAACCGCAACCGCCGGCAGATGGCCGAGCGGATGGCGCTGAACGCCCCGGTCCAGGGCACGGCCGCCGACATCATCAAGCTCGCCATGATCCGGGTGGACGAGGCACTGCGTGCGTCAGGCCTCCACGCGCAGATGCTCCTGCAGGTCCATGACGAACTCGTCTTCGAGGTGGCGTCCTCCGACCTCGACGCGGCGGAGGCGCTGGTCATCGAGCAGATGTCGGGCGTCGCGGACCTCGAGGTGCCGCTGCTGGTCGACACGGCCAGCGGCGAGACCTGGTACGACGCCCAGAAGCACTGAGCGGGTCAGCCCTCGTCGGTTGCGTTGGGCTCGCGCGCGGAGACGGGCGGTGATGCCTCGGCCTGCTGGCGGAGCCTGCGGCGGTGGTGCAGCACGGCGAAGACGAGGAGGCCCGCTGACACGGCGATGGTGCCCACGAACACGGGCAACCCGACGATGCGGATGATCTCCTCGAGCAGCGCCGCGAAGGGGGAGCCCTCGGGTCGCGTCTCGGCGAGCACGAGCGCCAGCGTCATGCGTCGAGCGTGTGCTCGGTGACGGAGGCCTCGTCGTCCCAGTCGAGCCCTCCGGCCGCGACGTCGAGGATCTCCAGCCGGTAGGAGCCGTGCGGGCCACGCATGCGGAACTCGGCGCGACCCGTGACATTGGTGACGGCGGTGTCCTGCCCCGCCCGGTGGGGACCGGTGATCCGGGCCTCCACGGCGACGTTCGAGCACCGCTTGCCGTCGGCGTCCTTGACGAGCGGCTTGAAGCTCACGCGCACGTCGCCGCCATCGAGCTCCTCCACCTCACCCACGGAGATCCCGGCCACGACGACGGGCTCGGCGAAGAGGCCGCGCTTGGGCACGTCGTCGGGGACCTTGCGGAGGACCGCTTCGTCGCTGATCTCGGGCACGGATCGGCTCCGGGGGAGTGGTGGCGGGGCTTGCCGGCAGCCGCGTGCATCGGGGCCGGGCCGGTGACGAGGATGGTCGCAGGTGCCCGCGCGCCGCGCGAACCGAGCCCGCTCGGCGCGCGGCCGATGGCAGGTCAGCCGTCGGGGCTGACCGGCACCGAGCGGGCCTCGCGGACGTGGAGCATGCGTGCGTAGGGGACGGTGACCTCCAGCGGTTGCGGGGCGAGCCCGGTGACCGTGAAGGTGCCGGTCCACGTGACGTCGAGCCGGACGTCGTAGTCGCCCCGGGTCCGGTAGAGGTGGGTGGCCGCGGGCTGCTGCTCGGAGCCGGGCGAGCTCGCGCAGCGGTCGTGGCCGGGGCGCCCGTCGACGTCCCAGCAGTAGCGCGCGGCCTGCAGCTCGACGCGGGCGTCGACCGTGATCAGCGAGATGCGCAGGTCCATCGAGGTCTCACCGACGTACCAGAACCACGACTCCATGCCGGTGAGGCCGTCGGGCTGCGGAGACCACCGCTGCGGCTCGGTGGGGAAGCGGTCGCGGATCGCGTCACGGACCTGCTGGGCTGTCACGTCGGGGCGCGCGGGCGCGGCCGGGACCGCGGGGGCCGGGCTCGGAGCCACGACCGACCACGGCTCGCAGCCGGTCCGGTCGCGGCTCAGGACCGCGCCCGTGGCCGCATCACGAACCACGTACCGGACGCCGACCTGCCCCGGCGGGCACCCCGAGCGGTCGAGGATGTCGTAGGTGGTGATGCGGTCCGGGCCAGAGGGGCGCGCGACCGGCCTCGTGCCGACGCCTCTTGAGCGGTCGAGCGGTCCGGATGTCTCCTCGCCGCTTAGCGTCACGCCGTCTTCATTCAGTTCCAGCGATACACCATCAGCAAGTGCCGGAATCGCTGAGAGCCACAGGGCACCGACCACCAGCAGGACGAGAGCGCGACTCACTCTTCGACCTCGTTGAGGAGGCGAACTACCCATCTTCCTCGCTCGCGAAGCAAGACGTATCGGTCCAGTCTCTCTACGCCCGCGCCGTCATCTGCGTCCAAGACCTCGCCTGTTGAGTTGTCGATTAGGGACCGAGGCCCGAGTTCCTTCTGCACGTAGACCCAAGCCAGTCCCTCCTCCTCGTCGACCTCGGACA
>JBFHRB010000197.1:0-6348 GCA_041591915.1 Nitriliruptorales bacterium
GCCCGCAGCAGCGGGCGCTCGAGCAGGTAGTCCTCACCGAAGATGTCGTCCTCGATGGCGTCCCAGCCCCGGTCCTTGTCGGCCTGGATGCGCAGGAGCTGCTTCTTGTAGTTCCACTCGTACAGGGCCTTGGCCTCGTCGAGGCCCTCGTAGCACTGCAGGCGGATCAGGTCGGCGTCGCGCGCCTTGGCGACCGCCTTCGCGAGCTCGGTCTTGCCGACGCCGGCCGGGCCCTCCACGAGGATCGGCTTGCGCAGGCGCTCGGCGAGGTAGACGACGGTCTCGATCGCCTCGCTCGTGAGGTAGCCGACGTCCTCCAGCCGCTTGCTGACGTCGGCGGCGCCGCTGAACTCCTGGGTCACGCGTGCTCCTCGGGTCGAGGCGCCGTCGGAGGGTTCGGGGAGACGCACCGAGGCCGACGGCGTGATGACGTTGCAGCGCGAACGGTACGCGCGCGCTGGTGGCGCCGCGAACCGGCGGCGAGGCTCAGAAGTGCTGCAGCGTCGCCTCGTCCTCGTCCAGCGGCACGTCGCAGGTCGGGCACCACCAGCGCGCCTCGGCGGCCGTCCCGCAGGCGTCGTGGCGCGCGATCGCGTCCGGGTCGGGGTCGTCGGTCGCGTGCCGGGTCCCCCAGTCGGCGAGCAGCCGGAGCGCCCCGGCGAGCTCCTGGCCGCTCGCGGTCAGCTCGTACTGGAAGCGCTGGGGCCGGTCCTGGTACGGGGTCGCGAGCACGATCGCCTCGGCCTCGAGCTGCTTGAGGCGGGCCGCGAGGATGTTCGGCGAGATGCCGGCCACCGCCTCCTGCAGGTCCGAGTAGCGCATCGGACCGCCGAGCAGCGCCTCGATGATGAGCAGCGTCCAGCGGTCACCCACGCGCTCCACAGCCGCGACGAGCCCCGAGTCGGCCACCGGGTCCTCCTGCCGTCCCACGCGCGCCTCGCTCGACTGTAGGGCCTGTCCCGGGCGACGCCGCGGAGGTGCCGGTGACCGGCGGGAATGCCGACCCACTTGCTTGCGTTCTGCAAGTCACTATCATACTGCAAGTCACTAGCCGGCCTTGCCCGTCACGGCGGCCGCCGGCGCACAACCACCAGGGAGATCCCCATGAGCAGCATCCTCACCGAACTCGGCAGCGCCATCCGTGCCGTCGCCGAGACCACCAGCCCCTCCATCGTCGGCGTCGGCCGCGGCTCGGGCATCGTCATCGAGCCGGGCCGCGTCCTCACCAACGCCCACAACCTCCGCCACGACGAGACCCGCGTCGGGTTCGCCGACGGCCGCACCGAGCGCGGCACCGTCCTCGGCTTCGATCCCGACGCCGACCTCGCCATCGTCGAGGTCGACACCGGCGACACCCCGGCCGTCGCCTGGGCCGAGGAGCCGCCGCTCCTCGGCGATGCCGTCTTCGCGCTCGCCAACCCACGCGGACGCGGTGTGCGCGTGACGTTCGGCACGGTCAGCTCCACGACCCGCGCGTTCCGCGGCCCCCGCGGGCGCGTGATCGGCGACGCGCTCGAGCACACCGCGCCACTCGCGCGTGGCAGCTCCGGCGGACCCATCGTCGACGCGTCCGGCGCCCTGCTCGGCATCAACACCCACCGGCGTGGCGACGGCTTCTACCTCGCGATCCCGGCGACCGCGGACCTGCGCAGCCACGTCTCGGCGCTCACGAAGGGCGAGACCCCGAAGCGCCGCCGGCTCGGTGTCGCCGTTGCACCCCCGCACGCTGCGAGGCGGATGCGCGCAGCGGTCGGGCTCGAACCGCGTGACGGGCTCCTCGTCCGCGGCGTCGAGGACGGCGGCCCGGCGGCCCGCGCGGGGGTCCGTCGCGGCGACCTCCTGATCGCGGCGAACGACACCGACCTCGCGCGGGCCGAGGACCTCTACGGCGTCCTCGACGGCCTCGACGGCGAGGCGACGCTGACGCTCCGACTGCTCCGCGGGACCGAGGCCGTCGACGTCGCCGTGACCTTCGGCGACACCGTGGAGGAGGGCTCGGCGTGACCCCGGCGACCTCCGACGTCCCGACCTCGGACCTGCCGACGGAGGCCGAGGCCCTCGACGCCTACTCGTCCATCGTGGTGTCCGTCGCGGACCGCCTCCTCCCCTCGGTGGCGAGCCTGACCGTCCGCCGGCGTGTCCGCGGCCACCTGCAGGACGCGGGCTCCGGTTCTGCGGTGGCCATCACCGGCGATGGCTTCCTGCTCACCTCGGCGCACGTCGTCGAGGGCGCCGAGGGTGGCCGCGCGGCGTTCCACGACGGCACCGAGTTCGACCTCGAGATCATCGGCGCCGACCGGCTGTCCGACCTCGCCGTCGTCCGCATCCACACGGAGACCCTGGCGGTCGAGCTGGGCGACGCCAGCGAGTTGCGGGTCGGCCAGCTCGTCGTCGCCGTCGGCAACCCGCTCGGCTTCGCCGGCTCCGTCAGTGCCGGGGTGGTGAGCGCGGTGGGGCGCAGCCTCACGGCACGCACCGACCGCAACGCGCGCCTCATCGAGAACGTCATCCAGACCGACGCGGCCCTCCACCCCGGCAACTCCGGCGGTGCCCTCGCGGACGCGCAGGGCCGGGTCGTCGGGATCAACACGGCACTCGTCGGGCCCATGGTCGGCCAGGGACTGGGCATGGCCGTGCCGATCGACGAGGTCACCCGAGGGATCGTGGCTGCCCTCATCTCCTCCGGGTCGGTCCGACGCGCCTACCTCGGCGTCGCCGGTGGCTCACGCCCGCTCCCTCCGAAGGCGGCCACCGCGACCGGGCAGGCCCGCGGGATCGAGGTGCTCTCGGTCGTGGACGCCTCGCCCGCCGCGCTGGCGGGGATCCGCCCCGAGGACATCCTCGTGGCGCTCGACGGCGAGCCCGTCGAGCGCGTCGGCGACCTGCAGGCGCGCATGACCGGCGACCGCATCGGCGCCACCCTCGAGCTCACCTACGTGCGCGGGGGCCAGGTCGCCACGGTCGACGTCACCCCCGTGGAACTCCCCGACTGACCCGCCGCACGCGCCCGGCGGGGTGGGTCAGCCGGTCGGGAACGTGAGGTGGGACGTGCGGGCGAGGGTGTCGAGGTCGTGGGCCCCGAGCCCCTGGTCCGAGACGGTGTAGAGCGTGTCGCCCACGACGAACGTCCGCCGGATCTGGGGGCCGACGGTCGTGGACCCCGAGCCAGACGACGGCTGGGTCAGACGCCCGGCCTCCGCCACCGACCCCCCGGCGGAGACGTCGACGGCGACGGCACCCGTGAACTGCGGGCTCTCGTACTCGTAGAGCGGCACCAGCGCCCGGCCGAGCGACGGGACGTACTGGAAGGCCCGGTGGTCGGACTGCACCTCGCTCCAGCCCGGCCGGAAGACGACGCGCCCGACCTGGCGGGGGTCCGTGCGGTCCGAGATGTCGAAGGTGGAGACCTGCGGACCGATCACGACGCCCTCGTCGGTGGCCTCCTGCCCGACCCCGAGGAGCAGGCCGTCCCGAGCGAGGTGGAGGTACGACGAGAAGCCGGTGACCTTGAGCTCGCCCGTCACCCTCGGGGCGGTCGGTGTCGCGAGGTCGATGAGGTAGAGCGGGTCGACCTGGCGGAACGTCACGACGGCCGCGAAGTCGTCGAAGAAGCGCACGGAGTGGATGCGCTCACCCTTGCCGAGCCCGTCGACGAGGCCGATCGGGACGTACTCGCCGCCGCGGCGTTCGAGCACGGTGACCCGGCTCTCGCTCTGCGGCCGTTCGACGTCGGCGGACCAGAAGGCCTCGCTGGTCGACGCCACGCGCAGCAGCCCACCCCGCTCGGACAGCGCGAACTGGCTGTAGAGGTAGCCCGCGACGCGGCCGCTGGCGAGGTAGGTCGTCGAGGTCGGGGCGCTGATGTCGAAGGCGTGGAGCTCGGTCGTCACGTCGCCCTGGACGAGCCACGGCTCCCAGGCGCCCCAGCGTGAGGTCGCGACGACGAGCTGGTCCGGCGAGGCGTAGACGAACTCACCCGATCCGAGCACGCCCGCCGAGCTGGTCGGCGTCACGCCCGCTGACAGGTCCAGCGTGAAGACCCCGATCATGCCCAGGCCGCCGAAGCGGGGCGGCCGGCCGATGTCGCCGCAGGGGATCGTGGCCTCGTCGGTCCGCGCACCGTCCGGCGCGATCACGACGTAGCCGGGCACCCACGACTCGATCGGCGCCGCGTCGATCACGGCACGGTTGTGCTCGGCCGAGGCGATCAGCGCCTCGCGCGAGCTGTCCTGCGGGTAGCCGAAGACGAGGTCGTGCGGGCCGGTCTGCACGACGACGCGCGCGGTGTCGCCGATCAGGCGGGCCGATCGGTACTGGCCATCGAGCTCGACCGTCTCCAGCAATGTGGGGGCGTCCGGGTTGGCGATGTCGTAGAGCCGCAGCGTGGTCGCGGTCACGCCGTACGGGTCACCGGGCTCGACCAGCGCGGGGCGCCCGAGTGGAACGGGCTGCGGTCCGCGGTACGCGGTCGACAGGACGAGGAGCCGATCACCGCGCAGGAGGAGTTCGCTCCCCCACCCGGCCTCGAGCGTGCTGGCGACCCGCGGCGCGGCGCCCGTCAGGTCGACGAGGTGCACGGCGGTGCCGGCGGCCACGGCCGCGACGGAGCCGTCGGTCTTCACGAGGTCGGGCTCGTCGACGCCGACCTCCTGGACGTTGGTCCCGATCACGTCGCCGGAGGTCGGCGCGGCAGCGTCACCGGCCTCAGCGGCCGGGGCTCCCGTCGGCTGGTCGAACCGAGCGTCGCCCTCGATGGGCATGACGTCGACGGCGACCGGCCCGTAGCCGTCGAAGCCGTACGGGCCGACGCGCTCCCCGGCGAGCTCGCGGACATGGGCGAGCAGGTCCGGGCAGCCGTCGAAGGTCGCGAGCCTCGGGCTGCGGTTGACGATGGTCCGGTCGGGCCCGCAGCCGAGCCCGTCGAGGGCGTCGACCTCCTCGCGCACCGAGCCGTTGACGACCGTGCCGTCGCCGACGACGAGCAGGTCCACCTCCGGAGTACCGCAGGCGGCCACGGCCCGCCGGAGCTCCGACGAGACGAAGTGGCGGACCAGCAGGATCGGCACGTCGCCGTCGGCCGCGAGGCCGGCAGCGGTCGCGCCGAACGCCCACCCGTTGGACCCGTCGACGTTGGTCAGGATGTAGCTGCGGGTCCCGGACGGCGCGACCCCCCACAGCTCCGCGGCGATGGCCGCGGCGGTCCCCGTGCGGTCCTGCCCCCAGACCCGCCGCGAGCCGGGCAGTGCGGCAGCGACGCCGTCGCTCAGGGCCGCCGTGCCGCCGAGCAGGATGATCTCGCTCGGCCCATCACGGTCGAGCCAGGCGGCCACGCCGGCGTCGAGCGTGTCGGTGCGGGTCACGAGCACCGGGATGCGGCGGTCGGCGGCGTCGCCGCCGCCGCTCACCGAGTCGGCCCACCCCGCGCTGTGGCCGGGGGCCAGCCCCCAGGCTCGCGCGATCAGGACCGGCCCGTCGCCGTACAGGGCGCGCACCAGGTCGGCGACCGCCATGGCCGTCTCGACGCGGGTCTGCCCGGCGAGGCGGCGTACGTCGAAGCCGCGGTCTCGGAGCTCGTCCGCCACGTCGTTGCTGATGGCCGCGGGTCCACCGAGCAGGTACACGCGCCCCGACGGCGGCAGGACGCGCTGCAGCTCGGCGAGTGTCTCGGCCGTGAGCGACGCGGTGCGCGTGAACAGCAGCGGTGCCTCCGACGTCAGCGCGGAGGCAGCCAGGGAGTCGGCGAACACGTCGTCGCGGGACAGCACGGCGAACGCCGCGTGGCGGCCGGCTCCGTCGTGGTCCGCGAAGCGCGCACGTGACACGTCGACGGCGGCGCGGGTCGGGTCGAGCTGCGCCAGCCGTTCGGTGGTCGCGGGATCGCCGTCGTGGAAGGGCGTGGCCGCGAGCGCTGCTGGCGCGAGGGGCACGCCGGTCATCACCGCTGCGACGAGGGTCAGGGTCAGCGTCAGGACACGGGTGCGCACGGCTGGCCTCCACGCTCGACTTCCACCGTAACCCGTCCGACGTCACCCGGACACCCGAGGTTGCGGTGCGCGGGGGTCGCGCGGTGGACGGGGGCCGTTGTGCGGTAGGCGGGGACTCCGGCCGATCACGCCGGGGCGTACCGTCCGTAGCATGTCTGACTCCCCCTCCCCCACCCCTGCCATCCGTGAGGCCACGCGCGGCCGCCGGCTCGTCGCGTGGGGCCTCGACCTCCTCATCGCCGCCGCGGTCCTCGGCATCCCGTTGCTGCTGTTCGGGCTCAACGCCGTCGTCCGGGCGCGCGTGCTCGTGTCGACCGGCAGCCCGGTCCGCGGCGCGGTCGTGGCCTATGGGGCCCTCATCACC
>JBFHRB010000198.1:0-6340 GCA_041591915.1 Nitriliruptorales bacterium
CTCGCCAGGGAGGGCCTGACGGGCTTCGAGTTCGCCTCGGCCGTTCCCGGCTCGGTCGGTGGCGCCGTCAGGATGAATGCCGGAGCGCACGGCAGCGAGATGGCCGACGTGCTCGTCTCGACGGACGTGGTGCGGCTGCGGACGGGCGCGCGCGAGACGTGGCCACGTGAGCAGCTGCGCATGCGCTACCGGCACACCGACCTGCCCGACGACGCGGTCGTCGTGTCGGCCGTGCTGTCGCTCGCCGAGGCCGACGCGGACACCATCAGCGAGGAGATCGCCCAGATCCGGCAGTGGCGCCGCGATCACCAGCCGATCAACGAGCCCAACTGCGGATCGGTGTTCACCAACCCGGAGGGCGACAGCGCCGGCCGCCTGGTCGACGCGTGCGGCGCGAAGGGCCTCACGGTCGGTGGCGCACAGGTCTCCGAGATGCACGCGAACTTCATCGTCACTCGTCCCGAGGCGACGGCGGCCGACGTCCGTGCCCTGATCCGTTCGCTGCGTGAACGGGTGGCTGCGGAGCACGGTGTCTGGCTGCGTCCCGAGGTCGTGATGGTCGGCGACTTCGCGGATGAGGGACTCGGCGGCCCCCAGGACGCGGCACGTGGATGACCGCATCGCCGAGCGGCGGCGCGAGGTCCGTGAGCAACGCCGTCGGAACCGGCTGCGCCGAACCCTCGCGCTGACGATCGTGCTGCTCCTCGTGGTCGCCGGGCTCATCCTCGAGCGGAGTTCGCTGGTCGCGCTCGAGTCGGTCGAGGTCGTCGGCGTCTCGCGCCTCACGGAGGCCGAGGTGCTCGTGGCGGCGGACCTGCCCATCGGCACGTCGACCCTCCGCCTCGACCTGTCCTCCGCCGCGGCACGTGTGGAGGCGTTGCCGCTCGTCGCCGACGTCGACGCGACGCGCATCGATCCGCTGACCGTCCGTATCGAGGTCGTGGAGCGGACCCCGATACTCGGGGCCACGACCGAGGCCACGCTGGGGGAGGGCCAGCTCGGCCGCATCAGCCTCCGCCTCGTCGACCGCACCGGCCTGGTGATCGCGGACGGTTGGGACCCCGACATCCCGGCCGTGCTGGTCCGCGCCCCGTCGCTGCCGCGTCCGGGCCAGTCGGTCCAGGCCAGCCCGGCACTCGCCGCCGCCCTCGAGGTCCACCTCGGGCTGCCGGGCCCGATCCGCAGCATCGTGGACCGCTACGAGGCAGGCAGCGCCGACGATGTGGACGCCGTCCTCGATTCCGGTGTCCGCGTGCGCTTCGGCGACGCGACCCGACTCGACGAGAAGGCGCGTTCGCTCGGCGCCGTGCTGCAGGACCTGGGGGACACGCCGATCAGCGTGATCGACGTGCGGGCGCCTTCGACGCCGACCGTCGAGCGTTGAGGGCGAGCGGGCTGCGAGTGGTGAGCGCTGTGGCCCCGAGTCAGGGTTCGAGTGGTCGCGCCGCGCACAACCTGGCCCCACGAGGCCGTCTGCGGGGTCACGTGCTTGACCTCGTCGCGCGGCGCTGTCTACCGTCCACGCGCACTTGAGGTTTACATAAGTATAGACCTCTACTTGAGGTCAAGGGTTCGGCGTCGGAGGCACCAATCCCGGCATCGACGGCGCCACCCGTCCTTCCCCACGCCCACAAGCTGTGACCAACCACGCTCCAAAGGACCCGCGATGGCGGCTTCGCCCCAGAACTACCTCGCCGTGATCAAGGTCGTCGGTATCGGCGGCGGCGGCGTGAACGCCGTGAACCGGATGATCGACTCGGGCCTGCGTGGCGTCGAGTTCATCGCCATCAACACGGACGCCCAGGCGCTGCTCATGTCCGACGCCGACGTGAAGCTCGACATCGGCCGCGAGTTGACGCGCGGGCTCGGTGCGGGCTCGGACCCGTCGGTGGGGCAGCAGGCCGCCGAGGACCACCGACAGGAGATCGAGGAGGTCCTCAAGGGTGCCGACATGGTGTTCGTGACCGCCGGCGAAGGTGGCGGCACCGGCACCGGTGGCGCCCCGGTGGTCGCACAGGTCGCGAAGGAGATCGGCGCGCTCACCATCGGCGTCGTCACGCGCCCGTTCCTGTTCGAGGGCCGCAAGCGTGCGGTGCAGGCCGAGGGCGGCATCGCCGACCTCAAGGACCAGGTCGACACGCTCATCAACATCCCCAACGACCGGCTCCTGCAGATCGCCGATGGCGACACCTCGGTCGTCCAGGCGTTCCGCCTCGCCGACGAGGTCCTGATGCAGGGCGTGCAGGGCATCACCGACCTCATCACGACGCCGGGGCTGATCAACCTCGACTTCGCGGACGTCCGGACCGTGATGAAGGACGCCGGCTCGGCCCTCATGGGCATCGGCAAGGCGCGCGGCGACAATCGTGCCCTCGAGGCCGCCAAGCTGGCCATCAGCAGCCCGCTGCTCGAGGCGTCGATCGACGGCGCTCGCGGCGTCCTGCTCATGATCGGCGCAGGCAGCGACCTCGGCCTGTTCGAGGTCAACGAGGCGGCGGACGTCATCACGAAGGCGGCCCACCCCGAGGCCAACATCATCTTCGGCACCGTCATCGACGACAGCCTCGGCGACGAGGTCAAGGTCACCGTCATCGCGGCCGGGTTCGACAAGGTCTCGACGCTCGAGCAGGAGGGCGGCTTCGTCCGTGCCCGGCCCGAGCCCGTGCCGGCACCCGCCCCCGTGGCGTACGTCGACGACGAGGACGAGGAGGAGGAGGACGACGTCTTCCGGGCCGATCCCTCGGCTGAGCCCGCCTCGCCGACCGTGCTGGTGGACGCCGACGACGACCTGGACATCCCGTCCTTCCTGCGGTGACCCCGCGCGTCTTCCCGGTCGACCTCGGGCCGGACGTGGGCGCCTGGTTCACCGGGCGCTCGGAGGTGTCGGCCTCCGACGTGCCCTTCGACCACCCCGGCAACCTCTCGCACCGACGGCCCCACGTGCCTGCCCGGCTCGCCGCGACTCGCCGGGCGCTGGGGGAGGCGATCGGGCTGGAGCCGTCGGCGCTGCACCCCATGCAGCAGGTCCACGGCCGCGCCGTGGGCGTCGTCTCGTCCGCGACGCCACGTGGCGCGGAGGCCCGCGGGGTCGATGCGCTCGTCACGCGTGAGGCCGGCCGTGCGCTGGTGGTGCAGGTCGCCGACTGCGTCCCGGTCCTGCTCGCATCCTCGCGGGGCGTCGTCACCGCCGTGCATGCCGGTCGGCGCGGCGTCGAGCTCGGCGTCGTGGCCGCGGCCATGGAGGCGCTCGACGATGGTGATCGTGGTGGCGGTGAGGTGCGAGCGGCGGTTGGGCCGGCCATCGGGGGCTGCTGCTACGAGGTGCCCGCCGACATGCAGGCGGCGGTGGTTGCCGAGCACCCCGCGGCGAAGGCGACCACGACCTGGGGCACCCCGGCGCTCGACCTGCCGTCGGCCGTGGCCGCGCAGCTGCGTGCACTCGGGGCGACGCTGGTGGAGGGCGTGGACGCCTGCACACGGTGCGACCCGCAGGGACGCTTCTTCAGCCACCGGGCCGACCCGCGGACCGGGCGGCAGGTCGGCATCGTGGTCAGGGACGGGGCGTGATGGGCGCGCTCGGCACCGACGTGGCGGCGGGTGTGGCCGCCGTCAGGGCCAGGATCGCGACCGCGGCCCAGCAGGCCGGTCGCGCGGTCGGCGACGTCCGACTCGTGGCCGTCAGCAAGACCCACCCGCCCGCGGTCGTGGAGGCGGCGCTCGCCGCAGGGGTGACGGACTTCGGCGAGAACCGCGTCGCCGAGCTGGTCGACAAGGCCGCGGCCGTCGCGTCGGACGGGACGCTCCCTCGCTGGCACCACATCGGTCGCCTCCAGTCGCGCAAGGCGCGCGACGTGGTCGGCGTCGCCGCGCTGATCCACTCGGTGGACCGGGCCTCACTGGCCGACGAGTTGGACAAGCGTGCGGCCGCCGCCGGGGTCACCCAGCAGGTGCTCGTGCAGGTCAACGTCGGCGACGACCCGGCGAAGGCCGGGTGCGCCCTCGACGAGACACCGGCGCTGGTCGCGTACGCTTCGGCACGAGACAACCTCGACGTCGTCGGGCTGATGACCATGCCACCCCTCCCGCCGGTCGGGACCGACCCGAACGCGGCCGCCCGCCCGCTCTTCGCGCGCCTGCGCGAGTTGCGTGACGGGCTGCACCCCGCGTTCCCAAAGGTGCGGGAGCTGTCCATGGGGATGAGTGCCGACCTCGAAGCCGCGGTGGCCGAGGGGGCGACGATGGTCCGGGTCGGGAGCGCGATCTTCGGCGCTCGCGGCGACGGACCCTGGCAGCCAGGAGAGCCACGATGAGCAACATGTGGCGGAAGACGATGGTGTACCTGGGGCTCGTGGAGGAGCCCGAGGAGCACGACGAGCTGCCCGAGCAGTTCGTCCAGGAGCGGCGCCCGGTCGACCTCGCCGAGCAGGAGGAGCGTCGCCAGGAGGCCGAGCGGCTCGCCAACGTGCGCCCGCTGCGGCCGACCGAGCCGGGAGCGCCGCACGTGCGCGCCGTGCCCAGCGGCGGCAACGTCCGCGTCGCCGTCGTCGCCATCGAGCAGTTCGACGACGTCGAGGAGATCGGCTCGCGCTACCGCAGCGGCCAGCCGGTCCTGCTCGACCTCGGGCGGGTGGACAAGGCGCTCGCGCGCCGTGTCCTCGACTTCGTGGCCGGACTGACGTACGCACTGCACGGCAAGATGACGAAGTCCGGCGGACGGGCCTTCCTCGTCGTCCCCGACGGCGTCGAGATCACACCGGAGGAGCGCTCTCGCCTCGGCGAGCTCGGCTACCGGAGCGAGGGCGCCTGAGTGAGCCTCATCGTCGGTCCGAACTCCCTGCTGTGCGTCCTGCTCTTCGGCTACTGGATCGTGCTCTTCGCCCACGTCATCTTCTCGTGGATCCCACGACCGCCGGAGCCCCTGCAGCCCATCGCGCGTCTCTCTCGCGCTCTGGTCGATCCCGTGGTCGCCCCGATCCGGCGCGTCCTGCCGCCGGTCCAGACCGGCGGGGTGGCCCTCGACCTGTCGATCATCGTCCTGTTCTTCGCCCTGATCCTGGTCCGCGCGGCCGTCTGCTGAGGAGGTCCCCATGAGTGGAGACGAACGCCAGAAGGCGCTGACGCCCGACGACATCGTCAACTTCCCGTTGAAGCAGGCGGTCCGCGGCTACTCGACCCAGCAGGTCGACGAGCTCCTGGACCGCATCGCCGACCAGATGGAGCGAATGACGACGGGGCTCGACGAGGCCCAGACGCGACTCAACCGCTGCGAGGAGCGGCTGGCTGCGGCGTCCGAGACCGAGGCGACCCTCAAGCGCACGCTCGTCACGGCCCAGCGTGCGGCCGAGCAGTCGATCGAGGATGCGAAGTCGCGTGCCGCCGAGATCCTGGACGAGGCGCGTCGTGAGGCCGCACGCATCAGCGAGCAGTCGCGCCTCGACGCGGAGGAGCTCCGTGTCGAGGCCCTCCAGGCCGCTCGCGCCGAGGAGGCCGAGATCCGCCGCCGCCGGCAGGGACTCGAGGGCCACATCGAGGCATTGCGGCTGTTCGAGCGCGACTACGAGATGCGCCTGCGCGCACACCTCGACAAGCAGCTCAGCCTGCTCGACGAGCTCCGTGACCGCCCGGCCGCCGCAGCGACGGACGAGGACTCGCTGGCCGACCTCGACGCCCTCGAGGCCGACGACCTCGACCTCAGCCCGCTGACCGTCCGTGTGCGCGAGGACCTCGGCTCGTCCGATGGATAGTGGGGGCCGGGGTCGTATGCGTTAGCGTGCGCGCCCGGTTATCTTCCACACGCACGCCGTAGGGGACCGGCGACGACCGGCCGGAGCACTCCCGCCCTACTGCCGGCCACCGGTAAGACCGCCCAGGGGAAATCCGTGATCGTCCTGAGTTTCATCCTTGTCGTCATCGCCGCGGTGACGCTGCTGATCGGCATCTTCCAGACCGGCACCACGCTGATCTGGGTCTCGATCGGCAGCTGCGTGCTCGCGCTCGGGGCCCTTGGCGTCGGTGTCCTGCAGCGTCGTGCGGCCAAGCCGACCGCCGAGCCCGGGTACGGGGGCGCGACCGCGTCGCCAGCCGCGTCGGCCCTGTCGACGGTGGGTGCCACCCGTCCAACCGCAGCCGCACGCCCGAGCGCCCCCACCGCGCCGGCCGTGAGCGCGGAGCCCGCCGCCGAGACGACCGTGGTCCGCAAGGCGACCGCCTCGTCCTCCGCGGCCAAGAAGGCCGCCGTCAAGAAGGCCGCCCGGAAGGTCGTGCGCAAGAAGGCCGCGGTCAAGCGGGGCGTCAAGAAGGCCGTCAAGAGGGCTTCTGGCAAGAAGCGCGGCGGCAAGTA
>JBFHRB010000199.1:0-6289 GCA_041591915.1 Nitriliruptorales bacterium
CGCCGTCTTCAGCACGCAGTCCTACGACCGCGAGTTCCTCACCTCGGCCAACGCCCCCGGCCGTCAAGCGCTCACGGTCCTCGAACCCCGACTGCGTCCGGCGACGGCGCCGCTGGCTGCCGGCCACGACGCGGTGTGCGCCTTCGTGAACGACCAGCTGGACGCGGACGTGCTGCGGGCCCTCGCTGACCACGGCGTGCGTGCGGTGGTCCTTCGCTCGGCCGGGTTCAACAACGTCGACCTCGGGGCAGCCGAGGAGCTCGGCATGACGGTTGCGCGGGTCCCGGCCTACTCCCCCTATGCGGTCGCCGAGCACACGGTGGCCCTGATGCTCGCGGTGAACCGTCGGCTCCACCGCGCCTACAACCGGGTCCGCGAGGGCAACTTCGCGCTTGACGGGCTGCTGGGCTTCGACCTCAGGGATCGACGCGTCGGGGTCATCGGGACGGGCAAGATCGGGATGCTCGTCGCACGCATCCTGCGCGGCTTCGGCTGCTCGATCCGCGCGCACGACCCGTTCCCGTCGGCCGAGGTCAAGGACCTCGGCGTCCGGTACGAGGACCTCGACACCCTCTTCGGCGAGTGTGACGTGATCACGCTGCACTGCCCGCTCACGCCGGACACCCATCACCTCCTGAACGAGGCCGCCTTCGAGAAGATGCGTGACGGCGTGATGATCGTGAACACCTCTCGCGGCGCGCTCATCGACACGCCTGCGCTCGTGAAGGCGCTCAAGTCCGGCAAGGTCGGCCACGTTGCGCTCGACGTGTACGAGGAGGAGGGCGATCTCTTCTTCGAGGACCTCAGCGACCGAGTCATCCAGGACGACACCTTCATGCGCCTCCTCACGTTCCCGAACGTCTTCATCACGGCCCATCAGGCGTTCTTCACGCGCGAGGCCCTGACGAACATCGCCGAGACGACGATCGGCAACCTCGACGCGATGGCCGAAGGCAGGAGGTCGGGCAACGAGGTCACGGCGTCGGGCGTTCGGGGCTGAGGGACGAGGACGGCGGGGACGTCGCCGATCGACGCCGGTCGTGAGGGCTGGAGGGCCGAGTGGACACGCTCCTCGCGCTCCTGCCCATCGTGCTGCTGGTCGTGCTGCTCACCAAGCCCAACCCCTGGGCGTCGCACACCGCACTCCCCGTCGCCGCCGGCGTGCTGGTCGTCATCCGCCTGGCCGCGTTCGACGCGGAGCTCGGCGCGACCGGGGCGACCGTGGTCCTGGGGCTGCTCGAGGCGCTCACGCCGATCACGATCATCTTCGGCGCCATCTTCCTGTTCAAGACGATGGAGCTCACCGGGAAGATGGACGTCATCCGAGCCTGGCTGAACGGCATCACGGACAGCCCCGTGGGGCAGCTCATGATCATCGGCTGGGCCTTCGCCTTCCTGATCGAGGGCGCGAGCGGGTTCGGCACCCCCGCAGCCCTCGCGGCCCCGCTGCTCGTCGGGCTCGGGTTCTCGCCCGTCCGTGTCGCGATCCTCACCCTCGTGATGAACTCCGTGCCCGTGTCGTTCGGGGCCGTCGGAACACCGACCTGGTTCGGGTTCGGACAGCTCGGACTCGGCGAGGAGCAGTTGCTCGCCGTCGCCTTCCGCAGCGCACTCCTCCACTTCGGGATCGCGCTCGTCGTCCCCGTGCTCGCGCTGTCCGCGGTCCTCCCGCGCGACGTCATCCGCCGCAACATCGTGTTCGTCTACCTGTCGGTGCTGTCGTGCACCGTCCCGTACGCGCTCCTCGCATCCGTCAACTACGAGTTCCCGGCACTCGTCGGAGGCGCGATCGGGCTCGGGCTGACGGTCTGGCTCGCCAGCCGCCGCATCGGGCTGGAGCGCAACGGCGCTGAGGCGGACGAGGCAGGTGCGGCCGTCGGGGTCCGGAGGGGAGTCGACCTGCGCACGCTCCTGGGCGCAGCGTTCCCACTGTGGGCGACGATCGTCCTCCTCGTCGCGACGCGCGTGGACCAGTTCGGCATCAAGGGACTGCTCAACGCCGTCGAGCCCGCGCTCACCCTCGGCCTGGGTGGGCTCGGCGAGCTGTCCATCAGCGCGGCGCTGGTCGTCTCGCTGCGGGAATTCGGCGCAACCGGCGCGGACGGAGCCTGGAGCTATCGGGCGCTCTACGTGCCTGCGCTCATCCCGTTCTTCGTGGTCTCCTTCGCGACGTTCGCCATCTTCCGCGTCGAGACCCCCGTGGTTCGACGGGTCGTGCGCGAGAGCTGGGACCGGATGGCGCGCCCGCTCGTCGCGCTGCTGGGGGCGCTGGTGCTCGTGAGGCTCCTCATGACCGGCGGCAACGACGCGCTGGTCCAGGTGATCGGTCGCAGCTTCGCGGACGTCGCTGGGGAGCAGTGGCTGTGGGTCGCACCGTTCCTGGGGGCGCTCGGGAGCTTCTTCTCGGGCTCGGCGACGATCTCCAACCTCACGTTCGGCGGGATCCAGTCCGCGATCGCCTCGGGCCTCGCGCTGGACGAGACCACGGTCCTCGCCCTGCAGTCAGTCGGGGCGTCTGCCGGCAACATGGTGTGCGTGAACAACATCGTCGCCGTCTGCTCCATCCTCGGCATCGCCAACCAGGAAGGCGCGATCCTCAAGCGCACCGTCGTTCCGATGGTCGCCTACGGGACGCTGGCCGCGCTCCTCGCCCTGTTGTCGTTCTGACGCGACTGCCCAGCGCGGTCGTCCGCGGTAGCCGTTCCCCTCCCGCCACCGGCCTCCTAGGGTCGGTCGGATAGCCCACGGGAGGGATACGGATGCAGGCGCGGACGCGAACGACGAGGAGCAGCTCGACCCGGCGGGCGACCGTGCTCGTGCCCCTGCTCGTCGTGGGCCTGGCGATGGCCCTCGTGCCGGCGACGGCCGGGCCCCTGCCGCCACCCGCGCCCGAGCCCTACCCGAAGGTGGTGTTCGTCGCACGCAACGACATCCCGTTCGACGCGATGGCCGCCGGCCCGGTCGCCGGCGCGCTCGGCGGCATCCTGCTCGTCACGTCGCCGACCTCGTGGAGCACGGATGCAGATGCGGCGCTGAAGAAGTTCTCGCCGGACGTCGTGTACATCGCCGGCGGGACCGCCGCCGTGTCCCAGGACGTCGAGGACGCCATCGACGCTGCGGGCCCCTGGGAGGTGCGCCGCAAGGCCGGCGCCAACCGCAACGCGACCGCCGCGCTGCTCGGTGACGTCCTCACGGACCTCGGCGTGGGCCGGCCCGTCCTCACCGTCGCGGGCTCTGGCCAGGTCGTCGGCGACGTCTACATCGGCGGCAACGTGAACATCGGGGGCATGGGGGCAGGCAACGTCACGCACGTCTACGACAACGCGACCTCGACCGAGAACGCCCAGGCCGTGCGTGATGCGATCGCACCGTTCTCGAGTCGGACGGGGGCCGCGACGGAGCCCCACCACGTCATCGTCCTGGGGCCGGGGGTCTACGACTTCGACAGCACGCCGCTGCGGCTGCCCCCGAAGGTCACCCTCCGGGGTTCGGGACGCCACATCACCGAGCTGAAGTTCCGCGTCCCTGCGGGTGCCAGCAATTCGATCGCGCTCACGATGGGGGCGAACTCGAGGCTCGAGGACCTGCAGCTGAGCAACTTCGTGCCGGGTGAGGGCTCAGCGGCGGTGACCCACGAAGGCGTCGCCACGATCGAGCGATCGACGATCACCGCGACCATCTTCTCCGGCAGCGGCAACGGTTCGGGCCTGGCCGTCGGCTTCCTCTCGAACGCGAACGTGAGCAGCAGCGTGAGGTTCGTGGACTCGAGCTTCACGGGCTTCGCCGAGGCGCTGGACGGCTACGGCGCCCTGATCCTCAACTCGGCCGTGACGTCCATCGACACGTCGTTCGCTGGACAGTCCACGGACGCGAACGCGTACGACCTCCACGTCACCGATGCCCCGCTGTTCAACGTGGTTGGGGGGTCGTTCTCTGGCTTCAGCGGGGCCACCGGCATCGTCTTCGACTCCGCGGGGGTGACGGGCACCGTGCGTGACAGCCAGTTCACGAGTACGGGGTCGGTATCGCTCGACGTGCTCGACGGCACGCTCGAGGTGGTGGGCGCGAAGATCGCGGGCGCGACGACCACCAGCGGGAGCGGGACGATCACCTGCTTCGGGACGTACGACGAGAACCTTGCCGCGTACGCCTGCTGAACACGGGGAGGGTTGACACCGGGCCACTTCGGGTGGTCCTGCGGTTGACAGCATCAAGTGGTCCTCCGGCCACTCCGAGGTACCGACTGCCCGCCCGCAGGCTCGTGCCCGAGGACCGCTCATGACCGTCGCTCCGAAGCAGCGCTCGTTCACGGCCTCGCGTTCGATCGAGAAGCAGGAACCGGACGTCGTCGGGCGCTGGCGGGGTCGGCCCGTCCTGGCCATGCTGGTGCGGTTCGCGGCGGTGCTCTTCCCCATCATCATCGCGACGGTCGCGGCCTTCGGCGTCAGCCGCCTGTTCCCGCCGGCGACGACGCTGGGCGCCGTCCTGGCGCAGTGGGTCGCGGTCATCGCGGTCGCCACGCTGACCGTGCGCATCACCCGGCCGGTCGCCAAGCGCTTCCTGCCCCTCGGCGCACTCCTCGAGCTGACCCTGGTCTTCCCGGACGAGGCACCGTCGCGCATCCAGACCGCGATGAAGCACACCTCCGAGGAGGAGCTGCGCGAGCTCATCGCCCACACGCGCAAGCACGGTCTCCCCTCCGACTCCTCCAAGGCGGCCGGGATCATCCTGACGCTGGTCGCGGAGCTGAACCGCCACGACCGGCTGACACGAGGACACGCCGAGCGCGTCCGCGTCTACACGGGCCTGATCGCCGACGAGATGGGACTGTCGCGCGACGAGGTCGGCAGGCTGCAGTGGGCCGGCCTCCTCCACGACATCGGCAAGCTGGCCGTCTCGGGCGACATCCTGAACAAGCCGGGCGAGCTGACGGACGACGAGTACGACGAGATCAAGTCCCACACCACCACCGGCGCGATCATGGTCGAGCCGTTGCGCGGCTGGCTGGGCGACGCGATCGACGCCGTCTCGCAGCACCACGAGCGCTGGGACGGCCGCGGCTACCCCTACCGGCTGACCGGCGAGGAGATCACGCTCGCCGCCCGGATCATCGCCGTCGCCGACGTGTTCGACGTCATCACCGCGAAGCGCTCCTACAAGGAGGCACTGCCGCCGGAGTTCGCGCGCAAGGAGATCGCACGGTGCGCCGGGACGCAGTTCGACCCGGCCGTCGTCCGCGCCTTCCTGTCCATCTCGCTCGGCCGCCTCAAGTGGGCGGGCGGGCCGATCGCCTGGCTGGCCCAGCTCCCCGTGCTCGCGTCGATCCCCATGATCCCGGCGACGATGCCGTCGCTGGGCGCCGCGGCTGCCGCGACCGCGGTCACCGCCGCAAGTCTCACTGCGGTCCCGGCCTCGACGGTGCAGGACTTCAAGCTCTCGATCCAGGGCCCCCCGGCCGCCGAGGCCAGCGAGGACTCGTACCTGGATGGAGCCGAAGACGGCGCCGACGAGGCTGGCGCTGTGGAGGTGGCGACGCCTGCCCCGCGCCCGACCACGAACACCCCGAGGCGGAACGCGACCCCAGCCGCCCCGGTCCCGACGACCTCCAGCGCGCCGACCGCCGAGGAGGCGCCCCCGGCGACCCCTCCGGATGACGAACTCCAAAACGGCGAAGGAGACGAGGCTGACGAGATCGTTGCCACCGTCCTGCCGGAGGACCTGGAGGACGAGCCGGTCGTCGCCCCGACGGTGGCCGAGCCGACGACCGAGCTCACGACCGAGACCCCGACCACCGATCCTGCGACGACCAGCGTCCCCGACCCATCCGTCGAGGAGGAGCTCGCCGAGCTCGACCAGCAGGTCGCCGAGGAGCTCGTCGACAACCCGGACCAGGCGGACCAGATCCTGGCCGAGGCCGAGGAGCAGCGCGCCGACATCCTCGCCAGCGGCGACGAGCAGGGAGAGGTCGCGCCCCTCGGCGGGCCCACCAAGGGCAGGTCCAGCCGCACCGGCCATGGCCAGGGTGCGGGTAACGCGCCGGAGAAGCCCCAGGGCTGAGCACCGCTAGCCTCGCTCGGCCACGAGGAGGCGCGCCGTGACCTACACCGGCCACGTCGATCCCGACGGCCCCTGGAGCGATCGCGTCGATGGCGACGTCGCCGTCCGCAAGCTCTCCGTCGGGGAGATGGACAACAATGTCTACATCCTCTCGTGCGCTCGGACAGGGCAGGCCGCGATCATCGACGCTGCCGACGACGCCCCGCGCATCCGCGAGGCCCTCGGCGACCTC
>JBFHRB010000200.1:0-6224 GCA_041591915.1 Nitriliruptorales bacterium
ACCTCTACGACGACGACGACGAGGGACAGGGCGAGGGCGAGGACGGAGACGAGGGCGAGTCCACGGTGGAGGCCGCTGCAGGGGAGCCGGCCACCGTCCCGTCGGGCGCCGTTGACGGCGACCCGGACGACACCGAGGGCCTGTTCGCGTGGCGCGAGCAGCGCTTCCGCCACACCCCGTCCGACGGCTGAGGTCGTCACGTGCTGCTGGCCATCGATGTCGGCAACTCGAACACCGTCCTCGGCGTGTTCAACGGGGACGACCTCGTGGAGCACTGGCGCGTGTCCAGCGATGCCGGACGGACGTCCGACGAGATGGCACTGCTGCTGAGCGGCCTCCTCGGCTTCGCCGACCTCTCGTTCTCCCACAACGTCCACGGCGTCGTGCTGTCGAGCGTCGTCCCGCCGGTCACCGAGATCTACCGTGACATGACCGAGCGGTACTTCCACTTCCAGCCGGTCGTGGTCGAGCCGGGCGTCAAGACCGGGATCGCCCTCCGGTACGACAACCCGCGGGAGATCGGTGCCGACCGCATCGTCAACGCCGTCGCGGCCCACGAGCTGTACGGCGGCCCGGCGATCGTCGTCGACTTCGGCACGTCCACGAACTTCGACGCGGTCAGCCGCGACGGCGAGTTCGTCGGTGGCGTCATCGCCCCCGGCGTCATGACGTCGACGAACGCGCTCGTGTCACGCGCGGCCCGGCTGCCGAAGGTCGAGATGAGCACGCCGGCCCACGCCATCGGACGTTCCACGATCGCCGCGATGCAGTCCGGGATCGTGTTCGGCTTCGCCGGCCAGGTCGATGCGATCGTCCGTCGGATGAAGGCCGAGCTCGGGCCGGGCGTGACGGTCGTCGCCACCGGTGGCCTGGCCCCGTCGGTCCTCGCGGCATGCGAGACGATCGACCACCACGACCCGTGGCTGACGCTGAAGGGCCTGCGACTCATCTGGGAGCGCAACTGACGGGCCCGGCCCGCCGGTAGCATCCGGGGCCATCCCGCATCCCCGGACACCCCACCGTGAGCGACGATCCCACCACGCCCGAAGACGGCGTCGAGCTGACCGCCGAGGAAGAGGCGTCACGCCTCGACGAGCTGATGGCGACCCGTCGGGCGAAGATCGCCGCCGCCCGTCAGGCCGGGGTGGACGCGTACGCGATCCGCTTCGACCCCACGCACTCCATCGCGGACGTCCGCGTGGCCTGGGCCGACCTCGAGGCCGGGGTCGAGACCGGGGAGGAGGTCCGCGTCGCCGGCCGCCTCGTCGCCAAGCGTGGGCAGGGCAAGCTCAGCTTCGGCGTCCTTCGCCAGGCCGGAGACGACCTCCAGCTCTTCGTCCAGGTGAACGCGATCGGCGAGGACGGGATGGCGGCCTTCGCCGACCTCGACCTCGGCGACTGGGTCGGCGTGCGCGGCGAGGTCATGGTCACGCGGCGAGGTGAGCTGAGCGTCCGTCCAGCGGAGATCACCCTCCTCAGCAAGGCCATCCGGCCACTCCCGGACAAGTGGCACGGGCTCAAGGACGTCGAGCAGCGGTACCGCCAGCGCGAGGTCGACCTCATCGTCAACGACGACTCGCGCGCGGCCTTCGCGGCGCGTGCGAAGGTCGTACGGGCGCTGCGTGACGCACTCGACGAGCAGGGCTTCGTCGAGGTCGAGACGCCGATGCTCCACCCGATCCCCGGGGGTGCGACCGCCCGACCGTTCATCACGCACCACAACACGCTCGACATGCCGCTCTACCTGCGGATCGCGCCCGAGCTCTACCTCAAGCGGCTCATCGTCGGGGGGATGGATCGGGTCTACGAGATCAACCGCAACTTCCGCAACGAGGGCATGTCGCCACGCCACAACCCCGAGTTCACGATGCTCGAGGTCTACCAGGCCTATGCCGACTACCACGTCATGATGGAGCTCACCGAGGCGCTGGTGCAGCGCGCGGCGACCGACGCGGTCGGCTCGCTCGAGCTCGAGTACCAGGGCCGCCCGATCTCGCTGGCCGGCCCGTTCCGCCGGGCGACGTTGCTCGACCTGACGCGCGAGGCCACTGGACGCGACGACCTCAGCTACGACCTCGACGTGGAGGAGCTGCGCAAGCTGTGCCGCGAGCACGAGGTGCCGACCGAGGACACCTGGGGCCCCGGCAAGCTCGTGGTCGAGCTCTACGAGAAGCTCGTGGAACCCAACCTGTGGGACCCGACCTTCGTCGTCGACCACCCGGTCGAGACCTCGCCGCTCGCCCGCCGGCACCGGTCCGAGGCGCACGTGACCGAGCGCTTCGAGCTCATCGCCGTCGGCCGGGAGCTCGCGAACGCCTTCAGTGAGCTGATCGACCCCGACGACCAGCGCGCGCGCTTCGACGCGCAGGCCGAAGCCAAGGCGGCGGGCGACGAAGAGGCGATGGTCGTCGACGAGGCCTACCTGCGGGCGATGGAGCACGGCCTGCCACCCACGGGCGGCATGGGGTTGGGCGTGGACCGGCTGGTCATGCTGCTCGCGGACATCGCGAACATCCGCGACGTCATCCTGTTCCCGACGCTGCGCCCGGAGGCCTGACCCGGCAGCAGGCTCAGCCGTAGTAGACCTTCGTCTCCTCGAAGCGGAACCGGGTCGCGGCGATCCCCGCGAACGCGACGGTGAAGGCGGCGAGCACGATCGTCGGGAGCACGACGGCCGTGAGGCCCGCGTCATCGAGCACCACGTCGCGGAAGCCACGCATCGCCCAGTAGGTCGGGATCGCCGGGGCGACATCCTGCGCCCAGCCCGGCATGACGCTCAGTGGCACGAAGGCGCCACCCATGATGGCCAGGACCATCCCGCCGACCGAGCCGATGGCGTTGAGCTGCTGGGACGTCCGTGAGATGGCCGTCACCAGCACGCCGAACGCGCCCAGGCAGGTCGACAGCATGACGATGAGGACCGCGATCGCGAGCCACGATCCGTCCACCCGGAGGTCGAACAGGGGACCGCTGAGCAGGAACAGCAGCCCGAGCTGGGCGACCGTCACCCCGATCATCGGGACGACCTTGCCGATCATGATGTCGAGCGACGTCGCCTGGGAGGCGCGCAGGCGCTCCCACGTCCCCCACCCGTGCTCACGGAAGAACGCGAAGCCCGAGTAGCCGACACCGAACGCCGCGAACGCCACCCCGAGGCCGGGCACGGCGAACTCCGAGCCGTTGGCCCCGACGTAGCCCTCCGCGGCCAGCGTGCCAGCGAACAACCCGCGCATCAGGTAGATCATCCCCAGCGGCATGATCAGCACGAACACGATGAAGGACGGGTCGCTGCGCAGGACCCGCCACTCGTGCTTGAGCATGGCGCTACTTGCCCGCCAGGACATCCTCCACCTCCTCCGGTCGCGCGTCGCGGGCGGCATCGGGGTCGTACTCGCGGCCCGTGATCGCGAGGTAGACCGTCTCGAGGCTCGCCGCGCGCACCTCGATCCCGGCGAGGCGGTCGCCGTTGCTGCCGAGCATCGTCAGGAGTCTGGCCGTCGTCCGGGCGGGGTCGTCCGTCGGCACCCGGACCCGATCGCTCCCGACGCGCGTGGCTCCGTCGATGTCGGGCGGTGTGCCCTCGAACGTCAGCTCCACGGCTGGCGTCGCGTACCTCGCGATGAGGTCTCGGACGTGGCCGCGCGCGATGACCTGGCCATGGTCGACGATCACGACGTCTGCATCCAGCTGCTCCACCTCGCCCAGGTAGTGGGTCGAGTACAGGACCGAGGACCCACCGGCGGCGAGCTCGCCGACGAGCCGGAGGAGCTGACCTCGGGTCTCCACGTCCGCGCCGACGGTCGCCTCGTCGAGCAGGAGCAATGGTGGCTCGTGGAGCATGGCGACCGCGGTGTGGAGCCGGCGCTTCTGGCCGCCGGACAGCGTGCCCGCCTGGCGGTCGAGGGTCTCCTCGATCCCGAGCACCGTCGCTGTTCGCTCGGCGGCGTCACGCAGATCGACACCTGACAGGCCTGCGAGCTCACCGAAGAGCAACAGGTTCTGTCGCACCGTGACGATCGGGTAGATGCCGAGCTCCTGCGGCGCCAATCCGAGCAACCGGCGTGCGCGGCGTGGATGCGTGAGTGGGTCGAAGCCGCCGACGCTCACCGATCCCGCGTCCCGTCGTCGCAGACCGGCGACGATGGACACGAGCGTGGTCTTGCCCGCCCCGTTCGGACCCAGCAGACACACGACCTGGCCCTCGCCGACATCGAGGTCGACGCCGCGCAGCGCCTCGACCTCGTCGTACCGCTTCCGCAGCCCACGGACCTCGAGCACCGGTCCCCCCGATCGACGGTGCCGGACCATCATCCGCTCGATCCGTGTGGACGTCCAACGCGCGGACGGCCGCAGGACTACGGTCTGCGGGGAGCAGCCAGGGGGCGGGCCGGGTGCGTATCTGCGTGTACTGCGCGTCGAGCTCCCACGTCGGCGTGCACTACGTCGAAGCAGCCGCAGAGCTCGGTCGCCGAATCGGCGAACGCGGAGACGAGCTGATCTACGGCGGCACCAACACCGGCCTGATGGGCACGCTGAGCGGGGCCGCCCAGGCGGCGGGCGCGCGCGTGACGGGCGTCGTGCCTCGACAGATGGCCGACCACGGCCTGGCCGACGACGAGCACACCGACGAGCTCATCGTCACCGACGGGATGAGTGCCCGGAAGGTGGCGATGCAGGACCGTGCTGACGCGTTCGTCGCGCTGCCCGGCGGCTTCGGGACGCTCGAGGAGCTGATGGAGGTCCTGACGCTGAAGCAGCTGGGCTACCACGACCGCCCCATCGTGATGGTCAACATCGACGGGTTCTGGGATCATCAGCTCGAGGTGTTCGACGCGATGTATCGGGGCGGCTTCGCACGACGCGAGTACGCGCGGCTCTACCACGTGGCTCCGACCGTGGTGGGCGTCTTCGCGCACCTCGACGTCTACTCGCAGCCCAACGTGCCGAGCAAGCGGTACTGACGTGGGGGCCCGCCGAACCGTCGCGATCGCCCTCCTCGGTGGCGTGGTCGCCGTGGCGTGTTCGGACGTGGGCGGGTTCGCCGAACAGCCGGAGGGGGGCTCACTCGCGGCGCTGGCCATCATCGACACCAACACCGACCATCGGGAGGACGCGGACGCACCGTTCGCGCCTGCCGTCCAGCAGCAGCCGCTGGAGGTCGGCGACGGCGTCCGCACGGACGAGACGGGCTTCGCCGAGGTCGCGTACGCCGACGGCTCCGTCACCCGGCTCGACGCGCAGACCCTGTTCGAGGTCCGCGAGCTGGCCGGCACGTCGACCCTCCCGGAGATCGAGGTGTCGCTGGACACCGGCCGCACCTGGAACCGGGTGAAGAGCGTCACGGGCACGGAGGGGCGCTTCGAGGTGGAGACGTCGGTCGGCATCGCGACGGTCCGCGGCACGGCGTTCGAGGTCGACTGCCCGGTCTTCGGCGACTGCACGTTCACCGTGTACGAGGGCATCGTGGTGGTCACCCTGCTGGACGGCACGGAGGTCGAGATCCGCGCGGGTGAGTCGGTCCGGTTCGCGCCGCCGGGCACGAACCCGGGCGACCCACCCGTCGGCGTGGCCGGGGGAGGCGCAGGGGGTCCCGGGCCAGACGGCGATGGCCCGGACGGCGATGGCCCGGTGGAGGCGGTCGAGGTCTCCCGAACGGAGTTCGATCCCGGGGTGGTGCCCGAGGGCGACGAGGTCGACGCCCCGGAGCGCTCGGGGACGGACGGCGTCGGCGCCTTCGTCAGCCGCAACCTGCCCCTCGACGGCCGGACGAACCGCTTCGCCGGAAACCGTGAGTCCTGTTCCGTGACGGTGGATGGTCGCAACCTCGCCTTCCACACGTCGTCCGACAACCCGCTCGAGCTCGACGTGTCCGACGAGGCGCTGGTCGAGGCGGTGGCCACGGCGGACATCGACACGTATCGCGTTGACGTCGTGGTCGAGCCGGTCCGCTGGACCGCCGTCGAGGGGACCGTCGAGCCGGACGCGAACGGCAACCGATCACGTTTCGCTGGCACGCTCAACGTGTCGGAGTGGGCGGACCAGGGCGTCGGGCTGTACCGGATCGACGCCACGACGACCGGTGTGCGGTGTGACCTGACGGCCTTCGTGCGCATCACCGGGCCGAACCCCGTGACCACGACGGCCGGGATCGCGGGCCTCCTCCTCCTCGTCGCAGGGACCGCCGGGGTGATCAGTGGCGCCACCCGCATCGGCTCGATCGCGAC
>JBFHRB010000201.1:0-6144 GCA_041591915.1 Nitriliruptorales bacterium
CCGATGACGCCGGCGGCCACGCTGACCGCACGGCCCGACCGCTCGGCGACGATCGCGAGCGGCGCACCCACCACGACGGCCACCAGCGTCGCCAGGGCGCTCGTCCAGGCGGTCAGCCACAGCGCCTGCCGGACGGCGGCGCTGCCGAGCGCGTCGCCCAGCCGCTCCGCGCCCCCGGCGACGGCCAGCGCGACGAGGGGGAGCACGAGCAGGGCCATGCCGGCCAGGGCGAGCACCCGGACCGTTCGCGGTGTCGTCAGTCCCGGCGCGCTCACGCGTCCCGAGGCGTGGCGCGGGCGGCGAGGTCCGCGAGCACGTTCGCGCCGTTGTCGACGAACCGCAGCAGCTCGATCGGCAGCGGGAAGATCAGGGTCGAGTTCCGCTCCGCGCTGACCTCGGTCATCGTGGAGAGCACCCGCAGCTGCATGGCGCCCGGAGCTGCGGCCATGACGTCGGCGGCATCGGAGAGCTTCTGGGCCGCCTCGAACTCACCCTGGGCGTGGATGACCTTCGCGCGCCGCTCACGCTCCGCCTCGGCCTGCTTGGCCATCGCACGCCGCATCGCCTCGGGGAGCTCGACGTCCTTGACCTCGACCAGCGTCACCTTGACGCCCCACGGGTTCGTGAGCTCGTCGATGATCCGCTGGAGGCGGTCGTTGATGTCGTCGCGGTTGACGAGCAGCTCGTCGAGCTCGACCTGGCCGAGGATGGACCGCAGCGTGGTCTGGGCGACCTGCGACGTCGCGAAGAGGTAGTTCTGGATCTGGACCACGGCCTTGACCGGGTCGATGACGTTGAAGTAGGTCACCGCGTTCACCCGGACCGTCACGTTGTCCTTGGTGATGACGTCCTGCGGTGGGATGTCCTGGGTCACCGTCTGCAGGTTCACCTTCATCATCTTGTCCACGACCGGGATGATGAAGAACAGGCCCGGGCCCTTGGCACCGATGACCCGGCCGAGGCGGAAGATCACGCCCCGCTCGTACTCGTTGACGATCCGCACCGCGGCGGCGATGAACGAGCCGAGCAGTACGAGGGCGACGACGCCGCCCGGTAGCAGGAAGTCCATGGGGCGCTCCTTCTCGAGCGGTTTCTAGCCGTGGTGGGCGTGGGGCGCGACGATCAGGTCGAGGCCGTCCGCCCCGACGATGGTGACCTCGTCCTCGCGGGCGAGCTCCACCTCGCCCTCGGGCAGCAGCCGCCACCAGGTCCCGTCGATCCGCGCACGGGCCTGGCCGTCCTCGATGCGGTCGATGCGGATGGTGCGGCCGACGAGCTGATCCGTACCGGACATCGGCGCGATGCTGCGGGTGCGTGCGGCGAACGTGCCGATGGCGGCGGCACCGCCCGCGGCCAGGACGGCCGTCGGCACGAGGACGCTGATGTCGATCCCGACCCCCGTGGGTCGCTGGAAGAGGAAGAGCCCGCCCAGCACGAGGGCGACGGTGCCGCCGGCGGCCATGACGCCGACGCCGGGGACGAAGAGCTCCGCCACGAGCAGGCCGACGCCGAGCACGACGAGGGCGGCGCCGGCGTAGTTGACCGGCAGGACCGAGAGCGAGAAGAAGGCGAGGATCAGCATCACGGCGCCGATGATCCCGCCGGCACCGACCCCGGGGTTGGCGACCTCGTAGATGATCGCGAGCGTGCCGATCGAGATGAAGATGAACGCCAGGTTCGGGTCGGCCAGCGTCTGCAGGAAGCGGCGGGCCCCGCTCATCTCGATGGGGACGAGCGTCGCGTTGGCCGTGGTGAGCGTGACGGTGCCGTCGGCGAGCTCGACCTCGGCCCCGTCGACCTCGGCGAGGAGGTCGTCGATGCTGTCGGCGATGAGGTCGATCGCCCCGATCTCGAGCGCTTCGTTGGCCGTGATGGAGCGGCCGTCGCGGACCGATTCGACGGCGAACTCGACGTTGCGTCCGCGCTCCTCGGCGATGGTCTCGGCGTAGGCCGCGGCGTTGTTGATGACCTTGTCGCCGATCTCGCCGCCCTGCAGGTCCACGGGCGTGGCGGCGCCGATCGTCGTGGCGGGTGCCATCGCCGCGATGTGGGCGGACAGGGTGATGAAGGTGCCGGCCGAGCCGGCGTCCGCGCCGCGCGGTGAGACGTACACGATGACCGGCACGTCGGCCTCGAAGAACGATTGCACGATCTCGCGCATCGAGGTGACCAGCCCGCCCGGCGTGTCGAGCTCGACGAGCAGTGCGGCGTGGCCCTCGGCAGCGGCGGCGTCGACCGTGTCGGCGAGGTGGTCGGCGATCACGGGGGTGATGGGTCCGGTGACGGTGGTGGTCGCGATCGTCGAGCGGCCCTGGGCCATCGCGGCGCCGGCCATGCCGAAGGTCCCGGCGAGCAGGAACGCGAGCGCGAGGACGGCGAGGGGGCGGCGGGTGGCGTGGCTCATGGGGGCATTGTCACGTAGTGGGGCCTCGCCCGCACGTCCGTCTGCCGTCGAGGTCCTGCGAGTACCGTCTCGGCCCTCAGAGATCGGTCCCCCCTGTGACTGCCCCCGCGCCCACGACCACGACCGCCGCCCGCGTCGTCGACGGCCACAAGACCTACGGCGAGGGCGAGACCGCCGTGCACGCGCTCGCCGGGATCAACGTCGAGATCGCGCGCAACGAGTTCACGGCGATCATGGGTCCGTCGGGCTCGGGCAAGTCGACACTGCTGCACTGCCTGGCCGGCCTCGACACGCTCACGAGCGGGCACGTGTTCATCGGCGAGACGGAGCTCGGGTCGTTGCGGGAGCGCGACCTCACGATCCTGCGGCGCACGAAGGTCGGCTTCGTGTTCCAGGCCTACAACCTCGTGCCGACCCTCACGGCGCTGGACAACATCCGCCTGCCGCTCGATCTCGCCGGCTCCGACCCCGACCACTCCTGGCTCGACCTGGTCATCGACACGCTCGGCATCCGCGACCGGCTCGACCACAAGCCCGCCGAGCTGTCGGGCGGCCAGCAGCAGCGCGTCGCCGCCGCGCGTGCGCTCGCCAGCAAGCCCGAGATCATCTTCGCCGACGAACCGACCGGCGCCCTCGACTCGAACACCGGCGCCGCGTTCCTCGGCTTCCTCGAGCGCGCCGTCAAGGAGTTCGGCCAGACGATCGTCATGGTCAGCCATGACCCGGGCGCCGCGTCCCACGCCGATCGGCTGTTGTTCCTGGCCGACGGGGTCATCGTCGACGAGATGCGCGAGCCGACGCCGGACCGGGTCCTCGATCGCATGAAGGCGCTGGAGGCCTGACGATGTGGGCCGTCACCCTCAAGGGCCTCCTCGCGCACAAGACCCGCCTGGCGCTGACCGGGCTCGCGATCGTGCTCGGGGTCGCGTTCGTCGCCGGGACCTTCATCTTCACCGACTCGCTCGACGACTCGTTCGCGGGGCTGTTCGCCGACATCAACGCGAACACCGACGCCTACGTGAACCCCGTGAAGCCGTTCGAGGACACGAGCCCCGAGACGGCCTTCGTGCCGGAGCTCCCGACGCTCGACGCGTCGGTGCTGGACCTCGTCGCAGGTGTGGAAGGGGTCGCGGACGTCGGGGGGTTCGTCCAGGGCTTCGCCCAGATCATCGCGCCCGACGGCACGGCGGTCGGTGGTCAGGGCCCGCCCACGCTCGGGTTCAACTTCGACGACTTCGAGGGCGGCGCGGTGACCCTGCGCGAGGGCCGAGGCCCGCAGGCCCGCAACGAGGTCACGATCGACATCGGGTCGGCCGAGGCTGCCGGGCTCGGCATCGGCGACGACGTGGACGTCGTCACACCGGTCGGGCGGCGCAGCTACCAGGTCGTCGGCACGACCGGGTTCGGTGACGAGGACGACCTCCTCGGCGCGACGATCGTGACCTTCGACCTCGCAGAGGCCCGCGAGGTCTTCGACAAGGACGGCGTCTACGACCAACTCGCGGTGATCGGTGAGCCGGACATCGACTCCGAGGAGCTCATGGCGCGGATCGCCGCCGTCCTGCCCGAGGACGCGGAGGTCGTCAGCGCGGCGTCGCAGTCGGAGAGTGACCTCGAGGACATCCGGAGCTTCCTCGGGTTCTTCAACACGATCCTGCTCACCTTCGCCGCCGTGTCGCTGTTCGTCGGCGCCTTCATCATCGCGAACACGTTCTCCATCGTGGTGGCGCAGCGGACGCGCGAGTTCGCCCTGCTCCGTGCGGTCGGTGCGAGCACGCGCCAGGTCACACGGTCGGTGATGCTCGAGGCCCTGCTCGTCGGTGTCGTGGCGTCGGCCCTGGGCCTGCTCGTCGGCATCGGGCTGGCCGGCGGCCTGCGGGGACTGCTCGACGCCTTCGGCTTCGGCTTCCCGGAGGGCGAGAACGTGCTCGCCCCGAGGACCGTGGTCGTCTCGCTCGTGCTCGGGACGGTGCTGACGCTGGTCTCTGCCGTGCTCCCCGCCCTGCGGGCCGCCCGGGTGCCGCCCGTGGAGGCGATGCGTCCTGGGTCACAGGCCAGCGAGGGTTCGTCGAGCGCCAGGACCGTGCTGGGCGCCGTCGCCGGAGCGGTTGGCGTCGTGGCGCTGATCGTCGGCCTGCTCGCGACACCGGACAACGCGATCAGCTACGTCGGGGCGGGGGCCCTGCTGACGATGCTCGGCGTGGCCCTGCTGAGCCCCCTGATCGCCGGCCGCGTCACGGGCGTGCTCGGCCTGCCGGTCGCCCGACGCTCGGTCGACGGGCGGCTGGCCCGTGAGAACTCACGGCGCAACCCCAAGCGCACCGCGTCGACGGCGTCGGCGCTGATGATCGGCCTGGCGCTCGTCTCCTTCGTGACCATCCTGGCGTCGTCGATCACGGGGTCGGTCGCCAGGCTGCTCGACGAGCAGTTCCGGTCGGACTTCATCATCGCGGGGGCCGCCGCCGGTCCACCACAGCTCTTCTCGCCGGCGATCTCGGCGGCCGTCGACGCGCTGCCGGAGACCGGAGCGGTCTCCGGGATCCGGCTCGGGACGACGCAGCCGCAGGACGCTGCGGGCAGCCAGATCCCGATCGCCGCCGTCGACGCGGCCGTCATCGACGAACTGGTCTCGCTCGGTGCCGAGGGAGGCGACGTGTCGGCGCTCGGCGAAGGGCAGTTCCTGGCGCTGGGCTCGCTGGCGGAGGAGCGTGGTTGGGCGGTGGGTGACACGATCCCCTTCACGTTCATCGCGACCGGCACGCGTGAGCTGGAGATGGTCGGCACGTTCGAGTCCGACGAGCTCATCGGCGGACGGATGCTCGTCGACCTCTCGACCTACGAGGCCAACTTCAACAACGACCTCGAGGTCTTCATCTACGGCAACGCGGCCGACGGCGTCGCGGTCGAGGACGCCCTCGCTGCGGTCGAGGGGGTACTCGCCGATGCCCCGAACCTCGGCGTCCGCGACCAGGCGAGCTTCCGGGAGGAACAGGACGCCGCGATCGGCCAGATCCTCAACCTCATGATCGCGCTCCTGTTCTTCGCCATCGTGGTCGCGCTGATCGGCATCACGAACACGATGGCACTGTCGGTCTTCGAGCGGACCCGCGAGCTCGGGCTGCTCCGGGCCGTCGGCATGACCCGCCGCCAGGTGAGGCGGATGGTTCGCTACGAAGCGGGGATCGTGTCCGCCTTCGGGGCGGTGCTCGGGGTCGTCGTCGGGGCCTTCTTCGCGTGGAGCGTCGTGCGGTCGCTCGCCGAGCAGGGACTCGACACGCTGGTCTTCCCCGTTGGGCGGCTGCTCGTCTACATCGTCATCGCCGCGCTCGCGGGCATCGCGGCCGGGAGCTTCCCGGCGCGACGCGCCGCGAACCTCGACGTGCTCGAGGCCGTCACGACGGAGTGAACCCGTGCGCCTCCCAGATGGCGCGCGCGGCCTCGGACCGGAGGAAGGCCTCGAGCTCGTGCGCCCCGGCGAGGTCGGTCAGCCGCTGCAGCGTGTAGCGGGCGCCGGCCACGTCGTCGAGCGGGACGTGGTCGAGCTCGCCCACGTCGACGAGGTAGGAGATGGCGGCGTCCGCGGCCCCGCTGGTGACCTTCGCACGGACGAGTGCGGCGCTGTCCTCGAGCGAGACGATGTTGTCGTCGACAGCGGCCAGCTGGTCGCTCGTGAGAAGCCCGCTGGCGCTCCACTGCTCGAACGCCGCGCGCGTGTAGCGGCCGAGCGGCACGTCACGGTC
>JBFHRB010000202.1:0-6113 GCA_041591915.1 Nitriliruptorales bacterium
ACCGGATGTCGAAGCCGGTCAAGGGCTCGACCGAGATCGCCCAGGTGGGCACCTGCGCGGCGAACCAGGACGCCGAGATCGGGAAGATCATCGCCGAGGCGATGGACAAGGTCGGCAAGGACGGGGTCATCACGGTCGAGGAGTCCCAGACCTTCGGCATGGAGCTCGACTTCGTCGAGGGCATGCAGTTCGACAAGGGCTTCATCTCGCCGTACATGGTGACCGACCCGGAGCGCATGGAGGTCGTCTTCGAGGACCCCTACATCCTCGTCGCGAACCAGAAGATCTCCGCGGTCCACGACCTGCTGCCGGTCCTCGAGAAGGTCATGCAGTCCGGTCGTCCGCTGGTCGTCATCGCCGAGGACCTCGAGGGTGAGGCGCTCGCGACGGTCGTGGTCAACAAGATCCGCGGCACGTTCCAGAGCGCAGCCGTCAAGGCCCCGGGCTTCGGTGAGCGCCGCAAGGCCATGCTCCAGGACATCGCCATCCTCACGGGTGGTCAGGTGATCTCGGAGGAGGTCGGCCTCAAGCTGGAGAACACCACGGTCGACCTGCTCGGTCGCGCCCGCAAGGTCGTCATCACCAAGGACAACACGACGATCGTCGAGGGTGCCGGTTCCGAGGAGGACATCAAGGGCCGCATCAACCAGATCAAGGCCGAGATCGAGAAGACGGACTCCGACTGGGACCGCGAGAAGCTCCAGGAGCGCCTCGCGAAGCTCTCCGGCGGTGTCGCCGTCGTCAAGGTCGGCGCTGCGACCGAGACCGAGCTCAAGGAGGTCAAGCACCGCATCGAGGACGCCCTGTCCGCGACGCGTGCGGCCGTCGAGGAGGGCATCGTCGCCGGTGGTGGCACCGCCCTGCTCCAGGCCGAGAAGGGCCTCGAGAAGCTCGAGCTCGAGGGTGACCAGGCGACCGGCGCGAACATCGTGCGCCACGCCCTGTCCGCCCCGCTGCGCTGGATCGCCAACAACGCGGGCCTCGAGGGCTCCGTCGTGGTCGAGAAGGTTCGTGGCCTCGACGCTGGTCAGGGCCTCAACGCCCTCACCGGCGAGTACGGCGACCTCATGAAGGCCGGCGTCATCGACCCGGCCAAGGTGACCCGCTCGGCCCTGCAGAACGCCGCGTCCATCGCCGCGCTCCTGCTGACCACCGAGGCGCTGATCGCCGACAAGCCCGAGGAAGAGGCTGCTGCCGCTGGCGGCCACGACCACGGCATGGGCGGCATGGACTTCTGATCCACGCCTCACCCGCACCACCTTTCGGAGCCCCCGCCTCGGCGGGGGCTCCGTCGTTGCCGGGAAGGTGTGGCAACCTCCCGTCCCCCCGGCAGAGCGAGCGGAGGTTCGATGCGGAGGTTCGTGCTGGTCGCGCTCGTCGCCCTGCTCGCCGCCTGTGGCACGGGTGACACGGGCGCGGCGGGCGAGGCGCCGGACGTGACGCCGAGCGTCATCCAGGCCACGCCGACCGGTGGGGTGCCCGGCGCGGCTGACACGCCATCGTCGGCACCGAGCGACGAGGCTGATGGTGTCGGCCTGGCCGACTTCGAGGCGGCCGTCGCGCCGCTGACCGATCCGCCTGCCACGGTGATCGTGTTCGCGGAGCCCAACCGCCTGGAGGTCTGGGACACCGAGTCCGCGCGCGTGCTGCGGGTGCTCACGGAGTACGACGACCCCGACGGGTTCGGTTCGGCGGACGAGCCCGAGGCGGCCGGCCTGTACCTCGACGACGTCCGGCTGCTGCCCGACGGCTCCGGCGTCGTCTACTCGACCTGCTGCGAGCCGGCGGTCGGGGCGATCCAGGTCTTCGCCTTCCCCGACGGGCCGTCCGAGTTCTACGCCTACGGCGACGAGCCAGCGTTCGCCTGGGACGGCTCGCTCGTCCGTCGCACGCTCGGGTGGGTCACCTTCGGCCGCGAGGACGCCGGGCCACAGATCGGCGAGCGCGACGAGGAGCCCGACGCCGCCCCGATCCAGCTCGCCTGGTCGCCCGACGCGCACACGCTCGCCGGGGTGTGGCAGGTGTGGGACGTCGATGGCCGCGTCAGCTCCAGCGAGGTCGTGGTCTTCGACCGCGACACCACGACGTTCGACGAGGCGAGGGTGCTGCGCCCGCCCGAGGGACGGGTGTGGGTGGCCCCGGCCTTCCGGCGTGACGGGATGCTGGTCGTGGCGGAGCAGGCCGCGGACGGGACCGGCGGGGCGCGCGGGCTGGTGCTGGACCCCGGCTCCGGCGACCTGCTCGCCGAGTTCACCTACCCGTCGCGGGTCTCCACACAGCGCTACGACGCGAGTCACACCTTCCTGCTCGTGGTCGGTGAGGACGGCTCGCTGAGCTGGCAGGGCCTCGGCATGACGGGCACGATCGCCTCGTCGGGCGTCCTGGACGCGGCCTGGTGAGCGATGCCCCACCGTTCCCGCCCCCCACCGCGGCTCAGCTGCTCACGCCGGCGGACGTCCTGCAGGAGGTCACGCGGCGTCACGCGCAGGACCGCGTGGCCTGGCACGGGGTCGTCTGGTCGCGGCTGGGTCGCGGAGACCACGCGTGGACATGGTGGGATCGGGTGGACGCGCCGGAGCTCCACCCGTGGCTGGCGGCGGAGCGCGGCCGCGTGGTGCGCGAGCTCGGCCTCCACGCCGAGGCCGAGCGGCTCGACCTCGCGGGCTTCGAGGCCGCGACCGACCCCGTCGATCGGGCGATGCTCGGCATCGGGCTGACGGCCGACGCGGTCGGGCAGGGCCGCGTGGGCGACGCCCAGGCTCGGCTCGAAGAGGTGCGTGAGGGGCTCGGTCGCCTGCCCGAGGGTCCGCGCGGGGACCGCCAGCGCATCCGGCTCGCGTGGGTGGAGGCCGAGGTGGCCTGGATGACGGGCCGCGACGTCGACGTGACGTCCCTCCCGCATCGCGAGCCGTCCGGTCGACTGGTCAGCCTGCTCGCCTACCAGCACGGCACCACCTTCCACCGCGCGAAGGGCCTGCTCTTCGGTGGGATCGCCAGCGACGACGACTGGCTGTTGCAGTCGGCCGCCGGGATCGCGCCGCCCGTCCTGCTCTGGGCCGTGCTCCTGGCACGCGCGGACCGCGGCGTCGGCGGTCAGCTCGCCGAGGCCGCCAACGCCTGGCGCCAGGTCGTGCCGCCACCGGGCTACGAGGACGCGGTGGCCGCCACCCCGGTCGCCCGGCGGCTCGCGACCGTACGCACGAGCGACTGACCGAGAACCTGCCCGGAACACGTGGTTCCGCGGCTGCGCGGAGGTACCGTCATCCTCGGAGGAGGGCGATGCAGAGCTGCGCGTACTGTGACCGCGACGCCACGTGGTTCGTGGCGATGCGCGAGCTCGCCGTCGATCCGCCTCAGCTGATCAAGCAGCCGCTCTGTGGTGTGCACGACGCCATCGTGGCGAACCTGGAGAGCATCCACGTGCTGGCCCGTGCCGCGATCACGCCCCCGATCGAGGGCTCGCGTGGGACGGCGGCCCTCATCGCCCGAGGTCACTCGGCTCGTTGACCCGCCGGCCGTCCTGGTAGCGGTAGATGCCGTGGCCCGTCTTGCGGCCGAGCCGCCCCGCAGCGACGAGGTTGCGGTGCACCGTGGTGGGCCGGAAACGCTCGCCCAGCGTCTCGGCGAGGTGCTCGAGCACCTTCAGTCGGACGTCGAGGCCGACGAGGTCCGCCATCTCGAGCGGCCCCATCGGGTGGTTGAGCCCGAGCTTCACGGCGGTGTCGATGTCCTCGGGCGTCGCGACGCCCTCCTGCAGCATCCGGAAGCCCTCGTTGCCGATGAGTGCGTTGACCCGCGAGGTCGCGAAACCCGGCACGTCGGCGATGCGCACGGCCTCCTTGCCCATCTCACGCGCGGCGGCCTCGGCGCGCCGCATGGTCTCCTCGGAGGTCTGCAGCCCCCAGATCAGCTCGCACAGCCTCATCTTCGGGACGGGGTTGAAGAAGTGCATGCCCACGCCACGACTCGGGTCGTCGAGGCAGCCGACGATCTCGGTGATCGAGAGCGCACTCGTGTTCGTCGCGAGGACGGCGTCGCGCGGGGCGTGCCGCTCGGCCGTGCGGAAGATGTCGTGCTTGAGGTCCATGCGCTCCAGGACGGCCTCGATGACGAGGCCCGCCCCGTCGCACGACGCGGCGAGGTCCTGGCTCGGCGAGATCCGTGCGAGCGCCCCGCCGCCGGCTTCCGCGTCCACCTTTCCTCGCTCGATGCCGACCCGGACGTCGTCCTCGATCTGGCGGACCGCACGATCCAGCTGCTCCGCGGAGACGTCGACGAGGCGCACCTCGGCGCCAGCGACGGCGCCGACGTAGGCGATGCCGCGCCCCATGGTCCCTGCTCCGACGACGACGACGGGCCGCTCGAGCTCGGACATGTGCCACCTCCGTTCGCTGGTCAGCGCGAGCCGCCAGCCTAGGAGGCGGCCCGCGCCCGCCGACGAGCCGCGCGCCCGGCGAGCGCGGCCGTGGTCAGGAGCAGTGCGGAGGCAGCGAGCAGGAGCGGCAGGCGGTCCCAGCGGACGACATCCACCGACGCTCGGGTCGTGCGTCCCGCCGCATCGACCAGCGTGGCCTGGATCCGGTAGGGCCCGGGAGCCGGGGGATCGAAGGTGGCCGCGACCCGCCGCTCGCCGACCACGACGACCTGCTCCGCCGACGACGTCGCGTCCGCGCCCCACCAACCCGACACCCGAAGGCCCAGCGTCACCACGCTCGGCGCGGTGCTCCGGATCGTCGCGGTCGCGCGGAGCTCGTCGCCCGCGGCCGTCGCGACGTCGACCGTGGCGGCGGTGTCGGGAGGCGCGAAGACCAGCCACGACGTGGGCCCCGGCTGCTCGGTCCCCGGCGTGTCGAAGCTGACGGCGACGACGTCGGGCCGTCCATCGGTCGGCTCGAGGCGGACCCGCACGACGGCCGACTCGCCGGCGTCGAGCGTGATCCTCTCGGGCAGCCGGATGTCGGCCGCGGCCGGGCTGGCCCCCCCTTGCGCCAGGGGCGCGCCGTCCTGGTCGAACGACACCTCCCGGACCCGCGGGTACAGCGTGACCGAGCCGACCGTGGTGTTGGCGACCTCGATGGTGGCGGCGAGGGTCGCCGGCTCGAGGAGCTGCGAGACCGGCGCGACGGTCACGGTGCCCCCGGGGGCGTCAGCGTTGGACGTCGAGCGCACCACCGTCTGCGCCGTCGCCGGCGTCGTCGCGAGGAGCGCGGCGAGGGCCAGCGCCGGTGTGAGCGCCAGGAGGCGTCGTCGGGTACCAGCGTCGGTCACGCCAGCACGCTACCGGCCCGTGCTCGGGGCGGCCGCCCACCCGGGTCTACCCTCCGCGCCGTGGTGTCGATCCCGTCCCGACTCGTGGCCGTCGTCCTCATGGGCGTCCTCGGCGCGGCGGCGTGTGGCTCCGGTGCGACCTCCCCGGCCCCGTCCCCGACGGCCGATCGCGTGGCGGAGATCCTCGCAGCGCGTGGGCAGGTCGCTGCCCCCGCCGTGGAGCTCGTCGAGGCCGCGGCGGCCTTCGGCATGGCTGCCGAGCGCCTCAGGCTCGGGGCCGTGCCCGACCCGCAGCGGCGGCTCGACGAGGTGGCCGGGCCAGCCACGACCCGCCTCGCGGAGCTGCAGGGCGCGGTTGGGCGAGCGAGCAGCGTCACGGTGACGGGTCAGTCGCCGGATGCCGTGGCGGTCGCGCGCGCCTGGGCCGACGTGGTCTCGGCGGCCAAGGACGTCATCACGGGCGGAACGGCGGTGCTGGACGTGGTTGCCGAGACGGCCCGGGCGGAGCTCCGGCTGGAGGACCTCGTCGCCACGTGGAACGAGCGCGGTTCCAGGCAGGAGCAACTGGACCGGCTCCGCGCGACCATCTCGGAGGCCGAGGCCGTGGTCGCCGACCTCGCGCCTCTCCCCGAGGCACCGGGGTGCGGTGAGGCGGTTGCACGGCGCGCCACCGCCGGGCAGGCCGTCGCTCGGCACACCGAGGAGCTGCGCGACCTCGTCGTGGCCTTCCGGGGGAACGAGTTCGACGCGCGACGTGACGAGCTGACCCAGGATCCCTACGGGCTCGGCGCCCGGTTCGCCGACCTGGACGCCGAGGAGGGCGCGTGCTGGGAGTCCGGCGCGAC
>JBFHRB010000203.1:0-6091 GCA_041591915.1 Nitriliruptorales bacterium
GATGAAGTTGCCCGGCGTGATCTCGTTGCGGAACGACTTGCCCATCTGGGCGATGCCGAACGGCGGCTTCTTGCGGCTGGCGCGCTGCACGGTCATGAAGTTCACGAACATGCCCTGCGCGGTCTCGGGACGCAGCCACACGACGGCGGAGTCGTCCTCGATCGGGCCCGAGTAGGTCTTGAACATGAGGTTGAAGTTGCGCGGGTCCCCGAACTTCTGCTCCCCACAGTTGGGGCAGCTGAGTGTCCCCTCGGCGGTCTCGCTGCCCAGCTGCGCCTCGCGCAGATGGTCCTCACGGAAGCGGTGGTTGCAGTTCGCGCACTCGACCAGAGGGTCGGAGAAGTTCTCGAGGTGGCCGGACGCCTCCCAGACCTCGGTCGGGCCGAGGACGGCCTGCTCCATGCCGACGACCTCGTCGCGCAGCTGGACGACGGTGCGCCACCACTGCTTCTTGACGTTCTCCTTGAGCTCGACCCCGAGCGGGCCGTAGTCCCAGGTGGAGCGGACGCCGCCGTAGATCTCGGCGGTCGGGAAGATGATGCCGCGGCGCTTGCACAGCTCGACGATGGTCGCGAGCTCGACGGACACGGACGGCTGGGGCACGTCAGACACGATGAGAGGTCCCTGGTCGTGGGCGCGCGGCTGGCTGCGGCGCGCGGTCGGGAGATGAGGTCGGTCGAGACTACCGTCCGGGCCCACTCCCCTACCTCCCCGGAGGTGCGCGTGGCGACCACCTTCGAGACCGACACCGCCGTCGAGCAGATCGGCGACGGCCGGTGGCGCGGCATCGTCAACGACCGCTACGCGATCCCCGGCGGGAGCCCCAACGGCGGCTACGTGATGGCCATGGCGGCTCGCGCGATGGCCGCCGCCGCCCAGCGCCCGCACCCGGTCTCGGTCACCGCCCACTTCGCGGGCCCGGCCGAGCACGGCCCGGCGGACATCGACGTGACCATCGTCCGGCCCGGCGGACGCCATGCGACCGTGCAGGCGACGTTCACCCAGGAAGGGCGGCCCCGGCTCGCCCTGGTCGGGACCTTCGCGGACCTCGACCGCGCCGAGGGCGCCACCAGGGTCGTCGGGTCCCCACCGGACCTGCCGCCACGCGAGGAGTGCGCCGGGTGGATGGAGGCCGGGGCCGACGACCCTCGGGTACCCGAGATCGCCCGGAGGCTCGACGCACGGATCCACCCCGACCACTTCGGCTGGACCGGCGGCGAGCCGAGCGGCAGCGGCCGCATCGACGCCCACGTCCGTCTGCGCGAGGACGAGGAGGTCGATGCCTTCGGGCTCATCTTCCTCATGGACTGCCTCGCGCCGCCGGCCTTCGACCTCGGCCTGCCCTTCGGCTGGGTGCCGACCGTGGAACTGACCGTGCAGCTGCGGCGCCCACGCACCACCGGCTGGTCGAAGGCCGCGTTCTCGACGCGGTACGTGACCGACGGCTACCTCGAGGAGGACGGGGAGCTGTGGTCGCCCGACGGCGACCTGCTCGCCATCAGCCGCCAACTCGCGCTGGCGCCCAGGCCCTTCGGCTAGCTCACTCGTCGGCGTACCGGACGCATTCGATCACCGAACGAACCGTCTCCTGGATCAGAGGTTCGGGGGCATCGCGACTGACCGCGACAAGCACGCCGTCCCGCTCAACCAGCCTGACGCCCCGCGGGCCCTGCACGTCCATACCGTCCTCGCTCACCACGACAGGATGCGGCCTCCCGCGTACACCTCGCCGGAGCGCACGGGCGTGAAGCGGGCCCAGACGTCCTCGCGCGGGATGCCCAGGCCCTCGGCGACGACGCGTGCGGCTGCCTCGAGGCCCCCGCGTACGGCAGCCACGGCGGTATCGCGCTGCAGCAGCTCGACGTAGGCGATGCGGCCGAGGTGGCCGCCGACGGTCTGCGCGATCACCGCGTCGTAGGTGCACCAGACGTCGTGGACGTCGCAGGAGACGCCGGAGGCGACGGCCCGCGCCAGCTCGTTGAGCAGGGCCTCCGCATGGTCGGGCACGATCTCGGGCCCGCGTACGTGCACGATCGGCATCGCAACCTCCACGGTTCACCGCGAACCTAGGCCTACTGCTGCTGCTGCTGTGCGGCCACCATGCGCCGAAGCTCCACGTGCACGCCCAGCGTGTGCTCAGCCGAGCCGCTGTAGACCCCCCGCAGTGGTGTCACGTCGTCGTAGTCTCGGCCGTGGCCGATCTTGATGTGGCGCACGCCGATCTCCTGGCGGTTGGTCGGGTCGAGGCCCCACCATCCGTGCCCGGGGATCGCCACCTCGACCCAGGCGTGGGTCTGCACCTCGATGCGGTCGTCGCCGGGGTCGTCGCCCGCCTGTCCATCGCGTGCGAACAGGTACCCGGACACGTAACGGGCCGGGATGCCCACCGACCGGCACATCCCGACCATGAGGTGGGCGAAGTCCTGGCAGACGCCACGGCGGCTCGCGAGGACCTCCTCGATCGGCACGCCGACGTACGTGTCGCCGTCCTGGTCGTACTCGAAGCCGGTCCCGATGTAGCGATGCAGCGACAGCACGGCACCGACGACGTCGTCGCCGGCCTCCTCGACACGTTCGCGAGCGGGCCCCGCGATGTCGTCGGTCCAGCTCACGTGGGGCGAGCGGCTGAGGTAGTCGAGGTGGAGGTCGCGGAAGGCCGGGTCGTCGAGTTCGTACCGCCGCGGCGAGGCCGTCACCCGCGCCGGCACCGAGGTCTCGACGGTCGCCTCGGCCGTGACCTCGAGGCGGTCGTGGGTCGCCCGCACGCCGAAGGTGTCGACGCGGGTGCCCCAGTAGTCGCTGTAGCTCCAGACACGCGAGGACGGCCTCGTCCGGACGTCGTAGTGCAACAGCTGCTGGCGCCCGTCGCTCGCCGGTGCGGCGCGGAGCTCGTTCTGCGACTCGGCGACCGGCCCGTCGTAGTCGAACACGGTCGTGAAGACGATGTCGTAGCGCATCAGCTCGTCCCGACCGCGTGGAGGGAACCGACCGGGGTCTGTTGGAAGAACTCCTCGCGAACGGCCGCAGCCACCTCGAGCACCTCCACCTGGACCTGCTCGAGCGCGTCCTGCAACCCCTCGTCGAGGAGCTCGTCGACGTTGCGGTACTCGATCGCCGCACGCACCCGTCCGAGTCGGCGACGAGCCGTGCCACCCACCGAGCCGCCGCTGAGGCGCTCGAGCTGGGCCTCCCCCGCCTGCAGGCAGAACAGGACCGATCGAGGGAAGACCGGCGACAGGAGCAGGAACTCGACCACGTCGCGCGGGTCCATCGACGAGCGGTACGACTTGCGGAAGGCCTCGAACGCCGACACCGACTTGAGCACCGCGACCCAGTGGTGGAACGCCGTCGAGGCCGCCGACTCGACGAGGGCCGTGTAGCGGATCGACAGCAACCGACAGGTCATCTCGCAGCGCTCGAGCATCCGGCCCAGCGTCATGAAGCGCCAGCCGTCGTCGCGCGGCATCGTCTCGGTCGCCACGCCCGTGATGAGCTGACCGCCCCGCTTGACCTCGCGGAACAGGTCGTACGGCTGGGCCAGGTCGGCGGCGAGGTCACGGGACTTCAGCTGGAGGTAGAGGCCGTTCGTGGCCTCCCACAGCTCGGTGGACACGAGCTCGCGGACGCTGCGGACGTTCTCGCGCGCGTTGGTGACGGACGCCATGACCGAGCCCGGGTTCGACTCGTCACTCACCAGGAACCGGATGATGGCTGCGGGGTCGACGTCGTCGTGCAGGCGGGCGTAGGCCTCGTCGAGGTGCAGGACCTCGAGCAGCTGAACCCAGGCGAGGCGGACCTCGGCCGGCGGGGACTCGAGGAGGCCGTGGTAGGTCACGTCGACCATGCGAGCGGTGTCCTCGGCCCGCTCGGCGTAGCGGCCGGCCCAGAAGAGGTTCTCCGCGAGTCGCGCAAGCATCAGCCGTCCTCCAGGACCCAGGTGTCCTTCGACCCGCCACCCTGCGAGGAGTTCACGACGAGCGATCCCTTCCGCAGCGCCACGCGGGTGAGGCCGCCGGGGATGACCTCGATCTCCTCGCCCGCGATGACGAACGGCCGCAGGTCGATGTGGCGACCCTCGATCGCATCGTCGTCGACGAGTGACGGGTGCCGCGACAGCTGCACGACCTCCTGCGCGATGTAGCCGCGCGGGTCGGCCTCGATCCTGGCCTTCATCTCCCGACGCTCCTCGGCCGTCGACGCCGGACCGATCAGCATGCCGTAGCCGCCGGACTCGGCGACCGGCTTGACGACGAGCTCCTCGAGCCGATCGAGCACGATCGCGCGCTGCTCGGCATCCCAGAGCAGGTACGTGTCGACGTTGGCGAGGATGGGCTCCTCGTCGAGGTAGTAGCGGATGAAGTCCGGCACGTAGGCGTAGACGGCCTTGTCGTCCGCGACCCCGTTGCCGAGGGCGTTGGCGATGGTGACGTTGCCGGCACGGGCGGCCGAGATGAGGCCGGGGACGCCGAGCATCGAGTCGGGGCGGAGCACGACCGGGTCGAGGAAGTCGTCATCGAGGCGCCGGTAGATCACGTCGATGCGCCGCAGGCCACGCGTCGTCCGCATGTACACGACGTGCTCGTCGACGACGAGGTCGCGGCCCTCGACGAGCTCGACGCCCATCTGGCGCGCGAGGAAGGCGTGCTCGAAGTACGCCGAGTTGTAGACGCCAGGCGTGAGGACGACGACGCGCGGGTCCTCCCCCGCAGCCGGCGGGGCCACCGAGCGCAAGGCTCGGAGCAGCAGCTGGCCGTAGTGGTCGACCGACCGAACGTGGTGCTGCGCGAACGACAGTGGCAGCACGCGGGTCATGGCGGCGCGGTTCTCGAGCACGTAGCTGATGCCGCTGGGGTTGCGGAGGTTGTCCTCGAGCACGCGGTAGGTGCCCTCGTCGTCGCGCACGAGGTCGATGCCGGCGATGAGGCAGCGGGCGCCGTGCAGGGCCGGGATGCCGAAGGCCTCACGCCGGAAGCCGTCGGCCGACGCGATCAGCCAGCGCGGGACGACCCCGTCGTTGAGCGCCGCACGCTCGCCGTCGTAGAGGTCGTCGAGGAAGCGGTTGAGGGCCTTGACCCGCTGGACCAGGCCGGCTTCGACCTCGGCCCACTCCTGCGCGGGGATGACGCGCGGGATGAGGTCCATCGGGAAGGTGCGCTCGGTCCCGGCCTCGTCGCCGTAGACCGTGAAGGTGATGCCCTGCGTCCGGAAGATCTGGTCGCGCAGGCGCTCGCGCCTGCGGAGCTCGGACGGGTCGAAGGAGCGCAGGCGGTCGACGAGGTTGCGGTAGTGCGGCCGTGGGGTGCCGTCGGCCTCGAAGACCTCGTCGAAGAAGCCGTCGGTCGCGTAGCCGTCGAAGAGGTCGACGGCTGCGTCGGTCGTGGGCTCCCGCTGCTCCAGCATCGTGGGTCGCAGGCTACGGCGGCGACGTTACGGATGCGTGTCGTCCGGCAAGGTGCTGCCGATCACCCCCAGGAGGTCCCGCCCCGGGCCTTGCCGCCCCACGCCGCGCCGCCCCCGTCGTGCTGCACCCAGTCGCTCCAGCCCGGGTCGGTCGACGAGGTCGACGTGTCCGACACGGTTCCACCAGCGTCGAGGACGGCAGCCGCCTCGTCGCCGATCGTCGCGGCGCCCCGGACGATCAGCCGAGTCAGGTCGCTGGACACGCCCGCCGTGTGGTATCCGATCCACGTCAGCGTGGCCGACGATGACGGTCCCATTGCCAACTACGCCGGCGTCAGTTTCGCCGGCGCGCCCGGAATCGCCCAGGGCTGTAACCCAAGCCTGTGCTGGGGCAGTACGGTCAACCCGATCGACGAGATGGACTTCTTCTTCGAACAGGTCAAGTTGAACAGCCTCGGCCTGCCGACGCACACGGTCTATCAGGGCCAGGACGAGCCGCTGATCTGGATCTATCAGAGCTACTTCGCCAACCAGCTCGACGGCGTCATGGACAACGTCGAGCGCCTCAATGTCGGCATCGACGCCGGCGCGATCACGTTCGTCGTGCCGCGTCGCAACAACGGTCCGTTGCTGCCGGTTGGTGACCAAGCGGTCAGCATCCAGTACACCGGCTGGGGCCCGACCTTCGAAC
>JBFHRB010000204.1:0-6056 GCA_041591915.1 Nitriliruptorales bacterium
GACGAAGACGAGGTCGGGCGAGGTCAGTTCACGCAGCCGATCGATCGCAACCGAGGACGAGTTCGAGAGGTCGTCGACGATGACCAGGTCGCGCCCCGACTCGTGCAGGCTCACCGCGGTGTGGCTGCCGATGTAGCCGGCCCCGCCGGTCACCAGGGTCGCCATGTCGCCGCTCCTCAGGGTCGTCGTCGGCCGGACGCGCGACGGTACTCAGTCGAGTCCGAACCGTTCGCGCTCGGCGGCGAAGCGCTCGCGGATGCGGTCGTCGTCGAGGCCGAAGTCGGCGGCCCGGTAGACGTGGCGCCCGTACCGGTGCTGCGGAGAGGCCTGGCGCTGCGCGTCGATCCGCGCCTCGACGTCGGACGGCAGGTCCATCGCGATGTGGTCGTAGATGCGCGCGACTTGCACGAGCGGGTCCGCGATGAGTTCGCGGTAGTCGATGTCGAGGAACACCTCGTCGCCACGGCGATCGCGCGTGTCGAGGGCGCGGTCGACCATCCGACCGGTCTTGCGCAGCCACTCCTCGCCGATCTCGAGCGGATCTACGTGGTCGCTCATGACCCCGCGTCCGTGGGCGATCATCGAGCAGAAGCTCGGCAGGGTCTCGGTCGGGGCTCGGTGCGTGTGGACGATGCGGGCGTCGGGGAACTCGTCCAGCAGGGCATCGAGCCACTCCAGGTGGTGCGGTGTCTTGAGCACCCACCGCTCCCCCGCCTCCTGGTGGTGCAGGATCTGCAGCGACCGGCGCAGCGTGGCGTAGGCCGGAGCCTGGTCCTGCTCCTCGAGCCAGGCGCTGTAGCTCGGCACGCGCAGCGTGGCCTCCCACGTCGTCGACAGGAGGCTCTGGTCGAGCAGGACCACCTCCTCCTCGGGGGCCTGCGCGTCGACCGGATGGACGGCGAAGAAGTCCGGTGCGAGGTAGCGCAGCGAGACGTCAGCGACACGCGCCTGCCGGGGCCGGCGGTCGGGACCGGAACGCGGCGGGACGGGATCCACGGCCTCCCACGACCGAAGGGCCCGTAGCCGCGGGTCGGCCGCGAGGAGGCGGTGCAGGAACGTCGTGCCCGTGCGCTGCAGGCCGGTGATGACGATCGGGGGGCCGATGTCGAGTGACGGCACGCCCGGGTGATCGGCGAGGTAGGCCGCGCCCCGCAGGCGGCTCCGCAGCACACCCATGATGCGTGTTCGCGTGATGATGCGACCCATGCCGCTCAGCGCGGCCTCGGCCTCGATCGCTTCCACGAGTCGTCGCAGCGGCTCCTCGAGCGGGGGCCAGCCGAAGTCCTCGAGCTCCTCGGCCTTCCGGGCGGCTGCGACGAGGTCATCGGGGGCGAGCGAGGGCCGTGCACCAACGCGTCGCATGGCCGCGTTGAGCGCCCGGATGGCACGCGGCCGGTGGGGGTTGGCGTAGTCGGTCGAGGTCTCGCGGGTCACGCGTGCTCGGCCCGTACCTCGTCGATGGAGACGACGCGACACGACGGCTCGGGCGGGTCGTCGACCTCGGGGCGGACCCACCGGAAGCACATGGTCCCGAGCTCGTGCCCGACCGTGCGGATCCAGTTCGGATGCCCGGGGTCCTCGTGGGCCACGATGACCTTGATCGATCCGTCGGCCTCGTAGCTCGCCGTTGCGCTGTTGACGTGGACGCGGTGGTAGCGGTAGTCGAGCGACTCCATCCAGTGGTTGTTGAGCTGGAAGTTCCAGTGATCGCAGGGCGGGGGGTCCGCCTCGATGACCAGGCACTCGTCCGGCCCGAGCTTCCAGTACGAGTGGTAGTAGGCGATACCGGGGACCCCACCCATGCGGTCGCTGAGCTCCTGGTCGAACCGCGGCAGGCGGTTCGTGTGCTCGGTGAAGCCCTCGGCCCACTGCGCGAAGAGCGTGGCCGCGCCCGGGACGAGCAGGCCGGCCTTCTGCAGCCCGCGCGCAATGGCTTCCGGGCTCACCGGAGAGGGTTGGCCGTCGCCACCCACGCGCTCGAGGTGGAGCGTCGCCAGCTCCTCCACCTCGGGATCGAGGCGGGACTGCCGCACGATGAGCGTGCCCGTCTGCTCGGTCATGGGCAGCCAGTTGCCGGCGTGCTCGGTCGCCGACACGACGAGCTCGAACGTCCCGTCCGGCCGGATGTCCATGTCCTTCGCGTCCAGGTGGCCGGTGGGCGGCATCCCGCCGCCCTCGCCGTAGCTGCCCTGCTGCGTCGCGAACTCCAGCCACTGGACCGACCCGCGGTTGCCGCGGATCCGGTAGGTCTCGCGGCCGTCGATCGCCGCGTTCAGGTAGTGGTTGTCCGGGTTGTCCGCGCCCATCTTCGCCGTCTCGTGCACCACCCGCTGCAGGACCGGCGCCATCGGATCGGCGTGCTCGACGAACGTCTCGAGCGCCGCCCGCGTCAGCCGGGTGAGGTAGCGGAGGCCCTCGGCCCGCGTGAAGGCGTCGTCCGGGGTCCCCTCGCGCAGGATCACGTCACCGGCGTACTTGAGGAGGTCGCAGAACTCCGTCCACGCCGAGGCGTCCAGCACCTTCCGCTCGGCCTCGTCGGCATCGCTCATGATCGGATCCGTTCGGCGAGTTCGTGTCCCTTGTCCCAGACCGCAGCCCCCACCTGGGGATCGGTCGCGGTGTCCGCCGGTGCCGACGGCTTGCGCATGTGGAGGTAGCACCCGGTCTCGCCACGCAGCTCCGGTGTCGCCGCCAGCCAGACCACGGGCCTCGCTGCCTTCTCGGGCGACTGGAAGAAGATCGAGAACACGCCCCGCAGGAGGGGCTTCATCCACCCGGGCGCCTCGCGGGCGATGTCGCTGTTGACCGCGCCGGGGCACAGGTGGTGCACGCCCAGCGTCGGGCCCTCGGGCGTGTCGTACCGGCGTGCGAGCTCGGTCGCGTACGTGTGCAGGTGCAGCTTCGACCGGCCGTAGTGGTCGACGACCTTGCTCGTGGGGTACTCCTCGGCCTCGCCGAACCGGTCGAGGTCGATCGGCGGAGCCGAGCGGTGCGACTCGGACCCGACGACGACGACACGAGGGACGTCGGGCGCCCCGGCCTCGCCGGGCTGCAGCACGCCGGCGTCGATGAGCGCGTCGACGAGCATCAGGTTGCCGAGGAAGTTGACGTGGAACATCACGTCGAGCCCGGCGTCCGTCCGGCGTGCCGACATGGGGACGATGCCCGCGTTGAGCACCACCCGGTCGAGCGCGACACGCTCGTCGGCGAGGCGCTGGGCCAGGGCCGCGATGCTCGCCGGGTCGGCAAGGTCCAGCGGGTACGCGGCGACGTCGGCGTTGCCGCTGCCGTCGGCGATCGCGGCGACCGACTCGGCGTGGCGGCTGCGCTGGGCCACGAGCGTCCTCGCCCCGAGGGCCGCCACCTGCGTGGCGACCGCGCGACCGAGCCCACTGCTGGCACCGGTGACGAGGACGGTCAGGCCCTCGAGCCGGTCGACCGCGTCGACGTCGATCTCGTCCGCGGGGCCGCGGACACGATCCACGATCCCCGCCACGGTCGCCCCGACGATCCCACGGTGACGTGTGGTCTCCGACATCCCCACCCCTCCCGGACGCGGCGACGCTACTGCGTGGACCCGCGTCGGCCGTAGCCGAGCCCCTCCGGGCTCGGCGGTCTCAGCCCTTCGGGTCGCGGTCGACGAACGGCGGGCGCAGGACCTCGAAGGTCGCATCCTTGCCCCGGATGTCGACGGTGACCTCGTCCCCGGGCCCGATCGGATCGGCGAGGTAGGCGAGTCCGATGCCCTCCTTCAGCGTGGGCGAGAAGGTGCCGGACCGGATGCTGCCCACCTCGACGCCGTCCTTCGTGACGGCCATCCCGGCGCGCGGGATGCCACGCCCCTTGACCCTGACGCCGAACAGGCGGCGCGAAGGCCCCGCGGCCTTGAGGTCGACGAGCGCGTCGCGGCCGACGAACTCGCCCGCCTCGAGCTTGACGGCCCACCCCAGCCGTGCCTCGAACGGGTTCGTGTCCGACCCGATGTCGTTGCCGTGCAACGGGTAGCCCATCTCGAGGCGGAGCGTGTCCCGCGCGGCGAGGCCGACCGGGGCCGCGCCGCCGTTGACGAGGCGGTCGAACAGGTCCACGGCGACGCCGTTGGGCACCACGATCTCGCAGCCGACCTCGCCCGTGTAGCCCGTGCGGCAGATGTAGCCGGGACGCCCGGCCGACGTCAGCTCCCAGACGTTGAGGTACGGGACCGCGCCGGCGGCGATGCCGGTCACGTCACTGACGAGTCCGAGCGACTTCGGGCCCTGCACGGCGAGGATCGCGTGGTCGCGCGAGCGGTCCGTGACCTCGGCGTCCCGGCCCTCCGCCTGCGCCTGCAGGCGTGCCACGACCGTGGCGGTGTTGGACGCGTTCGGGACGACCATCCACGTCCCGCCCCGCAGGTGGTAGACGATCAGGTCGTCGAGGATGCCGCCGGACTCGTCCACGCACAGCGTGTACTGGCTCTCGCTCTCGGCGAGCGTGGTGCTGTCGTTGGTGAACGAGCTGGCGATGACGTCGGCAGCCTGCGGCCCCGTCACGAAGACCGTGCCGAGGTGGCCGACGTCGAAGACCCCGACCGACGTGCGGACGGCCTCGTGCTCCGCCACGGTCGAGCCGTAGTCGATCGGCATCTCCCAGCCACCGAAGGGCGCGAGGCGTGCGCCGAGCTCGAGGTGGCGGGCGTGCAGTGCCGTGTGGATGAGGTCGCTCATCGAGGGCTCCCGACGGGGCGAGGACGCGGACGGTGGGCAGCGGACGCTAGCGCTGTGGCCGTGGGCGGACGGGCCAGGACGCGCGCCTGCGACCACCTGCCGCACGGACTAGGTTCAGCCGCCACCATCCGGACGTCCCGGGAGATCTCCGTGGCTCGTGAAGAAGTCAAGCTGCCCGCCCTCGGTGAGTCCGTCACCGAGGGGATCCTGACCGCCTGGCTCGTCGACGTCGGCGACACCGTCGAGGTGGACCAGCCGATCTTCGAGATCTCGACCGACAAGGTCGACACCGAGGTCCCCTCGCCCGTCGCGGGCACCGTGGTGGAGCTCCGCGCCGAGGTCGACGACGAGATCGAGGTCGGCGCGACGGTCGTCGTCATCGACACCGAGGGCGGCGCCGCCCCGGCCGCGGACGACGCGCCCGAGGCCGAGCCAGCCACGGCGGAGGCCGCCACCGTGAAGGAGGCGCCGGCACCCGCGCCGCAGCAGCAGGCCCCGGCACCGCAGCCCGCCCCGGCTCCCGCCCGCGCGGACCTCGGCGACGACGCCTTCGACGTCCTCATCCTCGGCGCGGGCACCGGCGGCTACTCCGCTGCGCTGCGCTGCGCCCAGCTCGGCCTCTCGGTCGCACTCGTCGAGAAGGAGAAGGTCGGCGGCACCTGCCTGCACTGGGGCTGCATCCCGACCAAGGCCGTCCTGCAGTCCGCCGAGGTCGCCGAGGTCGTGCACGACGCGGGCGACTACGGCGTGAACGTCGCGTTCGAGGGGCTCGAGGTCGCCCAGATCAACAAGCACAAGGACGAGGTCGTCGACCGCATGTGGAAGGGCCTGCAGGGGGCCCTCAAGGGTCGCGGCGTCGAGACCGTGCTCGGCCACGGCACGATCGTCGACCGCAACACGATCTCCGTGGAGCTGGCCGAGGGTGGCACCCGCGAGGTCAAGGGGCGCGCGCTGATCGTCGCCACGGGCTCGAAGCCCCGTGAGCTCCCGTTCGCGCCCTTCGACGGCGACAAGGTCATCAGCTCCGACCACGCGCTGTACCTCGAGGAGCTGCCGAAGAGGGCCGTCGTCCTCGGCTCCGGCGCGGTCGGCATGGAGTTCGCGACCGCCTGGTCGGCGTTCGGCGTCGAGGTCACGATCGTCGAGCTGCTCGACCGGCTCCTCCCCCTCGAGGACGCCGACTCCTCCAAGGAGATCTCGCGCGCGTTCCGCAAGCGCGGGGTCAACACGATGGTCGGCGCCAAGCTGACCTCGGTCGACACGAGCGACGGTGGGGTCATCTGCACGGTCGAGACGAAGAAGGGCGAGGAGAAGCTCGAGGCGGACCTCCTGCTGGTCGCCGTCGGTCGC